>CALVLC010000047.1 GCA_944336335.1 uncultured Bacilli bacterium | reverse complement strand
AACAATTATGGTAATTGGTAAAACTATACCTAAAGCCGCTAAAGCTTCAGTTTTAATATCTTGAATATTAGAAACATACATTCTATCAACAAGGTTATAAAGAAATGTAATAAGTTGAGCTATAACTGCTGGAATAGTTAATTTAAAAACTAAAGGTAATATTTTTCCACTTCCAAATTCACTTGTAATATCTTTCATATTTTATCCTTCAAACCTTAGAGATTATAAATGATTTATAATGCCTAAACAAGATTATCGACTATTATCAATTGGGTTAGATAGAAAAGATATTATTGCGTTAATAGTGTTCCTCTAACAAAAAGAAAATTACTAAATTTTAAATCTATACGATTGTATTCTTTTATGACGCTTATACTTTTATCAAACTTAATTATTTGTGTTTTAAATTTGGTATCTCATCAAATCAATAAGAATAAATTAAGTTAGGTAATAGGTTTCTTAATAAGCAGCTTAACTCTTTTATATTAAATAAAACTATTTTCAAAATAGCGCTCTTGTTATATAATTTAATTCGCTTTCAGAAAGAAATGAAAGATAAAAACTCCTAGTAGCTCAACTGGATAGAGTGTTTGGCTACGAACCAAGAGGTTGCGGGTTCGACTCCTGCCTAGGAGGCCACTTTTAAAAATTAAAGCTTAACATGAATAAACGTGTTAAGCTTTTTTTCTGCACTTTATGTAGCTTGATTTGAAATTTTCGTTTAAGTTTTGCAGGTATTTTAATAAATTTTTCCTATAAAACTCTAATTCATTTTCTATTTAGATATTCAAAAAGTCAATAAAAAATAACTTGTGTGATTCAATAAGTATTAAAATATTATTGAGGTAAATCGAGATGAAAAAACTTTATTACTTTATTGCTTTAATTGTTGTTTTAATTATCAATATTATTTTGTTTTTCTTTATAGAAAACGTAGCTTATATTATTGCCATTGAACTACCTATATTTACGGTATGTATCATCTTTGAAATAATTAATGTTCAAAATAAGTTAAAGAATAATGATGACGATAATAATAGCGAAAATCAAGATTAAGCAACAAAATGTTTGAGATTTGCAAGGTTTTTAAATAATTTATATCAAAAGTTAATATGGCGCAGCCTTAGACACTAGTTAAGAAATATTTAAAACGTCCCTTAAAAAATAGCTTCTTGGAAGGCAAGATTAAATAACTTTTATATTTACTTACGTTTAATTCATCAATTTTACCTTCACCATCTATAACCGTAATTATTGAAGCTTTAGAAATTTCAACATCTTTTTCTTCATTTACTACATCACCTTTAACAACAAAATATTCAGTTTTAATCTCCTTCTCTTCTTTTAAATTTTTAACTTCTAATCGAGAAAAATTTAAAACATCCATTGCTTTGTCAACATGAAGTTCTCTTTTATTTCCACTATTATCGACTCTATTAAAATCATAAACTCTATAAGTCAATTTACTGCTTTCTTGAATCTCTAACAAAGTGATTCCTTTTCCTATTGCATGAATTGTACCTGGTTTTATTAAATATATATCACCTGGTTTAACATAAATTTTATTCAAGCACTTTAAAATCGAATCATCTTTTATTAGCTCTGGAAAATTGCTTTTTGAAACATCTTTATTAAAGCCAAGATTAATATAAGAATCCTTTTCAGCTTCTAAAATGATCCACATTTCAGTTTTACCAAGCGAATTTTCATATTTTAAAGCATATTCATCACTTGGATGAACTTGAATTGAAAGAGATTGACTTGAATCAATAAGTTTAACTAAAAGATTTTTAAGTTTTGGATTAATGTATTTTTTTATTTCTTCTTTTTCTATAAATTCACTTATTGTTATTTCTTGATTGTCATATATTAACTTTGTCTCATCACCTTTTAAAAAAGAAAGTTCCCGGCTTTCAGATATTTTCCCTAGCTCGGTCTTTTTATATTTTTTAAGATTTTCTCCAGCCCAAATATATTCTTTTAATGGCGGAATTAATTCATATATCTTTTTCATAATTCATTAACTACTTTCTTGAAGAGCTTTGAGTATCTTTCTAATTTTTCATTACATTTTTCTTCATCTTTATCATTAACTTCGATGTAACACTTTATTTTTGGTTCAGTCCCACTAGGTCTTATCATAAAACGTGTCTCATCTTCGAGTTTAAAAATAAGAACATTACTTTTAGGTAATAAAATCTCGCTTGTGCTTTCTTTATAAAAACACTTTGATATTAAATAATCTTCTTTAGACAAAACATTTTCAGAAAATAATTCAGAAAGTTTTTCAAAAGACATTTCTCTTAAATTTTGAACAATCTTATCAATGCGTTTTAAGCCACTTTCTCCATCTAATTCTTCAGTAAGTAAAATTGTTTTGTTATAACCAAACTTAGCATATATATTTTTTAATTCATCAATTAAAGAATGTCCATTAAGACGATAATATTCACTCATTTCAGCAATAAACAAAGAAGCATTAACTGCATCTTTATCGCGGACCTCTTTATTAGTTAAATATCCATAACTTTCTTCAAAACCAAAAAGATAATTATCTAATTTACCATTTCTTTCTAGGCGATTCATTTCTTCACCGATATATTTAAAGCCAGTTAAAACTTCTTTTACTTTGATATTATTTGCTTTAGCTAATTTATCAACAAAGGAAGTTGAAACAATACTTCTTACAATTTCTTTATCACTTAAATTACCTTTAACTTTAATTAAATAATTAAGCATTAATATCGCTACTTCATTTCCATTTAAAAGAATAAAGTCATCATTATAACGCACTCCAACCCCACATCTATCACAATCAGGATCAGTTGCAATTAAAAGTTCGCTATTAGAAGATTTAGCAAGTTTTATACCAAGTTCCATTGCTTCTTTAAGTTCAGGATTTGGTTTAGGACAGGTTGGAAAATTTCCATCAGGACTTGCTTGCTCTTTAACAACTAGTAAATTTTTAAAACCACACTCTTTTAAAACTTGTGGTACTAATTTATAACCTGCTCCGTTTAAAGGAGTGTAGACAATTTTGATTCTTTTTTCTGAAAAAGTCTCTAAAAGTGAGGTTTTTTTATTAGATTTAATAAAATCTTCAATAAGAGTTTCTCCTATTTCATTTATCAAAAAAGAACTTTCTTTGTTTAAAGATGTAAATTTTAAATATTCATCAAGAGGGTCAATTTCACTAATTTTAGTAGTTATTGCATTTGCTTCTTCTAAAGTAATTTGATTCCCTCCATCATTATAAACTTTATAGCCATTGTATTCTTTTGGGTTATGGCTTGCCGTTAAAATTACTCCCGCACTAGCTTTTAAATAACGAATTGCAAAACTAACAACAGGAGTTGGTATAAGTTCATTAAATATAAAAACTTTAATTCCTAAATTAGCAAAAACGTTTGCACTAATATAAGCATATTCTCTTGAATGATTTCTAGAATCATAGCCAATTACAACGCTTGGTTTATTAAATTTAGTTTTTAAATATAAACCAACTCCTCTTGTTGCTTTATAAATCGTAAATTGATTTATACGATTAGTTCCTAAACCCATCTTTCCTCTTAATCCACCAGTTCCAAAGGAAAGATCTTTATAAAATGAATCGTTGATATTATCTTCATTCATTTTTAAAAGTTCTTGATAGTCTATTTTAGAGATATCATTAAGTTTATTTTTCCAAACATTAAAGTTATTTAAAGCATTAATATTCATGTAAAAACCCCGCAAAAATCAATTATTTCTATAAAAGGGGCGTTTTTACGCCCCTTAAAGAATTTTATTCTAATCCGCCTTGAGCGATTAATTTGCCACTCTTTCTATCGAAAAGTAAAATTTCTTTTCCAACAAAATCAAAGCGACAAATACTTCCGACTTTATAATCGACTCCGCCAAATATAACACTTGTTAATAAGAATTCACCAACTCTAATTTTAACAATTGTTTCCATACCAGAAGGAAGTGCACTATAAATTTCACCTTCCACTTTTCCTTCATCAGATAAACGAATAAATTCAGGTCTAATGCCAATAATATATTCATTATCTTTGATTTCTTTTTCCTCATCTGAACTCATTGTTTCAGTGACTTTTTGGATAGCGAAAGCAAAATCTTTGTCTTTATTTCCTTTTTCAACGAATTTCTTATTGTCCTTGAGTTTAGCTTTTTCTTCTTCCTCTTTCTTAAATTCTTCGTCTCTTTCTTTCCTTAATTCTTCAAGATTAACATCACTTAAAGGATTAAATTCAAAATGTAAGTTATTTAAGAAGGAAAGTTTAATACGTTTATCAGCTCCTTGTTCTACAAAGCTTTCAACAAAGTTAATGGCAGGAGAGCCAACAAAGTCAGCAACGAAGATATTCTTAGGTTTTTTATAAACATCAAGAGGTGCATCGTATTGTTGTAAAACGCCATTATTAATAAGACAAATCTTTGTAGCAAGAGTCATAGCTTCAAGTTGATCATGAGTAACATAAATGAAAGTTGATCCTGTTTCAAGATGTAAACGTTTAAGTTCACTTCTCATTTCAAGACGTAACTTAGCATCAAGATTAGAGAGTGGTTCATCCATAAATAAGACTTTTGGTCCTGGAGCAAGGGTACGAGCGATTGCAACTCTTTGTTGTTGTCCACCACTTAATTCACTAGGATAACGATCCATGAATTCACCAATTTTAACAACACGGGAAACATGTCTTACTTTAAGATCAATTTCTTCTTTAGATAAGCCTCTTAATTTAATTAAGTGAACTTTTTTACCATCCCAAGATTTATTTTCATAATCAATAGTTGGAATTTTTTCACCTTTTTCATTAAGATGGAAACCATTATTTAAATAATAACTTTTAACTCTTTCAATTTCGTTACTATAAAATTTAAGTTCTCTTTGTACTTCTTCTTCTTTTTCCTGATCATTTTTTGAAACAATAGAAGTTGCAAAATCTAATAACGTTTTTGCTGTTTTATATGAGACATTTGTTTTTCTCATAATATATTTAACAGGTTTTACATTTTCTTCTTTTGCTTTATCAAGATAAGTTAATAGAGTCTTATAATCTTTAATAATATCGTAAATTAATTTAACTGATATATAATCTTCAGCAAGTTCAGAATCAGCTAAAACGTAACCATCTGAATTAAGGTCAATACCTTTTTCTTCACATTTTTTAACAATATTATCAATTTTTTCATTAGTTTCTTTAATCTTGTTTTCACAAATTGTTTTAACTTCTTCTGGAGTTTTTTCTTCAAGATTTAAGTCAAAGATTTTCTTTGCAGAAAACATTGAAACCTTGAAATTATCAATAATTGCAATTAAAGCTCTTCTTTTATCAACTTTGCCTTTTTTATCGATATTTTCTTTAATAATTTCAACAACTTTAGAAGCGTTATTAAATAAGATTAAATCATTTTTATATTGAGTATAATCACTATCAATTACAGGCATATACTCTTTTAAATTTTGAAGACCAAATTCAATATTTTTTTGTACGGTCATATGTGGCCAAAGAGCATAGTTTTGGAACAAGAAACCAACATGTCTTTTGCTAGCTGGAATATTAATTCCAAGTTCGCTATCAAAAACGGGCACACCATTGATATAAATTTTCCCACTTGTTGGAGTTTCAAGACCAGCAATCATTCTTAATGTAGTTGTTTTACCACATCCAGAAGGACCAAGAAGTGTAATAAAAGAATAATCATCAATATGGAGATTTAAATTATCTACAGCATAGAAATCTCCCCATCTTTTTGTAACATTTACTAAATCTATTGTAGGCATTTAATTAACCTCCTATACCTTTATCTAAGCTAGCACCAGTAATCTTGTTGATTAACCAGTTAAAGATCAAAATAACAACAACAAGAATTAAGTTAGCTGCATTTTCAAGTGCTGGTAAACCAGTCTCTTCAAGTTGGAACATAAGTGTTGTAAGAAGCATTCCAGTTGGAGCTATAAGAACAAATAGTGAAAGTTCTCTCATACAACTAATAAATGGTAATAAATAGCCACTTAAGAAACTTGATTTTTGAATTGGGAAGACAATTCGAACCATTCTCTTCCACCATGGAATGTTTTGAATCATCGCTGCTTCTTCAATTTCATTACTAAGTTGAAGCATTGCGTTTAAACTACTTCTACTTGCAAATGGTATATATTTAACAACACCAACAATTGCACAAAGTAAGAAAGGAGTTGCATATAACCACTTGATATTTAAACCAACCATAAAGAAGATTGCAGAAAGAGAAATTGAAGGTAATAAGTAAGGTAAGAAAGCTAAACTATTGACACCTTGAGCAAGTTTACTCTTTCTCTTTTTACTAACTGCATAACCAATAAGTAAGCCAAATGTTCCAGCAAATAGTGAGCAAACAAGAGACATAGCAATTGATCCACCAAGTGCAGACCAAATTTCTGGAGAGTAGAATACACCTTTATATCCATTTCTTAATACTTCTTGAGAAGTCCACCATTTAGTTGTAAAACCAATTGAGTAATCACCCGAATTTGGTAACAAGGATTCAAAAATAAACGAAACCATTGGACCAATGCAGAAGAATAAAACGATAATTGATAAAATAACTGCTACGACCCATTTTCCAACTTTTCCAAGATTATTCTTGCTGACTTGACCGCTCTTTCCACTAACCGTTGTATATTGTTTACGACTTCCAGTAGTTGCATTATTTAATAAAAGAATAACAACACCAATCGCAATTAAAACAAGAGAAATAATAGCTCCCATTCCAGCTTCACCAGAATATCGTCCACCTTGTAACATGACATTAAGTTGAGTTGCTAAAACTTGATAGTTAATTGGCTTACCTAAAGTCGTTGCAACAGGATAAGAGCTCATTGCGCTTGAAAAAACAAGCAAAACCGTACTTAAAATTGCAGGTTTTAAAATTGGAATTGTAATATGAGTAAATATTTTACGACGTGGAATATTTAAAATTGTTGCGGCTTCTTCAAGGTTAGCGTCCATATTTCTTAAGATGCCACCCATTAAAATATAAGCAAATGGCGCGTAGTGAAGGCCTAAAACAAGAGCAATTGGGAATGTTCCAAAAACTAACCATTCAGGAGAAGCAAATCCCGTCATAGCTTGAAGTTCACCAACATATCCACCAGTACAATTTGTTGAAATAAAAAAGTTTTTCCAAAATAATGCCAAAGTCCATTGAGGCATAATATAAGGGAAAATAAAAACACTAGAAACGAATTTTTTAAATGGCATATTTGTTCTAGTGACCAAATACGCTACGATTCCACCAAACAAAATTGCAAACGCACAGGCTAATACAGAAACTAATAAAGAATTGCCTAATGGTCGCCAGAAATAAGCTACACTATTTCTTCCCGCAAAAACATCTTGCCAATGGGCTGTTGTAAAACTACCATTTGGAAGTCCTAGTGCAGTCGATTCCATTATGTGTACTGTAAAAGAATCTACAATAACATAAATAAATGGAATAAAGGTTAAAATCAAAAGCAAAACTCCAAAAATAATTAAAATGGAATTTGCAGGCATACCAAAAAAAGTTAAACCGCGATTCATCGCCTTTTTTGCTTTTAATTTCATGGAATCAAGTTGAAATGTGTTTTCCATAGTTTAACTCCGTAAGTTTTAAAAATTTTGCGGGCAATCACTTACCCGCAAAATCAAATTAATTCAATTATTTAGCTGCAATAACGTCTTTTATAAAGTTATTAACATTTTGATATTCAGTAACAATGAATGCAGGATCTTCGACTACAACATTAGCTTTATCTTCCCACCAACTTGATGCTGGGTCATTTAAGCAAGAAAATACATTTTCACCATCATCGGATTGTGTAAATTCATAGTTTTCTAATGTGCCATGTCCGAACTTAGTTCTATCAACATTAATTGAAGGCATTGATGGATAATCGCCAATATCTTTACCCCAAGCTGCATAACCTTCTTTAGTTGTGCTTAAGTAATTAATGAATGCACATGATGTCCAAGGATGTTGAGTATATGGCATGATTTGGAGATAGTGTTTATACATAAATCCACCGAAACCATTAACTTTTGAATCGCCTGGGTTAGCACCATCACTAAAATCTTTTCCTAAAGCAGCAATAGTAATGTTTTTCTTAGTAATTTCTGCTGTTTCTTGAATTGAAGCGATCTTTGAGTAAACAATCCAGCCAAGTCCACCATAGTCTTTCATGAATGCATCTCGAGCCGCGCCATCATCACCATGGAAGACAGCGTTTGTTAAGAATTTATCAATAAATGCATAAGCATATTTTTGATCGCCATAAGATTCATATTTTTTCATATCTAATGACTTGTTGTCATTTGTTGAAGCATTGAAAGCTTCTTCAAGAGCATCGCACCATTCGTCTTGAGTAAGCATGATGAGCCAGTCTCTATTAACGTTTTCGTTATTAGGATCCATTGTATGGATATGACCTTTAAATTTATCTTGTGTAACGTCCCAAATATTATCGATTACAACATCAGCTCCACTTCCACCATTATTAACCATCCAAGTTTTCATATTATATTGAAGCGAGAATGGATTAGCGTTCTTTGTTTTATTTGTATCTTTGTCATCGTTCCATTCTTTTGGTACATAATTTAAGAAATATCCAGTATTAATACCAAGAGCTTGTAATTGATAACCGTCTTGAACTAAAGCCGCATCATAACCAGTTGTGAGACCAGCTTCAATTTCTCCACAAAGTTTTGAATAGATTTCGCCATCAACTGCTGTATCTGTTGTGATTGTCATGTTAGCACAAGCAGAATTATATTTAGCAAGTTCAGCTTTAAATCCATCAATAGCATTTTTAAATCTTGAAGATGTACCAATGAATTTTAAAGTTCCACCGCCAATTTCTTCTGCAGCTTTTTTAAAAAGATCATCTCTTGTTAATGTTTGTGCTTCTGCAATGATATCTTTATTAGTATTTTTGATATCTTCAGTAGCACTTCCGCCGCCACAAGCTGTCATAGTACATGCACAGATTAAGGCAGCGCTCAACGTAAATAAACCTTTTGAATTTCTCATTATAAATCCTCCTACAAAAAGTTTTTTAGATACCTTAATTATATATGTAAGCGCTTACAATTCAAGCAAAAAAATTTACAATTAAAATTTAGAATTAAGAAAAATTACTAGTTTTATCGATAAATATCGTACTTTTTTAAATTATCAAATTGTAAAGAAATTAATAATAAATTGTAAATTCAGCACCATTGCCTAAACTACTCTTAACCTCGATTTTGTAGTCGTAATAGTTACAAATATATTTAACAATAGAGAGACCAAGTCCGGTTCCACCGTTTTCTCTACTTCTAGCTTTGTCAACTCGATAAAATCTCTCAAATATTCTAGATTTATTTTCATCACTTATTCCAATTCCATCATCAGCGATTGAGATTGTTTTATTTTTAGTGTCTATATTAATTCTGATTTCACCATTTACCTTATTATATCTAATTGCATTTTCAATTAAGTTTTTGAATAAATTATAAAAATCTTCATTGTTTATTTTTAAAATCAATTTTTGATAATTTCTAACAACTTTAATATTCTTTACTTTTATCTGCTCTTCAAGCATCGATAAAATGTGATCAAGTTCATTACAAACGTCAACCTTTTCAATTGGCCTTAAGTTATTGTTCTCAAGCGAAGAAAGTTCAAGCATTTCCATAATCAATTTATTCATTCTTTCACTTTCCTTAATTGTTTTTTCGTTTGCAGTTTTTATCTCTTCGTTGCTTGTTAAAACGCCATCTTTAATTAATTCTTGATAACATAAAATCGTGGTCAATGGTGATTTTAATTCGTGAGCGGCGTTTGCAAAAAAATCTCTTTTCATTTTTTCGCTATTAAATTTTTCAGTAATATCAACAATTAAAATAGAAACACTTTTAATATTCGAATTCTCGTTAAATGAATCGTCAATATTGTTGATATTAAACTCATAGATTTTACCTTCTATTTCTTTATTAAAAAGGAGCGATCTATTTAAAGACGATGCTACTTTAACATTAACTAAAACATCGTGAACTAATGCATTTTCAACCATTTTCTTATCGTTTTTATCAAGATGAAGAATGTCTCTACCTTTTTTATTAGATAAAATTATTGCCCCTTCAAGAGAAACAACAATAATACCTTGTTCAATAGAGTCTAAAATAAAATTTAGTTTCTTTTCACTTAAAAAATTGTTTTTAAGTTGTCTATCTAGTTCTCTTCTTGTGTCTTTTAAAATATTAGCCAAATTTTCAATATCGTTATCATATTCAACCATAGTTGATATGTTTACAATATTACGTAATTTTCTGACTTGATATTTTAAATAGGTTGCTTCCTTTTTCGATTTAAAATATTCAAAAAGTACACAAAAAGCGCCTAAAATCGCTAAAACAATCGGAACAACAATCACAAAGACTTTAAACATAAAATAAAATGACTCGTAATAAACAACGCATAAAACATATGAAGAAATATTTGAATTATAAGTGCAAATTGCGATTCCACTTTTATCGTAAACATTAAAGTTTTTAACTATATCAAGTTCGTTTTTCAGTTTAAATAAATAGTTTGATTCAAACGTAAAATCACTGGTTGAATCTATTATGTTTCCACTCTTATTAAAAATTACGATATCAGTTCTAGAATCATTTCCATAAATAGATAAAATTTCTTCAAAATTATCATTAGTTAAATTATTGTTTATGTCAAGAGAAAAATTATTTAATTCAGTTTCATATGATGCTTTCGTTTGATAAAAAGGCACCAAAAGTCCAATTAATGCTATTAAAATAAAACTAATTGTAAATAAAAATATAGTTAAAGTTCTTTTAAATCGATTCATTTTTCAATAATGTATCCACCACCATAGATAGATTTAATAAAATTCTTATTTTCATCGCCGATTTTTGATCTGATCGATTTTATATGCATGTCTACACTTCTAGAATTATTTTTGTTATTGGTTCCCCAGATTTCGTTATAAAGTTCATCTCTAGAAACAATGTTCCCTTGTTTTAATAATAAATATTTAATAATTTTGTACTCATTCGAAGTTAAATTAATTTTCTCATCATATTTATAAAATACTTCATTTTTATAATCTAATGTATATTCTCTATCCTTGATAATAAATTGATCTTTTAAAAATTTACGATAATGAACGTTAATTCTACTTATTAATTCTTTTATATTAAAAGGCTTTATCACATAATCATCAGCACCATTATTTAAGCCAATTATACGATCTTCAAGTAATGATTTTGCACTCAAAATAATGATAGGAATTTTATCGTTTTTTGTGTCTTTTCTAACTTCTTTTAAAATTTCGTTGCCCTGTATTCCAGGAAGCATTAAATCTAAAAGGATGAGATTTGGCTTTTTGATTTCAAATTTTTTTAAAAAATCTTCACCATCATCAAAACAGCGAACCTCAAACCCACTTTTTTCTAATGCTAACCTTATTAAATCAGATATTTCATGATCATCTTCTATCGAGTAAATTAAAAAACCATTCATATAAAAATTTTACAATTTAAACAAGTTAAATTCACTATTATTTTTAAAAAAGAAAGCCTGTAATCGCAATTATTCGGATATATAATCTAATTTTTAAAACGAATTGTAAAGAAGTAAACACAACTTATTAAAAGTAATTTTTGATTTTTAAATAATCAACATTTTGCAAAAAAACATTGTAAAACTAACTTTATTTTAAAAATAATTAAATCTTTTCAACAACACCGCTGAAAAGCAAATTATCATATTTATCTAATATCAAATAGCCGAAATCTCTATCTATGACAAAATCGTGAAAAACTTTTTGATAAGGAACATCAATAGATGTATCACCAACTAAAGCTGTAACTGCTGCACCTTCTATGCCTAAACTGTCTACTTTTAATTTCGTTATATGTTGTAAAGCACTACAAGAAGTTGAAGAATTGTTACTTCCAAATAATGGTGAAATATCACATGATGAAGAAAATAAATCTTTTACATTAAACGCATCAACCATCAAGTCTTTAATATTTTCATCAAAACTAGCTTCAAATTCTGGAAAAATTACTCTTGTAAAGTGATGAATGTTGTTTTCCTCATCAACTGCATTATCATTAAACGATTCTTTTAATAATGAATAAATGTTTTCTTCCGTAAAAACATCTTTTACTGTTTTCTTTTCTTTAGGCTTAATAAAAATTAGCTTATAAGAGTTTTCAGTTTGAGCATAAAACGTATCAAAATCATCAGTTTCATATGACAAACCAAATTCATAATCCGCACACAAAAACTCTTTATTTGTGATACTTTCATCGCTATTCTTAAAATTAACTTTTTCTTTATACGTTGCTAAGTCTTTACCAAATACATTCCATACGTCTTTAAGATAGAAAGTATTCAGTAAAACAAAACTTGTTAATTCACTTAAATTAAGATCAGGAGCTAAAAATTCATTTGTATGTTCTTTAATAAAATTAGTAATCGCTTTATTTGCGTTCTCATTATCAAACATAAAATCAGTTGAATAAGAATAGCAATAATATTTATTCGCTAAATTTTCTAAAGTATCTTCTTTGAAAGAAAGATTACAATCTAGCCAAATAGAATTAGTAGCAATTGACATTCCGCCTTCAAATTCATTATTTAAGGAACGATATAATGAAGAATAATTATTTCTCAAGGTATTATAATCAATGTTTAAAGCGCTTAACAATTCCTTTTGAGTATTGCCGCGTGTCATTTCAACAGCCATACCTAAATCTAAATATATTGAAATTGGAGAAAATGCTAAGTTTTCACCATTTTGATAAGTTTTTAACAATTTATCAGAAACTTTTGCAGAAAACATTTGTGCACTTTCGCCTATTCTCTTATAACCTTCTTCATCAGCTTCTGAATAGGTAAACTCAGTTGCTTCTTTTGCTCCAAAAAGTTGACTTGCTTTTCCACTTCCTCCACAAGAAGTTAGGCAAGAAAATATCGATAAGAATGCTAAAACGTTTAAAAAATAATTGCTCTTCATATTTCAATTATAGCACTGATTTTAAAAGTGAATTGTAAAATTTATAAAGCCGAATTAAACTGCTTCCTGAATAATAAGCACAAACAAACTTCAATTTAAGACAAGCAAAAATTAATATATTCATTCGATGATGAGCTGTTTGTGAATACATGCAACACATAAAACGTGTTAGAACTCACAGAAAAAGAATTATAATTTGAATCCGAAATCGAATAATTATATTTTAAAGTTCCTTTATAGTCAGTTAATTCCACTTTAATAGGCGTACGAGTAATATTGGTATACAGAAACTCCAAAATTAATTTCCCATTATAAGCACGATTATAGTGAACCAAATAATAATGTTTTATTCCATTAAAATTCATTCTTATGCTTGCGTTTCTATTCGAACCGCTAATATAAGGAAGATAATCTTCCGCAAAAGTATAAATTTTGTATGACGTATGCGAAGAAGTTTTGTTTCTAGAAACTATATAATATCGAATACCTTTTGCTAAAGTCAATGCTACGAAAGCTCTTGAACTCCCAGCACCATTGTCGCTTTTATAAATTATTTGTTGATTTTTATCTCTAACTTCTAAGTAAGTATCTAATACACCACTATATTCATCAGTGGCAACAAAAGTATAGATGTCCGTCATGCTTGGGACAAAACTCAATAGATTACTTTCGTTTCCGCTTATTACTTTAGTATTTCTTTTAAACGTTGCTGATGAACTAATTGAATTTATTGAGCCATTTACCATTAATATCTCAATGTTTGATGTTCCAAATAATCTTACATTTGAATCGTTTTTCCTATAAATAACTATTTTATATTTTTTATTTGCTGTTAAATACGAATTTAAAGTTAAACAATTATTTTGAGCTATCTTTATCTTATTAGTCCATTTATCAATATAGGTAATATCATTTGTCTTTTTTGTCTTTTGAAGATTTAAATTTTCATCGTATAAACTAGCAAAAGTATAAGCATATGCGTTATCAATAAAGAAAGAATAAGTTCCACTTTTGGCAGGAGTAAAATAAACAATTTGTGAAGTGTTTTCGCCGAAACTTAAATTATATTTATTTCCCTTCGCATAAGCATTTATAGTAAGAGGCTTCGAATTTATTCCAGTAGAATAAGCCCATTTTGCTGTTGATGTTCCTAGAAACTCTGGATACCAAGAGAAAATATTAGTTGTGTCATTAAAAACCTCCGCTTTAAAACAATGAGATATTAAAGCATAATAATCGTCATTACGTTCACTTCTCACCATATTAATTCTATATGTTATATAATGATTTTGGTTTTTAAACAAAAGCGGTTTATTTCTTTCAGGAGATAAATAGTCACCAGAATTATTAGGCACAAGAACTCCAATTTCTTTAAGCAAAGCTTTATTTTTCCTCATATCTTCAAAACTTGAATAATCATTAAAAGAAACAGAATCAAAACTAAAATTATAATTTCCCAAATCAACAAATGGCGATTCATTTTTAGCTTTTTTAAATAGAGAGCTAGTTATCAAATCTGTAATCAAACCGGCAGCTTGCGATATTAAAAATGATGCGCCAAGAGGTATATTAGCTGCACTTAAAGCGCCAGTTACGACCAAATCACTTAATGCAGAAATTATAAATTTAAAGAAAATATTTGCATTATCTTCAATACCACGTGAATTTTTAAATGTGCCAAGCATTTTGGTCGCTACATTTCCAAATGAATAACCATAATCATCTAAGGGATTATATAAATTATTACCATCTTCAGGATTAGGATGTGAAGCAGGATTTTCCACATTATTAGGTTCAAAATATCTTAATGAGGCTTTATATTGGGGATTTCCAAGACAATAATTATTGTCAACATCGCCAACTACAACATCAGAATCGAAGTAGTATTTAAAATTTTTATGCAAAACTACTTTTATTTCTGTTAAATCTGGCGTCTTTATATCAGAAGAGATAGTAAAAATATCATAAACCAACACACTAGAAATTTTGTTATTTCCAAGATCATTATAAGTCTTAACAAAATAGCCCCACTCAGATCCACCTCCGCTATAAGTTCCATTATTCGCAAAATATGATTTTGGAATCAAATTTACAATTGAATCATCGAAAGAATAAATGTATCCTTCTTGATTATTTTCTATTGGAATCATGTCAGCATCGCTATTACTTTTCGCTACTGTTAAATAGTGGTCCAATATAGATTGGTTATCAACTTGTGGCTTATCAAGAGAAAGGGAATAATTTTCAATATTGCTTTCTTTTGAATATTTACTTCTATAAGTAAATTCCGCATTTAAGCTGGCCAATAGATTAAAATATTCAGGAGATTCTTCGCTTATTTCAGAGGAATTTTCAATGATTTTCTTCACAGTGTTAGAATCTAATTTTGAAAATGTTTTATAGAGCTTATCGTTTGTATAATCATATCTCAAAATTTCAAGAATATAATTTTCTCCACATAAATCCTGATATTCGCCAAAATTATTATATAAAGTACAATTCGAAATTATTTTCAGTTCTACCAAACCATTACTTTGTGAATCTTTTATATCGGCAACATAATATACTCCGTTAAAATTCATTTTATAAAAAGTAAATGATGAAAGTTCTAAATCTATGGCATTTAAGCTTATGAGATTTGTCCTCGCTAAATCTTCCTCAAATAAATCTTTTTCATTATGATTGATATTAAATTTATATGAAGTTGACACATTTGTAATTTGATTAGCCTTAAAATCTGTAGTTTTACAAGGAATAGAACAATCATTAACGCATAATAACAAACTTGAGAAAATTAATATTAACCTTTTCATAAGAACTCCATGTTTTATGCTTTAAATATACTGAAACGTAAAGATATAGTCACTCTATAAAAAGGAGAATTGATTCTCTATTGAAAATAGGAAAATAATCTTAGCCATAAATCGGAATTTAAAATAGCCGATACTGATTATTTATTTCATAATTATTCTTTGTTTAGAAAGGAATTAATTATGAAGAAAGATTATGCGCTAGCTATGCGCAAAATAGCAATTTGTAAGGAGATTAATGTGAAGCCGAATTTTACAGCACTGTCACGTGAAACAAACATTAATAGACATACTCTGTCTGATATGTATCATGAAAAAAGAGATTTTAAACCTCGCCAAAGAAAATCCCAACTGGACGATTTGAAAGAAGAAATTAGGGATGTGCTTAAGGATCCAGCTATTGGCGTTGCGTCCGCTTTCTTCTACTTCACTGACGAGCAAAGAGAAGAAAAACAAATTACTTGTACTTACTCAAATTTTCTAAAATTTGTACAAAGAAATAATTTAAATGTTAAAGAAAAGAATCATATAGCTCATTTTAGATACGAAACTGAGCCTGGAGAACAATTGCAAGTTGACTGGGTTGAAAGCATAAGCTTAAACACAATTTTGGGTGAGATTATTACATTCAATTTATTCTCTGCAACCTTAGGATATTCAAGAATGCATTACTTCGAATATTCCATAAGCCGTACAAACGAAGACTTTATGAGATGTTTGCTCCATACTTTCAAATATTTTGGCGGCAAAACAAAGAAAGTATTAACTGATAACATGCCGGCAGTTGTCCATATTGATGAAAAAGGAAATAGAATAATTCACCAAGAAATTGCACAGTTTTTTAAAGATTTAGGGGTAGAATTAAAACTGTGTAATCCATTCACACCTCAAACAAAAGGAAAGTGTGAAACTTCAAATAAATTTGTTAAACGGCTTTACTCGTATAACAATAAAGTCAAAGATGAATTAGACCTATTTAGAATAATTTATCGATTAAATACAACAATTAATACAAAATATGCTAATCAGCTATTGGGAGTTCCTCCTTGTATGTTTTTTAAAAATGAAAAAGAACTTTTAACTGAGTTAAGTGAGTTAGACTACGAAACACTACAAACAAACTACGCTTTCTCGTCAAAAGTTCCTCAAACCGGTTTAATTAATTATAAAGGAAGACAGTACAGTGTTGATAGCAGATTTATTGGAAAACACGTCAAAATCATCGGTGACGATGAAAAAGTATCCATTTTCTATAACACTGTTTTAATAGCCACACATAAGGTTTCGAAGCAAAAAATAAATTATCTTCCAGAACATTACAGCAAGTTTTTGAAAGATAAGGGATTGAGCGATGAAGATGTAGAAAAATATTCATCTGAAGCACTAGAAAGGTTTAAATATATATGATCAATAATTACAATAAACTTAAAAATAATCTCGACTCCATTGGACTTTTTACATTTTCACAAAATCTAGATTATTATATTGACAAGGTAAATTCTGGTGAATTAAATTTTCTTGATTCTTTGTATTCGATGAGCGAAAGAGAACTTGAATTTAGACAAGAAAGAGTTGATAAATCAATGATCAAAACTGCTCATTTTCCTTTTATAAAAACTTTCGAAGACTTTGACTTTAACTTTCAACCTCAATTAAACAAAGAAGAAATTTTAGACCTTAAAAATTTACGTTTCGTTGAAAAAAACGAAAATATTATTTTTGTGGGGACTTCTGGTGTTGGTAAAACTCATTTAGCAACCGCTATAGGAATAGAATCAGCTAAAAATAGACTTCAAACTTATTTTATTACAGCCAATGACTTAATTTCTCAGCTTAAAAAAGCACAGATGGAAAATACGCTTGCACGAAGATTAAAACACTTTACTTCATATAGTGTCTTAATCATCGATGAAGTTGGCTTTCTTCCAATTTCAAGGGAAGATTCAAATTTATTTTTCCAGCTAATAAGTAAACGCTACGAAAAACATCCTACAATTATTACTACTAACAAAAGCTTTAATAAATGGGGAGAAGTCTTTGGCGATACAGTTCTTGCAAACGCAATTTTGGATCGTTTGCTTCATCATTCCAAGATTTTCTCGATCGTTGGGCCTTCTTATAGAACTAAAGATAAGCTGTCCTTTTTCAAAGATGACGATTAGGAATGTCTGTTGCCAAAATTGGCTAATTAAATTCCGAAAATTGGCAACTTTTATATTGACATTATCATCTTAAACTGATTGTTTAAATTAAGCCAATTTGAGTAATTTCCATTACTCCCATAATTTATTTTAGAGCCAGGATTAAATTCAATTTCTGATTCAAGAATATAAAAACTTGAAAGTTCGCTAAAACGATACTTCCACAAATAAAAAGTTGCATACAATGAACAATATGGAACATTTAAATAATCAAAATTATGAATTGATATAAGCTTAAATGGTTCTCTACTCTCTTCTATTCTTTCATAACTTTCTATTGCTTTGCATATTAAATCCATTTCTTCATAAATTTCTTTAATTTTTTTGTTTATATCTTTAGTTTCGGTTTTAAAGGCGTAAGAAACATTATTTTTAACGTCAAGCACATAGATATTATTAGATAGAAATTCAGTATTAATATCATTATTTTCTAAAAGATTAATATTGTATTTGATATAGGTTTCAACGTTGGATTTAGAAAGATTAAAATTAGTTCGAGATTCATTTTCAATATTTCTTAAAACAACAATTTTATTGTCAAAATAAGGCATTTCACCAAAACTAGCTAAGCTAATTTCAATTGCATTGCCCCGAAGATAACTATAAAAAACATCAAAACTTAGAGGTTCAACAGTCGCACATGAACAAATAGATATTTGAAGCAAAAGGTAAAGAGTTAATTGCAAAAGTTTTTTTATTTTCATCTTAAATGAATATATAATGACCTAATCCTATCGCGACTAAAAAAACAATTAAATAAGTAAATGAAATTACTAACATAGTAACAATATTTCTTTTATTAAATATGGTATAAACATTTTTGCTTGCAATTAAATAGTTAACCGTTAAAACGATTTCACTAATAACACTAATAATACAAAGTAAATCCTTTATTAACTTAAAAATTTCAAAAATAGTTGCATTAAAATATGTATTTCCTGAAGCAATGTTATAACCAGAACTATAAATAATAATCCCTAAAATCAAAACAAATATGTTTATTAATATAAATTTTAAATATTGCAAAAAAGTTACATCGTAAAAAAGTTGTGAAGTTTTTGGCTTTAGTTCCACCTTATCAAACACTTCATCAATGTTAATATCAAGAACTTTTGATATGCTTTTAAACATATCTAAATCAGGTAAAGCCTTACCTGTTTCCCATTTTGATACGACTTTGTCGGAAACATGAAGTAAAGCCCCTAGCTCTTTTTGAGTCAAACCTTTCTTTTTTCTAGCTTCTGATATTTTATCTCCAAGATCCATAAAACTCCTTGACAATCATCATAAACGATTACCTTTTATAATCTCTAAAATATGAATAACATTATAAATCAATGGTATTGCCATTGAAACTGTTCCAAAAAGAACTACATAAGTTATATAAAAACTAGGCTCAGGTAAACTATTGAAAGAGAACATGCTTGAAACAAAAGGTATACCACTACCAATAAAAAATTCAAGATTGCAAATTACTATTATAATTTCTGTCCAAATTGGTAGTTCGATAACTTCACTTAAAACGAACTTAAGGAAATAAATAATACAAGGAAGTATACAAGCTAGTAACCGCAAAATAAATAAATCAACACTACTTACGCCATTTCTAAAGAAAAAAATAACAAAACTTGAAATTGCAATTAGCGTACTGAAAATTGAATAAACATAAAAATCGTCTATTTTTTTCTTCCTTAACATGAAGTAAAGAACAACGCCTAAAGCAATAGAAATTAAACCTATAATCAAATTTCCATATTTATATACTTCAATACCTGTATAATCAACATCCCAATATATTAAAGTAAAGACTAGAAAATAGAAGACACCAAAAAGTATTAAAGAAGAAACTGCTAAGGTGTTTTTAAAAGCTGAAACGTTAAACTTTATTGTCTCATTTTCCTTTAAACATAAGAAAATTATACTGGCAAAAGCAAACATAATCGTTAAAGTCAAAACAATAATTGCTAAAACAATTGATGTATCAATATATAAAATTGAAGAATAAATAAAATAAGTACTTGATAACAAAATCAACGCAAAACTTAAGTATATTTCCAAGTATTTATCAATTAAATTTGAGTTGTCTTTTGCTTTAAGGTAGCCAAAAACAAAACGTAAAAAGAAAAATAAAAGTGATATAACAATTACAAAAGATCCTCTTCCAAATTCACTATAGCTAAAGAATGAAATACCCTCGATTAAAAAATATAGCGTTAAAAAGGCAAAGCAAGAATTAGTTAATTCTAGTTTAGATTGTTCTTTAAGCAGATACTTTGTTACGCCAAATATTAAAGATATCATTCCGATAGAAATCAAAAGACCTAGTCTAGCAACGTCTCTCGAATCACCATCAAATTTAGAATTAATAAATGGCAATAGAATCAAAATTATTCCAAGAAATACTAATGACAAACTTCCACTTGTAAATTTAACTTTCTTTTTCATAATTCACCAAAAATTACTACTAATATAATAAAGAAAGACGCATTAAATTGCACTCTTTACTATTAAGAAACCACTCTCTATTTTAGAGAATAAATAGTTTCGCGTTACTGTCAAATTTAAGGAGTTCAATCAATAGTTTGGAAAAATAATTATTGTTAAATTAGGAAATTTTATTCTCATAATTACGGAAAAATATAGAAATCATCATTTTTAAAAAAATGGTTATTTTTGAAATACTCTTAAATAACCATTTTCAGAATTGGACAGTTTTGATTTTGTTAAAATCGTTATTCGCCCATTGATTCCAAATCACTAGCAATTAATTCATCAATACCATCGATGACGGTTGTCCCTATATCAGCAATTGTGAAAATAGCCTCATAATCGTAAGTCTTTGCGGTTCCAATAGCAACATCTTTGAAAGTAAATTTTCCTGTAAAACCATAATCATCATAGAAAATGGTACCTGTAACGTCTTCATTCCATCCAAAATCAAAGAATTGGAGTGCGTAGCTAGAATCAATAATTCCCCAAAGCGTTATTGGTAAAGAATAATCACTATTATGTTCGCTTTTATCTCTAAAATTATTAGCGTCTTTAGTTGCGTCATATAATAACGCTGATTTATCATCACTTAATGTTAAATTAGAATCTTCTACTTTAAACTCATCTCTAATAAAGAAACTTAAATCTGATGTATACAGCAATTTATAATCACCTAAATGAAGCCAACCATCATAATAATCAGGCGACCTTTAACTACTTTTCCATCTACTACGTTATAGTCCCAAACAATTCCATCATCTATAGGTGAATTATAAGAACCACCTTCATAGGCTTAAGCATAACCATCAACACCATATTTCCAATAAAAAGCATCGTTTGTATATTTAACCATATTGCCTTTTATTGCCATATCTTCGTAAATTAATGAAGCATCAGTACTTCCAACACTTTCTGAATCTTTAATAATTTGTTCAGCGGTTACTTCACTACCATCTTCATTAAAGAATTTACCAGTCCAATTCATGGTATAATTATAGCCTTCAGCCCAAGAATAGATTTTATTTGATAATTCTTTTGAAGACATTGTATGAATTGTAAATTGTTTTTGTACAGAAATATCACCATTAGTTTTACTTGTGGCCTTAACAATGAAAGTTCCATCTTTTTCACCAGCCATTATTGTCCCATCTTCGCTAATGGTTGCTAAATCATTACTAACAGACCAAGTTACATTTTCTGGCCCAGTTAATTTTAAAGTTTGATTTGGATGTAAAGTTGTATTTTCTAGACTAATTTCGGCAAGATCAACAAAAGCAGGTTTTTCTTCATCACCCAAGTTTGTAACTGGAGATAAATTTGGTTGTTCTGTTTTTTCTCCACAACTTGTTATACATAAGGTTCCTAGTGTAACTAATGCTTGGAAAACAAATAATTTCAACTTATTCATATTTTATTAATCTCCTCTCACTTTAATAATCCCAACCAGATCCGGTTGACTCATAAGAAAAAGTAACCTCGCCGTCTTTAACGGTAAAATTTAATTCTGTTGGTGGATAATCATAAGTTGCAATTTCACCTTCGACTAAGGTTAAATTTGTCAAAGTAATGGAACCGGAATTAATAGTTACACAAGCTGTAAATTTGCCAGTCGAGGTATCACTATAATATGAGGCAATTGAATAATTAATTGTTGCACTAAGAGAACCTGTAGAATTGTCAAATGAAATATCCATGGAGCAACTTCCGCCATAACTAGAAGTCCATTCGAGTTTAAAAGTCTTTCCAACAATCAAAGATGCAATATCTACATATTCAGTTAAAGCTTTACTTGTATCATCTACTTTTACAGTTAAGTCTTTAAAACTCATATCGTTATTAAGTGAAATAGAAAGACTTGAAGGAACAGCACTAACTTCCATAGTTGCTTCTCCAATTGCTGTCAATACTTTAAATAATAAATTTGTGCCTTCTTGGACAACACTTGCGCTAAATTTGCCAGCAGTTTTTTCACTTTCACCGTACCAAGGCTCTGTTGTTTTAGAATATTCTATTTCCGCCGTTAAGTTGTTTGCATCATTTCCAAATGTCACCTTATACGAATAAGTTATATCGCCATAAGTAGAAGCATCAAATTCACTCCATGAAGCACTATAAGTTTTACCTGCAATACTTTCAAGAATACTTAGAACTTCTTTAACTGTAAATTCTTTAGTAGCTGAAACTTCAGGATTATCAACCGAGGTAGCTTTAACTTTAATTGTTCCAGCTTTTATACAAGCAATTAAGTAACACTCATTACTAATTCCCCATCTATCAGGTCTAGCGTCAATTGTTGCTCCGTCTGTTGTATATTCAACTACTTCAAAAGATATTTCACCACTTTTAATTCCTTCATCAGTCGATACACTAGCAGCAAGTTTTAATTCACTTGAAGCGAGCATTGTATCAACCATATTTTCATCAAAAGATATGGATTCTACGGAGTTATAAGTTGATTTAATAGTAATTTTCTTTTCAACATTTTTACTCTTTAAAGTAATTGTTGCTTCGCCATCTTTTAGAACATCGAAATAGAAAAGTCCGTCGCTAGTTGAAGAAATTGCTCCAATAACACCGCCTTCATTGTCTTCATAAGTAGCTTCGATTTTATCGACATCTTGCATAGCGCTTTCTAGTAATACATAACTTAAAGAAACGTAAACAGTGTCATCGACTGTTACTCCATACTTACCATCTGTGTCAGCCGTTACTTTACTTTCTTCTGTTAAATCTCTTGATAAATAAACTTCTGGAGTAAAGTCCATAAAGAAATATTCTTTTAAGTTAAAGTAATTATTTTCGTCTACACCTTTTTCTCCATATGTTAACGAAATTTTAATCTTTTCATAATCATATGCTGTTGTTTCGGTAATTTCTTGGTCGACACTTTCGATACCTTCATAATCTTTTCTTTTATATGTAGCAGATAATAAATCGCCATATAAATTGAATTCGAAATATAAGTGAATGTCAAAAGCATAAGTTCCCAAGAAATCTTCACTTTGAATTCTTGTCATGATATCAATTGATGCGCCAAAAGAATCGCTGACGATTGTTGAAGAAGCGAAAGGATCAAATTCATCATTTTGTTCATAAATTGAAGAATCACCTAAAGTTTTTTTCATAAAGGTAATCAATTACACCACTATATGAACTTTCATATCCAAATTCGACACCTCCAAACGTATCAACTATGGTTTGATATTCTTCAGCATTTTGAGAAGTGATATCCGCAGTTCCTTCATAAGGAACAGTTGTTTCACTTCCATTTCTATATAATGAATAGAATTTATTATCTTTGATTGCTCGATAATAACGTGATATATCGCCTTTTTCATTAGTTACAGTTGTAACTTAATGGTTATCATCAAATACCTCAAAGTCATATGTAGTTGTTTTACTTGAAGTTTCTTCTGCAGCCTTTTCTTCTAAAACAAGCTGAGTTTTATTTGCTTCCTTCTTTTCAACTTCCATTGCAGACTTTAAGTTATTACTTAAAGTTTCAATAGAAAGTTGATTTTGACTTACAATTCTAAAATATATTAATTATTTTCGTATTTTAATTAACGTTATCTTAATGTTGAACAATAACAATTTAATAACAAAAAATAATTAAGCAATCAAACTTGGATGCTTAAAAATAATTTTAAAAACAACTATGAATTTTCGAAACTCAATCTTGTAAAGCATTATCTTTATTCGCTTTAGCTCTTGTTTCTACAAGAACAAAACTTTTAAGATGTGCTGAATATCTTAATTCAAAACGTGTGTTTTCCTTAATGAACTCCTTAATGTCTTTGATGTAACGAAAACAGGTTCTTTTAGAACAACCTGTAATCTTTACAAGATCATTTGTGTTAAACTTTTCTTTTTTAATTACCATCTTGAAGATGGTTAAAATAGCAATATTTGTCCTCATACCAATAAAGACAACTTAAGTATGAAAAATATTTCATATTATTTTATTTTTTTAAAAAATATTTTCAAATGCCTAAAAAAGCAAAAATATGATAATAATGAAGTTTCTTATTAAAAAATTACATCGATTTCAAAATCATATGTAGAGGATAATTCGACTTGTCTTACTGTGCCATCTATTTCGCATATACATGATGTAATCGTATAGTAGAATGTGCCAGAACTGTATATTGGATCTAAATTAACTAAATAAGTACCATCCATCTCTTTTGTAGTTTGATATTCTTCTCCATTAATAACAAATCCGCTAACATCTAATGAACTTTGATTTCTTAATTGAATTCGAATAGGAATATCGTTTCCAGTGTGAGCTGGTTTTTCGTATTCGACATCTGCAACTGATAAGTCCTCTATACTTACTTCAAATGCTTTGGTAGCAACTAATTCTTGTCCCCCTATTCCTTCGTGAAGATCATAAGTATAAATTACTTTTAATTCATAATTTGAAAGAGGAGTCAATCCATCAAACATAGAAGTATCTTTTTGAGAAGTTTTAAAGATTTCGCCGTTTCGATATAGCTCAATTTTCGAAAATTCAGCAATGTTATTTGGATCATATAATGTATAACTGAAATCAACAGTTGAACCACTAACTTCTAAAGTTGTAATTTCTAAAGATGGGACTGTGTATTTTTGAGTTTTAATTGTTTTTGTCTCTTTATAAACGTGCGAACCTCTCAAAGAGAAAGTAAACTCTAATTTATAATCTGTATTAGCGTTTAAACCATCTATAGTAAAATCAGTACCTGGATTTGTAATATTTTTGACTAGAGCATTATCAGCACTTAATACACTAACGGAATCGAGTGTAATTTTCTCTTTAATGTTTTGAACACTTACTTCAGCACTAACAAAACTTGGTGTGACAATAATATCATCAAAATATTTACCAGTTGAAAAATCATGTTCAATAATAGTCACGTTATCCTTGACTTCACCATTATCAGTAATATCGGCAACAATTTCCAAATGATAATCGCTGTTATAAACTAATTTATCAAACTTAACGTTAAGTTCTTTTTCGTTAGTAACATTTTTAACTTCAACGACTAAATCATCTTTATATAATGTTGCTTTCATATTTTGAAGCATGTTATATTCATCATTAATATCAAATAAAAAGCTTGCAGAATCAATATATATTTCTGAATTTTCAAGAGAAATTGTATATTCATGATCTTCAATAGGAGGTGGAAGAGGGGTTGGAGATACTGCAAGAGTATTATCTCCTTTCATGATGACAGGTCGTTGAGCACCACCATCTAAATAAGTAATATTTTGTATCTTAAAGTTAAGTACACTTTCTTCCATCTTTCCTACATTCACATAAATATGGTCAAAATTGGAACCTTCAAGATAATCGGCAGTTGTATATGTTTTATCGCCGCCTTCTTTTTCGCTTACGACAAAAGAATCAATTTCAAATTCGTCAGGATTATCAAAAGCTAAATCAAGAATAATATCGGAATCCTTATCAAGAACTATGTCTCTATCAGTTTCGGTTAACTCTTCTGCGTAATTAAGATTTTTAGAGAAACTAAGTTCATTAGAAGGTGTTTCTTTTAAACTAACTCCCAAAAAAATAGGTGCTGATTTAACATCAGGCACGTCTGGTGTTCCACCAAGTTGAGGGAGCAAGATTCCCAAAGTTACTCCTGCTACTAAAACAAGTCCTCCACATGTAGCTAAAGAATATTTAAATGCTCGACTTGAAGTTAAATCATTTAAGCGTTCAAAAAAACTAGGCTTTCTTTCAAGCATTACGACATGTCTTTTTTCAATCTCAGCTTTTATATTATCGTAACGATTTTCAATTTTTGTATTAGAAAGAAGTTCTTCTTTAAACTTTGTTTCATCAAATTGCATCTAAAGACTCTCCTTTCTCGATAAAGTAATTTTGAAGTTTTTTAATCGTACGATTGTATTTCGTAATAATTGTGTTTAAGTTCGCATTATACATTGCGGCAATTTCATTAAACGAATAGCCTTGAATAACATGAAGTAAAAGAATATCACAATCTTCTTCTTTAACTTTGATATCATTCAATAAAACAGCAAAGATAATGTTTACGTCAATTTTTTGCTCTCTACTATCACCAGTTGAATTGATGGCATCATCATATTCTAAATCTTCTTTTCTAGACTTGATGTAGTTAAGAGCAATGTTACGGGCAATTGTAAATAGAAAAGTAATACATGATTTGTCTTCTCTAACACGTTTAGCACTGCGATAAAACTCAATATAAACTTCTTGAGAAAGGTCGTTGGCGTAATCAGGGTTTTTAACATAGGAAAGCAATTTATAATAAACACTTTTGTATGTCTTAAAGTAGAAAATATTGAAAGCTTTTTCACTACCATTTTTTAATGATCTGAATACATCGACAATGTCATCATCCATTGTCAAATAAGTTTTTTCTTGATTATCGATAGCATCTGAAGTAGTTAAAGCCAAAATTAAACCATCATTGAATCTAATTTTTTCATTTTTATAAGTGAATACTTTTTCAATTTTATCGATATAGTCGAACTTTTTTACTTTTGTTTCCCCAAACATATAATCAATATTAATTAAACAAAACTTAAAAATCAATTACACTTATATGTCATACTAAAATATTTTTAAAAAATTGAAGTATCACAACATCCATAAATTAATCATTTTTGTCTTTTTTTAATGAAAATTAATTACTTTCGTTTGAAACAAACAAATTGAATAATTTCTCAATAGTAAATATTTTTTCTTAAAAAGTTTTATCTCATTTTGCCAAAAACTAATGAAAATTGTTACTTAAAGATTAATTATTAAATCGATATTAAGCACAATAAACTTCTTTCTGAAATTTTTTCTCAAAATTGTAAATTAGTTTTAAACAACTATTCTTTTACTCTTTGAGGCAATTTTGCCAAAGAAATTTTTGCCCCAAGATATCTCATCTCAATTAATTTTTTCGCACTTGTTGAATAGTTAGCGACTGCTCTTTCTACAGTTCTAATATGATTCACATATAGAGTTCTTTCATAAGTATAAGGCTCAGTATCACTCCTCCTCTTTCGTTTGCTTATTTCTTAATTAAGCAAATCCACTAATAAAGACAATTTTTGATAGTAAATTCATTCAAGATACATGCATTTGTGAATTTTTTGACATATTTAAAGATATTCAAATTAGCTAGAACAATTCTTTTTTATATTTGATGGAATCTTTTTCGCTAATTTCTCTGATAACTCTACACGGATTTCCAACAGCTAAATAATGTGGAGGAATATCTCTTGTGACGACACTTCCAGCACCAATTACACAGCCTTCACCTATTGTGACGCCACCAATAATTGTTACATTGCCGCATATCCATGTGTTATCGCAAATTTTAATAGGCTTTGCATATTCTTTATCAGTTTGGTCTCCATCTTCTCTTATATATGGATTTCTTTCTTCAGGTAGAAATGGATGCATTGGAGTAAGAATTGATACATTAGGTCCTAAAAAGACATTATCCCCAATGGTAACTTTTGCACAATCAACACAAGTAAAATTAAAATTGGCATAAAAGTTCTTTCCAACGCTTGTATTAATACCATAATCAAAATAAACTGGCCCTTGTAAATATGTGCCTTCTTTTCTATTTGGAAGTAACTCATCTAATATCTTTTCTCTTTTTTCGCTTTCTTCATCTAAAGTTCTATTGTATTCAATATTGAGTCGATGTGCTTTAAATTTAAGTTCAATTAGATAAGCATCATTTGGATCATAAATTTTACCAATGCACATTTTTTCATATTCAGTCATTTTATTAGCCTCCTTGACAGCACTATTTAAAGTGAGAGTTAATTAATATTTTACTAAATATATAGAAATTTAATAGATATATTTTAAGAAAAAAACAATTAAATTAAAGCAAAAACATTGCAATACCTAAATATTTTCTTCTTTTTTCTCTTGGCAGTTATTTATATCAACTACTTCATCATACTTGAATTTTTTATTAAGAATGATTGTCACGATAGTTGCCGTTCCCATAAGTAAAAAACTCACAAGCCAAGCCGAAGTGTTTGAAAAACAAAGACCTAGGAAACTGGCATTTGAATGCGTTATTTGATAATTATTATCAATTAAATATGGGACAAATAAACTAACTAAAATTCTTGCCGCTAATTCGCCAACTCCACTTATAAAAGGAATAAGTGGTTTATTAATACCTTGTAAGGAACTTCTAGAAATCATTAAGATTCCTTGAAGAATTAAAGAAGGAGTTAATACATACAAATAAGATGATGTGTAATAAACTATCTTGTCATTAACATCTTCAGCATTTAAAAAGATATAAGGAACATATTTTGCTGATGAAAAACCGACAACCAATAAAATTAAATAGAAAACAAATGCTAAAGCAGAACATTCTAAAATACCTTTTCTTACTCTTTTGTATTTTTTAGCGCCATAATTTTGACCAACATAAGTTAAAAGAGCACTAGCTAAAACACTAAAAACAATAGTTAAATAACTTTCAAACTGTGAATAACAAGTCATCGCGCTACTTGCATCTGGTCCATAGATATTGATCTGACTATTTTGAACAAATGATCCAATAAAAAGAATTGACCATTGAAAGCCAAGTGGTAAACCAAGTTTCAATAAATCAAGATATGTTTTCTTATCGCCTTTTAAAGATGAAAGACTAAATCTTAAAAATTTATGTTTCTTAACTAAGTAAAGGTAGTTACATAAAATTGAAATTAAATTCATTAATATATTTGCAATACCACAACCTAAAGTATCTAAATTAGCCAGGTTTTGCGCAGTTAATAAATAAACAAAAAGTATATTTAAAACTGCTCCTCCAAAACTTACAAGAAGAGGAAATGAAGAATTTCCTAAAGCTCTTAAATAATTTCCAACAAGATTATTCAATAAAGTTAAAATAAAACCTGAAAGAAGCATTATTAAATAAATTTTACTTCTATCATAAAATGCAGCATCGACATTTAAGAAATCAAGTAATGGATCTAGAAAAATAAATCCAGCCGTGCTAATTAAAATCGCTAAAATTACACAAAGAAAAATAGAAATATTGAACGCCTTTTTAAGCCCTTCTTCATCTTTTGCACCATATCTTTGAGAACCTATTATTGCAAAGCCGCTTGAAGCACCAAATCCTAATTGAAACAAAAGTGAATTTATAGAATTTGTTTGATTCATAGCGACAACACTCGTTGTACCAACAGTTGTTTTTAAAACCAAACTATTTATTAAACCAATACTCGATCCAAGAAGATTTGATAATAAAATTGGAAGAGCAAAAAGAAGAATTACTTTAAATGGCCTTC
Organism: uncultured Bacilli bacterium; assembly: GCA_944336335.1. Lineage (GTDB taxonomy): Bacteria > Bacillota_I > Bacilli_A > RFN20 > CAG-826 > Onthovivens. Next base: position 36,495 of record CALVLC010000047.1, on the reverse strand, counting down.
CTGATGTTAAGTCTTGGAAAGCAAAAATTTTTCTAATTTTATCAAGTATATTTCCTTTAGTTTGATTAGCCATAATCTTTACCTCAAAACCTCACTTTAAGATTTTTAGACTACTAATTTTGGACCTGTTTAAGCATTTAATCTAGCATTAATTTTAATGTGCCTTTTTAAATCGGAAGTATTTTACCACTTTAAAATTATTACGATAGTCTTTTTTACATTTTTAAGTTTGTTTTATTTAAAATCACTCAATAATATCTTTATTAAGCATCTAAATAGCATTTAACCGCATTAAACATTAAAATAGAAATATTAATAAAGGAGATAAGATTAATGTTAGATAAAAAAGTATCAAAATTAATGGTTAATCAAATTAACAAAGAATTGTATTCGTCTTATTTATATTTAGTAATTTCGAATTACTACGCCGAAGAAGGATTAAATGGCTTTGCATCGTGGTTTAAAAAGCAAGCCGAAGAGGAAAGCGAACACGCTGAAAAATTCATGGAATATCTCCATGACAATGATGAAAAAGTAACTTTAGAAACAATTGATGTCTATAAAGCAGCTTTTAAAACTTTTAAAGACCCACTTGTTCTTCAACTTAATCACGAGAAATATGTTACTTCATTAATTAATGACATCTATGCTGCTGCTATTGAAGCAAAAGATTATCGTTCAGTCAATTTCTTAAATTGGTTCATAACTGAACAAGCTGAAGAAGAAAAAACTGCTCAAGATCTTCTTAAAGAATTTGAACTCTTTGCAATTGACACTAAAGGTGTATTTGAGTTAAGTGAAAAGCTTGGTGCAAGAAGAAAGTAATTAAAACTAACGAAATCGCTTCCTTTATCGGGAGCGATTTTTTTAATATATTTTTCTACTAGAAATCTACTAGTAACACTAAATTTTCACTAAAAAGCAACTAATATTAATATAACACAACCAAAAATTTACAAAACTAACCTTGAACTAACTTGTATGTAAAGCAAGAAAAGAACTGCAATTTAAACAAAGTTTGAAGGAGAAAACCAAAATGAAAACCGGAGATAAAATTGCAAAACTAAGAAAAGAAAATAATTTAGCTCAGGATTAACTTGCGAGTTTATTAAAAGTTTCTCGTCAGTCCTTTTTCAAAATGGAAGAGCAACATTTCTTATCCAGAAACTGAAAAGTAATTAGAATAAGTCAAACATTTGACTGCTCTATTGATTATTTGCTAGACGATAAAATTCTTGAAGATAAGCCTAATTCTTTACCGCAAGTAAATTCAGCTTCAAATAATTCACCTCAAACTTCAGAATAACACTAGGCCACTACTAAAGAAAAAAGAAACTTTGCATTAACTACAACAAGCATCATAACAATGATTACCGTATTTTTATCTTTTATTGCTTTTTGTAAACTTTTTGCACCAATGATTACAGCCGACACCTCTTTAAATAGCGCAATTACTATTTCTGTTTATCAAACATATAATTGTTTTGAGAGTATCTCAATGTTAGTAGGAACAACATTTTTTACGCCATTAATTATTATTATTTTATCCGTTACAAACTTTATCCTTCCTATTGCTTGTTTAATAATTCCTAAAAAGAGCAATCCTCTAAATTTATCTCTTTTAATTACTTCTATATCAATAATAATCTTTGTTTTATTATTGTTTGCTGAAGCTAATATTTACACAATAGGACGTAATATTGTTATTGGAGGTATCCAAGGAGGTACCTTTTTCTTCTCACTTTTTGCAGCAATAATTGCAGGATTAACACTTTCCAATATACTAATTGAAAAACACAACAAAAATAAACTCCTTCATGTCTTCAATAAAAAATAGGAGTTATGAGCAAAAACCGCGCAAAACTCCTATATTTTTACCTCAATATAACAAAATTAATCTTTTATAATTTTAAGTTCAGCATTCTTTAAAGCTTCTTCAAGAAGAGGTTCAAAGTCAAATTTCTTTTCAATTTCATAACACTCTTCAAGTTTTGGAGAAGTTTTTGGTCGTACTGGGGCAAAAATTGTACAACAATCTTCATATGGTCTAATTGAGATATCATAAGTTCCGATTTGTTCACTGATTTTGATAATATCAACTTTATCATAAGTACAAAGCGGTCTTAAAACTGGCATGTTTGTAACTTCATTAATAACGTTTAAAGAATCAATTGTTTGAGAAGCAACTTGCCCGATACTTTCACCATTTGCTAAACAATTAATTTTTAATCTTTTTGCAAGTCTACTGGCTAAACGATACATCATTCTTCTCATGATGGTAATTGGATAGCCTTCAGGTGAAACTTCATATATTTTTTCTTGAATTTTAGTGAAAGGAATTACATAAAGTTTGATTTTTGTTTGATACTTTGTAAGTTTATGTAGAATGTCTTCAAGTTTATCAATAACTCCACTATTTGTATAAGGTGGAGAAGCATAATGAATACAAGTAATATCAACTCCTCTTTTTAGTAAAAGATAAGCTGCAACTGGAGAATCTATTCCACCACTTAACATAACTAAAGATTTACCAATAGTTCCGCTTGGATAACCACCCATTCCTTTAACAGTTTCTGTAAATAAATAAGCACCATCTTCTCTAATTTCAATATCTAGCAAAGTGTCTGGATTATGTACATCAACCTTTTTATCAGTATTTCTTAAAACAAGAGTTGCAACTTTACGATTAATTTCATCACTTATAAAAGGATAAGATTTATCGATTCTTTTCGTTCTAATTTTAAATGTGTTGCCTTCTTCATTTTTAAGAATTTCTAACGAAGTATCCAAAATATTATCTAAATCTTGATCAATTTTTAATGCCAGTGAAAAAGAATACATCCCAGATATATCCTTTAATTTGTTCACCAAATCATCAATTTCATTTTTAAGATTTAAATAAATATGATCATGACGAATAATCATTTCATAATCATTTTCGTTTTCTTTTAAACTATGTCTAATCGATCTTGCTAATGAATTTATAAAATCTCTTTTATTTTTGCCTTTCGTTGACATTTCGCCAAATCGAACAATAATCGTATTATATTTCATATTCTATCCTCTTACATTAGTTAAAATTCCTTTTAAAGTTTCAATAAATATTTTGCACTCTTCAAGAGTGTTATCTTTACCTAAAGATATTCGAATCGAATTGCTAGCTTCACGAGTTGATTTTCCAATTGCTTCTAAGACATAAGATGCGCCTTCTTTTTTAGAGTTACACGCCGAGACACTTGAAACATAAATTTCTTTATTTGATAAAGCTTCGACGACTACGCTAGCTTTTTTACTTTTTAAAGAAAAATTTACTATATATGGCGATGAATTATTTTGAAAATTATTAATACAAATTTCATCAATATTTTTAAGGTAATTAATTAAAAAAGCTTGCAAATCTCTTGTTTTTTTGTAAAAAGTATCAAAATTCTTAGTTATATAATTAAGCGAAACATTGAAAGAAACGATCGCTGGATAATCATAAGTTCCACTTCTTAATCCATTCTCTTGACCACCGCCATAAATTACTGGATTAAGCATAATTTTCTTTTTCTTAACAAGCGCTCCGATTCCTTTTATTCCATAAATTTTATGCGCACTTATTGTAAACATATCTACAAGAGAATAATCAAATTTCTCTTTCCCAAGTGTTTGAGCAAGGTCAGAATGTAAAACACATTTAGGATAATTTTTAATAACTTCTCTAATCTCTTTTATATTTAATACGTTGCCAACTTCGTTATTTACACCCATTATTGAAACAAGGATAGTTTTATTATCGATTGCGTTTTTGAATTCTTCTAAATCAATTTTCCCTTTTTCATTAATATTCAAGTAAGTTACTTCAAATCCTTGCGTTTCTAAATATTTAAAAACTTCTAAAACGCTTTCATGTTCTATCTTTGTTGTAATTAATTTATTTCCACGTCCTCGATTTTTTAAAGCGTATCCAATAATGGCCAAATTATTTGATTCGCTTGCTCCGCTTGTAAAAATAACTTCATAAGAATTATCCAATTTAAGTTGTTTTAAAAAATTCTCTTTTATACGATTGATATCGTTAAAAAGTTTCATTGCTGGAGCATGAATTGAACTTGGATTATAAAAATTGTCTTTAGAAGCACTTAAAAATGCTTCAAGACATTCATCGGTTGGTCTTGTTGAACTTGCGTTATCAAAATATATCATTGCTTATCCCTAAAATTTAATTTTTCGAGTGCTTGTTCACCCATATCATAAGCACTCTTAAAGTCTCCATTTAAATATAATGTTTCAGCTTGTGAGATAATATTGTTAATTTCAGCAAATTTCATACGATCACGATTAACTAAAAGAATATCTTCGCTAGCCAAACGTTTATAATTATCTAAATCTTGAATCTCTTTTACAAGATTATTTGTTTTATCATTTAATTCTCTTTGATATTGATTAACTTGATTAACATCGATTGGAACTTTTCCTAATAATTTAGAAATATCATCAATTAATGCATAACAATCATCAAAACGGTCCTTAAAGAAGTCATTATATTTTTCTACTTTAAAATCACGAATAATCTTTTCATGTTCTTTAAGCAAATCATATTTAGTACGAATATTTTTAAAAGCTGTTTCACTATCAGTTTTTAAAGAAATTAAATAATCATTATATGAATTAATACGATCACTAATTTCTCTTGTACCAGCTTCGACAAGTCTTAATTTTTCTAAAAGTTTAGTATAAGGACATGGTTCGATATTTCTCATATATTGATCGAGCATACGTTTATTCTTGCTAACTTCTTCAACTTTGATACGAATGTTTGTAAGTTCATTTGTATGATCGTTATCAATAATATAAATCTTTTTAAAACGAGTGATATTGTTGTTAATCTTTATTAATTCTTTATCGTAATTCAAAAATTCATTAATAATTAAATCTTTTTTCTCACTGAATTCATTAAATGCATCACTTTCTTCTTTGAATTTTTCAAAAAGTTCATCAATTACTTTATTAATTTCTTCTGTTTCTTCTTTGATATGAGAAATTGCTAAGTTTTTGATATTACTTCTTTCTGTATCAAGAGCATCATTAATTTGACTAACCAAATATTCAACTTGAAGATGAGCTAAAGGCTTACCTTCTTTTAAAAGTTTTTCATATTCATTAGTTAATTTTGTAACTTTTTCAGGAATATTATCGTTTACTTCCTTAACAAGAGGTGGAATTTCATCAATTAAACGATCTAATAAATCTAAAACTTTATCAACTTCAGGAATGATTGCTTTTGCATCATCATAATTTGCATTTTCAACTAAATCATCAAAATCATTAAATTTTCGATCAATTTTAGCAAAAACTTGTTGGAAAGATGATGCTGCAAACGTTAACTCGTTTTCATTAAAATTAAATTTAGATTTCACATCTCTCAATTTTTCTTTTTCATTCAAAGATAATTGACGTGCGTCCTCTTCTGGTTTAATAACATTTACTAAATCATTATTTAATGAGTTAACTGCATCTTCATATTGTTTTAAGATTGACAAATTATCTTTTAAATAATATTTAAATTCACGGGTTTTGTTTTCATCTAAATAATTTTGAAGTTGGAAAAGAATATCTTGATATTTTTGATCGATAGTATCTTTTATTTCTTTGCTTCTTTTAAAATAACTTGCATGAATATCACTATATAAAAGATTAGTACGACTTATTATTTCAAGTCTTTGAATATATGAATTATCTTGTCCAGTAAGTAAAGCATGAAGATATTCGTATTTAGATTGATAAATATCAAGTTGCTTTCGACATTTCTTCTTATTTAAATAAAATTTACTCAAAGCTAAATAGCCAACAAGTATCAATAAAAATAAAGCGAAAACGCAAGAAACAACTACTCCAATAATAAGCTCAGTACTTAAGCCTTCTAAAATATTAATATGCATGATTTTCTTTCCTCTCTAGTATTTTATACTAGAGACCTAATTTTTTCTATATTTATAAGAGTTTATTTAAGCCACTTGTATCCTAAATTTTCTTCTATAAATCAGATAATAGAATCTAAAATTTGGATGATATTTTAAAATTTCATCGAAATTTTCTATAAAATGGTCAAAAAGAACTATTTTCTAGTCACTTGAAGAATTTTTATCAACTTAATCTTGCATGATTTGCTTTTTTGTTATATCCTTTTAAAGCAATTGTGAGCATCATTAGCATCACTCGTCTAGTTGAACAAAGATCAATTTGATTACGAAAGTAAGATTCGCTACATATCTGAAATCCCCATTTGTTCACCGTAGGAGTCGGGAGTTAATGACCTTAGCTTTACATTGTTAAAGAGAGGAGAAAAAAGATGAGATACACAGGACCAAAATGGAGAAGAGCAAGAAGACTTGGCTTCTCATTACTCGGAACAGGTGAAGAATTCAATGGTCACACACTTAAAAAAGGTGACAAAAGAGAATATGCTCCAGGACAACATGGTGCAGAAAAGAAAAAACTTTCTGAATACGGAAAGCAATTAAACGAAAAACAAAAATTAAGAGATTTATACGGAGTTAACGAAAGACAATTCAGAAGATTGTTCCTTATGGCTCGTAAAAGAAACGGTGTCACAGGTACAGAATTCATGACAATCTTAGAATCAAGACTTGATAACTTAGTTTACAGATTAGGTTTTGCTCCTACAAGAAGAGCCGCAAGACAACTCGTTAATCACAAACACATCGTTGTTAACGGAAAGACAATTGATATTCCATCATATCTTTGCCACGTCAATGATGTAATCGCTCTTAAAGAAAACAGCAAAGATTTAGCTGTTGTCAAAACTTCTTTAGATAACACAACTGTCACAGTTCCTTATGTTGAACTCGACAAAGAAAAGAAATCTGGTAAATTCTTAAGACTTCCAGAAAGAAGCGAATTATCTAAAGAAATCAACGAAGCATTAATCGTTGAATACTATAACAGAATTATCTAGTTATAGTTCATTATGTAGCACTTATCCGGCCATGATCCCCTCATGGCCGGTTTTTTTATCTTGTAAAATCATTAAGTTATGTTAAATTATAAGGCTATGGAAAATTTAAATTTAAGTAAAACAAATACACTTGTTAATTTAGGAAACTCAATCTTAAAATTCTTCGGAGTCACTCCATTTCATGAAACTTTAAAAGAAGCTGACGAAATTATTCAAAAAAGTGGCAAACAAAAAATCGCACTAGTTTTATTTGATGGATATGGCAAAGTAATCGCTGATTATTATAAAGAAAGTACTCCTTTTATTTATTCTCATAAAGAATTTGAGTTTACAAGTATCAATCCACCAACTACTGTTGCAGCAACAACAGCTTTAACAACTGGTTTATATCCTATTGAAAATGGACATATTGGTTGGAATCAATATTTTAAAAAACACAATACTGTTATTAACGTTTTTCCATCAAATGATAAATTCGAACCACGTTTATCATATCCTAATGTTCAACAAAATATTTTAAAGCCAACTTACTTATGGGAATTAATCAATAAAACTCAAAAACATAACGCTACTTCAATTTCTAGTTTCCAAAAGAAAACACAACTTAGAGAAGACGACTTTGAATACTTCTTTTCTCATGCTGATGAATTGATCAAAGCTCATGATTTTGTATATGTATATTCTTCAATGCCAGATCATTATCTCCATGATTTTGGCTGCTTTAACAACACAATTAAAGACACTTTAATTTACTTAGAAAGTAAATTTAAAAAACTCGTTGAAGATAATCCTGATACTTTATTTTTACTTGTTGCAGACCATGGTTTTCAAGATGTAGAAGAAATATCTATCCGCGAACATCAAGATTTTTTTGAAACACTTTCAAGACCATATTTCATATTTGAGCCGGCTTTTGCAGGATTTTTCGTTAAAGATGATGTAAAATTCAAAGAACTTGCTAACAAATACTATAGTGAAAACTTCTATATTTTGTCGAGAGACGAACTACTAAAAAATAACATTTTTGGTTATGGAAAAATGTGCGGATATCTCAACGAAACTTTACCAGACTACTGCTTAATTTCTAAACATAAATATATTTTCTATGATGGCGAAGAACCAGTAGGTTTTAAAGGAGCCCATGCTGGAGGAAGCAAAGAAGAAAAAGAATTATACTTATTTTCTTTTAATGATTAATCAAGTTTTAAAAACTAATCAATTTATTCAATTTTATTATCTGTATCATAAACAAAAATTAATTCTTTTCATCTTCACAATTACTTTCATCTCGAAAAGCTAAAGGAAGACTATTTCTTATCTCTTCTTCTTTTATTTTTTCTTGTTCTTCTCTAATTTTGCACCATTCACCTAATCCAATAAGAAATTCCTTACAAATAAAATCATATAAATAAGCTTCCATTGGTATGTAAAGAAATACTAAAACAATAATTTTACCAAGCATAAATAGCTGGTAGTCGAATAAAACATATGTTAAATTTACAAAAATCTCTGCAAAAACTATATAAAAAACTAGAATCGCTTTATAAATCAACTTTTTATATACATAATTGGTATCTCTAAAAATGCCAATTGATTTAGATCTTTTTATTAATTTAATGGTTGAATTTATATCTAATAAGAAAAAGAAAATAAACATAGAAAAAGTAACGGTAAATAATGTAAAACCTAAATTTGTTAAGTCAGTAAAAGTAAAATAACTTAACCAAAGAGTTGGTAATAAGAAAAAGTTAGCAAAGAAGCTACCGTCCAATTTATTAAGTTTTTTAGAACTGGCCTTTTCAAGTACTGCTCTTTTAACATATTTAGAGTAAAAACGTTCGTAATCAAATTTAGCCATTAAATTTAAAGCTCCTCTTTTATATTATAGACATATCGGTTTTATGCCTTAACAAGGATCTAAAAGTCTATTTTCCTTTTTTAAACAACACTTACCTTTTTAATTATTTTTTTATGCATATTTAGTTTCACCTAAACCTCATTTTTAATTTTTTAATACAATCTTAATACTTAAAAATTCACAATTATTTTACTTAATAAAGGTAATTTAACTTTACATCGTGTTAACTTAGCATTAATTTTTATCTGCTTTAGTGCTTTTATTTCACCTTTAACACAAATTTAATATTTTTTCATTTATACTATTTAATTAAGCAAGCAAAAATAGCTAAAAAGTACGATGGTTGTCGCATATTTTTGTTGTTTTATAAATTTTCTAGGCATAGAATTAAAAGGTATTTTTTACGAAAGGGGAATGCTTATGAAAATGGTTGATGGCAAACTTCAGCTCTTTGACATTAAAGGTACCAACTCCTCTATAAGAAAGGAAATTATTGGTGGTTTAACTACATTCTTTGCAATGAGTTATATTATCATCACTAATCCTAGTATTCTTTCTGGAAGTGGTATGCCTTGGGGAGCTGTATTTATTGCAACAATTCTAGCGTCGATTATTGGAACTTTGATTATGGGCTTATTTGCAGATGTCCCATATGCACAAGCTCCAGGTATGGGCTTAAATGCTTTCTTTGCCTATACGGTTGTTCTTGCTTTAGGTTTTACTTGGCAAGAAGCACTCACAATGGTATTTATTTGTGGTCTTATTAACATATTAATTACCATTACGAAAGTTAGGAAAATGATTATTAAATCTATTCCTAAATCACTCCAAGCAGCAATTTCTGGTGGTATTGGCTTATTTATTGCTTATTTAGGCTTACTAAATGCTGGATTTATTGATTTTTCTAGCGGTGTACCAGCAATGGCTAGTGGAAATGCTCTTTGGAACTCTCCAACTTTAGTCGTATTCTTAATCGGTTTAGTTATTTGTATCGTTTTAAACGTTTTAAATATTAAGGGTGCTATGATTATTACAATCATTGCTACTACTTTAATTGGTTTAATTCCTTTCTTTGGTGAAGGAACAGCTGTTACCACATTTGGTGCACTTGAAATTGGTAGTGCTCAATATGGTTATATGGATGGATTTATTGATGCTTTTGAAGAGCTTCCACAAACATTTGGTGTTATCTTTACTGGTGAAGGATTTGGATCTTTATTTAATGATGGAGTAAAAGCAATTACTGCTGTTATTACAATCTTCTCTTTCTCACTCTCAGATACATTTGATACCTTAGGAACATTTATTGGAACCGGAAGAAAGAGTGGTATCTTCTCTGATGAAGATTTAGCAAGTCTTGAAAATTCTAGAGGATTTAAATCCAAAATGGATCGTGCATTATTTGCTGATAGTGTTGCGACTTCCGTTGGTGCAATCTTTGGAACAAGTAACACTACAACATTTGTTGAATCAGCTAGTGGAATTGGAGCTGGTGCAAGAACTGGACTTGCAAGCTGCGTTACTGCATTATGTTTCTTAATTTCAATCTTCTTTGCTGGTCCAATTAGTGCTGTACCATCTGCTGCAACTGCTCCTGTTTTAATTGTTGTTGGTTGCATGATGCTTGCTAACTTTAAAGATATTGATTGGCATAAACTTGAAGAAGCTATCCCTGCTTTCTTTGCAACAGCATTTATGGCTTTCTGTTATTCAATCAGTTATGGCATTGCAATGGGCTTCATTACTTATTGCTTAGTTAAAGTTTCTATCTATATTAAAGATCTTATTGTTTTCAATAGAACAACAAAAACAACCGATACTGAAACTGGTGAAATTAAAGACCAAAATGGTAATTTACTTGTAAAACCTAAATTAAATATTAGTATTATTCTTGCAGTGAGTGCTGCTTTATTCTTATTAAATTTCATACTATTAGCAACGCCACTCATGACTAAATAACTTTAAAAGTTTTGATTGCTTAACCACCTCGAAATCGAGGTGGTTTTTGTTTGAAATTTCCAATTCAAAAAAGGAATTATAGACTGTAAGTTGTAATGGAAATTAATTTCTAGAAACTTAATTTACATTACTATTTATTAAGATTAATGATTGTAAAAGTTGTCTAATTTCAACTTTGAATTCTATAGATTATTCCATTTATAAAATCTTAAAATTTACTAAACTGACAAAAATGTAGTATGCCAAAAAATATTTTTTTATTTGGATTTTGCAAAGATTTTTAGAAAATTACAAAAGTAATATATACCCAGTTTTTAAATAAAATATTAGGTTTTTGCAGGTTTTTTAACACAAAAATATAAAAATTATAGTATTTTCATACAAAAAAATTTTTTCTTAAAAATAAAAGAGCAACAAAAAGGCAAAATTTAAATATGACAATATCTCTAAACGCGGTCCTAAAAATTAGACCTTGACTATTTAAAGGTTTAAAATTATTAAGTACAAGGAGGCGCTTCACGATGAGAACTAAATATTTAGCAATATTTCCTTTCTTGATGCTAGTATTTTCGGCATTTCAAACATATACTGCACCAGAAAGTCTAACTAAAAAAGAAGCCGAAACTTTAAATTCAGATTTATTAACTCAACCGATGGATATGTCAGTTGATTTAAATAAATTGAATGACGTTAAATTTAACGAAGATCATCTTTTAGTTAAACTCAAAGACACAACTTTAATTAAAGAAGATGGAGCAATCAGCAAAGCTCTTAAAATTAAATCAATTGAAAATCACAAAAATAGTGACTGGACCACTATTTATTTAGAAGATAATTACAAAGCTAGTGATTTAATCTCTGATTTTAGAAAATCAGGTTTTTTTGAGGTTGTAGATTTTGATTATATTTTTGAAACCGATGCTTTAGAAAGTGATCAATCTCCAGTTCAAAAAGATGATTCGGTTAAGTTAGGTTTAGAAGATGTTATTAATCTTGATGAAGCCTACGAATATATGGAAACACATGGTTCTACTGCAGGTGGCAATTCGTCGGTAGTTGTTGCTGTTTTAGATACCGGTGTTGATTATAATCACCCTGACTTAAAAGATAATATTTGGACAAACACTCAAGAAATTCCGGGTGACGGAATCGATAACGATGGCAATGGTTATATCGATGATACAATGGGATGGAACTGTGTTGGCGATAATAACGATCCTATGGATGATAACGGACACGGCACCCACGTAGCTGGTATTATCGGTGCTTCCAAAAATAATTTTGGCACAACCGGTATCGCATATAATTGTAAAATTATGCCTGTTAAATGTGGTAATTCGTCCGGTACATTTAACAATTCAAATATCGCAGAAGCTATAAACTATGCTTATATGAACGGAGCTGACATTATTTCAATGTCAATCGGTGGTTCAACTATGTCACTTGAAGTTCAAGATGCTCTTGAAGCGGCTTATACTACTTCTTTTTTAGTCGCAGCCGCTGGAAATGATCAAGCTCAAAATCAATTTAGATATCCAGGTTATGATGTAGTTAAAGAATATCCTGCTTCTTATTCATTTGTTTGTGGCGTTATGAGTACAAGCAATGAATATTCAGAAAGCTGGTTCACAAACTTTGATGTTTTCCCAAATAATAGTGTTGAATACGAAGTTTTTGCTCCAGGTGAAAATGTTTATTCAACCTACCCTAATAATAGATACACAAGTTTTAATGGTACATCAATGGCAACTCCAGTTGTTTCTGCGGTTGCTGCCTTAATTAGATCTATGCACCCAGACAAAGAGATGTATCCTACAAAGTATTTATTCTCTCAAATTGTTAATACCTCAGATTTATTTGTTAATACTTATCATCCATACAGAGTAGATAACTATGCAAAATGTGTTGATGCTTATGCTGCATTAGCAAAAGCTTCAAAACCTAAAATTGGTGTTTATGATTACTACACTTTTGATGATGGAGAATTTTCTTCAAATAATAATGGTAATTCCACTATCAACGCAGGCGAGACCATAAGAATGGGCTTAAACCTTGCAAATATTGGTGGAGCTGCAAGTAATACTATTGCGAAAATCGACGTTAATAGAGATGATGAAGGTCTATTAACAGATCCATATGTAAAAATTACAAAAGATACAATTAATTTTGAAACGATTGGCACATATTCTAATAAAGATACTGGCTTAATTTATGATGAAGCAAGCAATTCAGTTATTGGAACAGAACAGTATTTTGAATTCGTAATTTCTGAAGATTGTCCAGATGAATATTCAATTACATTTAATTTAAGAGTTTCTTGCACTGATAATAGCGGAACACCATTTAATTTTAATGATTTATCTGTGACAATTAGCGTTTCAAATAGAATTTTACTTCCAACTGTAATCGACAAAGACACAACTTTAACAAAAGATCATTCATATTTACTTCTCAATCAAATGAGAGTCATGGAAGGCGCCACTTTAACAATCGAACCTGGCGTTGATATTCAAGTTTATAATGATGTTAATTCAAATTATTACGATCAACTTATTTCATCTCCTAGTATAACCGCTTGGGGAAATATTGAAATTAAAGGTAGTGAAGACGACTACGTCAATTTTCACGTCGCAGATTGGTATGTTGACTACATGTGGCAAATGAAAACTGTTGGCAATGGTCAAATTAATATTGAATACGCTGATTTATATAACTGTGTAACTCAATTTGAAAACGATTATGCTACCTCAGATTTAGATCATTCAAATATATCAATTAAGAATAGCAATATAACTTTTTATAGCACTTTAGCTGCTGATAATAACATGGTTTACATTAAAAACGGGAAAACTGTCGATGTTTTATATACCACAGATTCAACTTTTGCTATTAAAAAACTTGAGTCATCCACAGTTTTGTTAAAAGCGACCGTTATTTTTTCTACTATTGATGCTAAAGAAAACATATTCGAATTTAGTCCAGAAAGCGAACGACCTTACTATTGGACTGGTTTGCGACTAAAATTTGCAAATTCTTCCGTAAATAACTTATTTATCAATAAAAATTCAATTAGTTTGAACCCATTCAATATCACCTTTAAAATTAATAAAGAAACATCAGACTACAATGGTAATGCTTTGATTCTTTCCGAAACCACGCAGTTAAACAATACATTCTTAATTTCAATAAGTGGCAACGGAGAGGAAGGAGAAATATATAAAATCAAAAACACACTTCTTTATGGTATGCCACAAACTATGTTCGATTTAATTATTTCAGATTTCTTCGATACAGAAAGTAACTTCATTATTGAAAACGAAAACACTGAAGATTTTGATATTTCAAAACTTCCTCCATTTATTACAGATATAACTGTATTAACATTTGATGACGTTGAAACTGACACAGTTGGTAAGGAAGATTTCCAGGTTAGAATTGAATTTAATAGACCAATGGACACTTCGTTACCACTTGATGTAACATTTGGTTCAGTTAGACCATATGCTGATTACGTAATCGATGGTGTTTATTTGTCAGACACTCTTTGGTTAGGTAAGCTTAAAATGAATAAAATCGCTGATGTCGGAATGGAAGGCGGTTATCAACATTTCTCTGTCACAAACGGTCGAGCTAAAGATAATCATGCATTAACTCTTGCTGATAATGCAGAAACATTTACATTTACTATCGATACTTCTGCTGCATTGGCCATGAGCTTACAAGCAACTCCAACTGATGAAGGCGTTGAACTTAAATGGTTCCAAGACGATTATGAAACTTTAATGGGGTATAACGTTTATCGTTCAGAAGAAGAAAACGGCAATTATACTAGATTAAATAACACTGTCTTACCAAAAGAAGAAACAAGTTTTATAGATGATAATGCTGAACCTGGTAAAACCTATTTCTATATTTTCACTGTCGTTTTAACTGATATGACCGAATCCGTTCCATCTGGTAAGACTCAATGCACAATAAAAGATACGATTAGCCCTACTGTTTATCACACTCCTGTTAATCAAGGGTATGTCGGTAATAATCTTGTTTTATCAGTTACTGCTTCAGACAATGTAAGTATAGAATATGCAAAATTATTCTATAGAAAACACGGAACAGAAGAATACAAAACAATTACTATGAGTCAAAATAATGATAGATTCAGTGGCAAGATTAATGGAGGCGAATTATCTCTTGAAGGTATTGATTATTACATCGAAGTAAGTGATGGTAACAATATTATTAGAAAAGGTACTGCAGAATCCCCATATTTTGTCACAATTAAAGATGCTTCCTTACTTTCTGGAAAAGGAGACGTTAATGCTGATGGTACAGTCAATATGCTTGA
Source organism: uncultured Bacilli bacterium (assembly GCA_944336335.1). Classification (GTDB taxonomy): domain Bacteria; phylum Bacillota_I; class Bacilli_A; order RFN20; family CAG-826; genus Onthovivens. The sequence continues at coordinate 21,372 of CALVLC010000047.1, read as the reverse complement.
TGCATTAATGATGAAACAAGCAATTGAAGGAATTATTTTACTAAAAGATGATGAATTTAAAAGAGCTGATTTAAATGATAGTGGTGTCATTGAAGCTAAAGAAGTCTTAATGGTCCTCCAATATATTAATGGTAATATTACAAGTTTAGAAAATGTCGCTTAATTATCTATCTCTTGTTGCTACATTACTCATTACTCCCACTACCCCACTTAGTGGGAGTAATTTTAATGCTTCTTTAAACAAACAAACTGAAAGCCAAACGGCTTATTTCACGAATAATTTAAAAAATTCTTATAAAAAAGGTGAATCAGTAGTTTTTTATATAGATTTGGAAAATGCTTTTGCCCTCTCTGCCATAACTTTCGAAATTCATTACGACAGTCAAGCAATTAAAATTGATAATGCTAGTGATAATTCTTCCAAGGCTATGTCAGATATTAAAATTGGTGCTGACACAATCTATTCTTCTTATTTATTTAATGAAGAATTGGATCAAAGCCAAGGATTAATCTCTATTTCATTCACTGTTAAATCAGATACGACATTAACTCAATCATTTTTTGATATAAAAGTTGTCGAAGCTTATGATTCAAGTTTAAATGTATTTAACATTAACGGAGATTATTTATCCTTTTTTATTAGCGAAAATCAAGAACTTAACAAAATATTATTTTATTTTGATTTAAATAAAACTACACTTAAGCAAAATGAAATTTTATCAATCAAAATAAATAGTTATGACTTGAATAAATTGAACGCCGGCACATTGTTGCTTTCATATGATAAGGATTTATTAGACTTTGAGTCTTATGAAAAAGGAAATTATTTAAACCAAGATGGTATCATTTTTGATATCAATACAGGTAATCCTGGTTCAGTTTCATTTAGTTTTATTAATGACAAAAATAATAATTTTAACGATTTAATAACAATAAATTTGAAAGCAAAAGAAAATTTAACTTCTTCTTGCTTTATTACCCTTACTCCTTCATCTTTATTTGATTTAGATAATAATCAATTTTCTTCTGAAATTGTTAGTACGTTAATAAATTTTGAATTTGACAATTTAATTGGAAGCGATGATTCCGTCACTTCTTCTATTAAGATAGATGAAACAAATAAAACATGTGACGTTACGCTACAAATTCCAGAAAATTCAAAACTAGCAGCTGGCGATTTTGATATAAATTTTGATGCCAAGTTTTTAACTTATTCTTCACATGAATTTAGTTCACTAAGCGAAATTTTTGATATATGTTATTTGAACGAGTCAAAGGCAGGAGCAGGAAACTTACATTTGTCGTTATTAAAATTCAACAACGACAGTGTAATCGGCAATCTTCTCACTATTCATTTTAAATTTACGAAACCTTGTGAAAATTTCGATACTAAACTTAACATCATAGGTTCAGATATAGTAGATATAACTACCAACCCGTTGAAAGATATTAATCAAAGTCACGCTATAAAAGCTGCTAATTTATCTCACAGTTATGGCGAATGGACTGTAACAGAAGAAGCCACTTGTACAGAAACTGGTATAAAAGAAAGAGTTTGTTCAGTTTGTGGAGAAAAAGAAACTGAAACCATCCCACTTATTGAACATCATGGTTCATGGCAAGTTACAAAAGAACCTACATGTAAAGATGAAGGTGTTGAAAGCTTAATTTGTGATCATTGTGGAACAGTTATTGAAACTAGACCAATTGAAAAAACTACTGAGCACAGTTATGGCGAATGGACTGTAACAAAAGAAGCTACTTGTACAGAAACTGGTATAAAAGAAAGAGTTTGCTCAGTTTGTGGAGAAAAAGAAACTGAAACCATCCCACTTATTGAACATCGTGGTTCATGGCAAGTTACAAAAGAACCTACCTACGATGAAGAAGGATTAGAAAGCTATGTTTGTTCTGTTTGCCACGAAGTAATTCAAACTAGAAAAATCCCAAAATTAGAACAACCAAACAATTCGAACGGAATAATTCTTTGGTCAGTTATTGGTTCAACAGCTTTCGTTGCTATTGCTATAATAATAATTATTTCCGTTAAATTTAGACATAGAAAGAGATAATTTAATTCAACAATTAGCAAAAAAGACTGCAGATTTGCAGCCTTTTTTGTTTTAATGCAACACTTTTCTTATTATAAAGGATTTCTAAGATCGACCCTGAATGTATAATCGAAAGAACCGTATTGACATGGAATTTTAAATCTTAAGTCGATGTTATTCGCGTCATACATTGACGCTGAAACAAAAGTTGTTCCTGAAACACCAGCGTTAACTAAAGTTACATTGCTTAATTCAACAGCTGTTCCAAATATTGGATCATTTGTATTAACAACATAGTCAAAAGTAAATGAAGCGATTTCAAACTTAGTAACATTATTAACAAGTTTGAAGTTACCTTTGCTATCATCTTCAAATGTTAATGTTACTGAACTCATAGCTTGACCAGTAACAAAGATACTTCCAGAAGCAAAGCTCTTACCAGCAAGTGAACTCATATCACTTGGAAGTGTGAATGTATAGACATTGTAGTTATAATTTGTTGGATCGTTTCTAGCATCGCTTCTCATTCTAAGTTCAAGTTCGACTGTTTTGAAATCTTCACTAATTTCAAGATCGCCGCCATAAATTGATTCTAAATATGAATCGTTTGAATTGAAGATTTGATTAACTTTATCTTCGCCATCAGTAAGAACTGTAACTCTTCCATCAGCAATTTCATATTTAATATTTACTGAAACTTGTTCGCCATCACCAACATCTTCAGAACCTTCTGCACGTTCAACGTATTTTGGCATAGTTAATACCATATTTGTTTCACTTGCAAAATTTAAACTGAAGTCTGCAGAGCCGTTGTTATATTCATATGTTTTACCAATTAAATTAGTTTTATATGTTTCAGCACTAATTCCTTCAAGAACATTTAATGTAAATGTTTCTGTATGAACATCTTCATGACCAATAACATAAAAATGGGAAGTATATGTTCCAACTTTGTTTGCTCTAATTGTATAAGCTCCTTCAGGCACTTCTTTATCAGTATCTCCATCATGTGAAACAAGTTCAATTCCATCAGCATCACCACTTAAAATCTTCATATCGAAATCATAAATTGAATCATCTGGATCAGCATTTAACCAGAAATACTCTGTTTCTTTATAAATTCTAATGTCATTAAATTTATGAGACGTATTGACTTCTTGATCAAGTGGGCAATCAAAATTAATTCCATTTAAAACTGGTTCTTTCCAGTTAATTTTACAGGTTTTAACTGCTCCACCTCTTGTTTCAATCTGAACTGTTTCTTCAACTTTAAAGAATGTTCCATCTTCTTTTTTAGGAGCACTGATTACGGTAATACCATCTCGATAAATACCAACATCTCTTGAACCCGACTCTTCACTTGATACCGTTACGCTTGCAATATCAATTAAAGTTGAACCTGTTGATGGATCGAAATCAGTAATTCTAAGAGGTAAGGTACGATCGTAAGTTAATGTAAAAGTTTTCACTCCATTTTCATCAACTGTTTCACTTTCAATATCGTAACGAGCTCCATCAGTGCCATCACTAGCAATGTCTTCATAACCATCAACATATTCAATTTCAAAATCACGAATGTAATATTCTTGAATATCGATCTCTTTAGTGATGTCGTTTCCTTTTTCTCCATAAACAAAATCACTACCAGTTTCTTCAAAAATTTTAGTTAAAGATTCTTCATCTTTTCCTTGTTCATAAAGATAATGGAAATTCGTTAATTCAAATTCTGAATTATAATCAAGTTCTAAAAGTGCATGATTTAAATAATCAACATCATCTAAATAAGTTGTTTCAACTTTTACACTTGTATCAGTAAATGTATAAACTGCATTTCCTCTTGCCAAGAAATCGCCAAAAGCATATTCACTACGATATGTTCCACCAGTTGCAATAGTATTAATTAAAGTTGTAAAACCATAAGTTGGAACACTATCGACCATAAAGTTAGGTTGAGCAACAAAGTTTTGATAATTTTCTAAATTAGCAGAAAGGACTTCTTCATTAGCATACATTTCTTCAATCTTTTTATCTTCATCATAACTAAATAAATAGAAAGAAGATGTTTCTTCGTCTAAAGTTGAATAAGATTTTGTTGTTTTGCTTTGATCGCCTTCAACACGGGTTAAAGTTTTATAAGTTGCATCTTTATAAACTCTAAATTCACTTGTTTCAGTAATTGAATCGCCTTCTTTATAAACATGTTTTGCACTAGTTAATGAACCAATTTCTTTTTCAGTTAAAGAAGAAATAATTTCATTTAATTTTGTAACATTAGCTTCATTCTTATCATATGAATTTACACTAATTGCATTTCTAATTGCTGCATCAATACTAGCTTTATAACTTGCAGTGACTGTAATTACGCCACCTGTAAAAGTTTTATAGAAAGTAACGAGAGCAGATCCATCAGCTTGATTTTCAATAACACAATCGGAATTTGTTGCTTGATCTCCATTCGCATAAGCAAAAGAATAAGCAATTGAATCTGGTTTAGTTGCTGTAGTGCTATCTAATTTATAGTTAACTCTAAAAGTTACACCACCTGGGATGTTATAAACTCCATCTTCAAAAGTTATATCTTCATTTTCTTCAACTACAATTGAAATTCCACGAGCATATTCAGCAGTTACACTAATTTCATATTCTGCTGAAAAAGAAGGGAAATTTTTAGAAGTTGCTTTAATTTTTACTCTTCCAACTTCTAAGCCAGTGACAACGCCACTAGCATCAACAGTTGCTATTGTTGTATCTAAACTTTCCCAGTTAACAGCATCATCTTCACTACCGACAAGGTCAGCTGATAAAGTAATTTTCTCACCAACTTTAACACTAAGTGGACCACCGATAACTAAGCTTGTTGGACCAGTTGTATCTGGTTCAGGTGTTTCACTACCACAAGAAGTTAAGGTTGTCCCAATTAATAATGTACTAGCAAGGAGAGTTAATGCTAAATAATGTTTTTTCATAAAAAACCTCACAAATCTTAACTATTTTCTTTTATATAGTTGTCTAAGTATTCAAAACTTGTTCCGCCAATATCATAAAATGTTGTATATTGACCACCGTATTGAGAGCCATCTTTACTTGAGTAAGCTAGGTATAAACTTGCTCTTGTATCGTATGGGTCATCACTATCTGATACCATAAATCCAGCTCCTTGAGGTAAGGCGCCACTAGTATCATTAGGATAAAAATATTTTAAAACAGCTTGAGAAAAAATCATATCAGAACTTGTTTTCCCGTTATTTTTCCAATAATTATGACCCATAATTGAACCTTGAGTATAATTATCGTAATCATAAATAACATCATCAAAAGCACTGAAATAGAATAAGTCGGTATCGCCATGACCATTATATTCGCCACATCCTGGAAGAGTCATTCCAGCTTGTGCATAATCTTTATTTGTTAAAATATTAATTCTACTTATGTTGCCGGTTAAACTATTGTATGAAAGATTGAATTCGTAAATTGAATTACCTTGTTTAATGAAACCTTCATTAGAACTTGGAACTCCATAAGTTTGAATAAAGTAATAATCTTTAGTGTAATAAACTTTTGCAAGACCAACATCGGTTAAAACATCCATTGAATAATTATGTTCTCTATACTTGTTTAAAACACTTTCAAGCTCAGATTTATCTTGATTTAAAGCACGTTCGCCAATATTTAAGTAACGTTCAACTGCTTTTGAAGAAACTTTGTTAACATCTGAAAAAGATGCTTTATAAATGCCTTTTTGTAAAGATGTTGTTGGATTATAAACATCAAAATATAAGGTAAAAGCATGTGTTTCCCAATCATCAACCTCTAATCTTAAGCTATTTAAAGCTCTTGTTGTGCTATCAATTTCAAATTTACAAATATAAGACAAGATACTTTGAGCTTGACTATCAGTAATGTAATAAGAATCTTCATGTTCTTCATCAACATATCCAATAAAGTTAGAAAAGCCCATTGAAGAAAGAATATAAGTTAAATATTCACCATATAATGTTGTAAAGAATCCATCGCCTTGATTTGATGGTGTACCTGTAATTTCAAGTTCATCATCATTCATGTCATCGAGTTTAAAATTAACAACAACGCCTGGTGCTTGTAAATCGCCAGTTACTGTTCCTTTACTCACAGTATCATAAATTATGGCGTCTTCTAAGAAATATTGATTTTCATAGAAAGTTTCATAACCACCGTTATCACTTCTAAGTCCACGGGCATCAAGAGTTGTTTTATAGTTATTGCTTTCTAAATATGGAGCAATAAGTTCAAAAAATCTCTTATCTAATGGATCTTTTGATGTCTTCCCATCAGCTAAATATTGTTTAATTTCACTATTTTCTGTTGTTCCAACGTTATAAACTGAAACACTTGTTGAGTCATAAGCTCCACCTTCATATTCAAGACCAATGCTGTCAACACGTAAAGTGTTAGCTGCAAGTTGCATTGTTAAACTTTTTGGTAAAGCATCTGGATTATAATTCTTTCTTAAGAAAACTGAGATTAATAATTCATCATTTCTAGTGTTTTCCTTAAAAACATAGGTGAATTTCGCACCAACCTCATAATCTTCAGGAAGAAAAGTGTAATCAAAATCATTCATTCCATCTCGATAATCATAGATATCATAAACCATCGTTCCATGATCATAATCAATAACTGGAATACCACTTACAACTTCGCCATCAACTAAATTATAGCTAAAAACACCTTCTTCATTTTTAGCATAACCATTAAATCCTAAGTCACCTTCACTTTGTAAAGAATAATCTGTGTAATAAGTAGTTTGATTTCTACTTAAACCAGTATTTACATAATTATCTGTATAAGAAATTGTAAAGTTATTGCCTCTTAAAGAAGCAAAAAACTCTTGAAGCGCACCTTTTGGATCAGGAAGAGTTGTTACGTTATTGTTAGGATTATCATCGATAATTACATCACTTCCACATGATGCTAAACCTGTTAAAATAAATGAAAAACTAAGCAAAACTATGATATTTTTCTTCATATTACTCTCCGTAAAGTTCAGATAACATGTTATCTACTGCTTCAACTGTAGTTGTTCCAAAGTTAGAGAAATTGTAACTAATTTTTTGTTCACCGCTCATTCCTCCGCCAACTGAAGCCATAACGCCAACGCCTAAATCAAATGAAGAAATTTCATTATTTGTACCGTAATTAATTTCTAAATAAGAATTAGTAATATAATCTAACCAAGTTGTTGTTTCCTGGAAACCCCAACCAAATAAGCCATTAGTTATTGCTGAAATAATGTCTAAATTAGAAGAAAAATATTTATGATTAGCCGTTCCTGGAGTTTGTTGTTCAAATAAAGAAGAGGCTAAAGCCGTAAAAGCTGTGCTGCTTAGATAAAAAGTCGCTCCATAGTTATAAACATAAAAATCACCAACAGAATCGTACCATTCGGAATAGACGTTCCATTGATATTTTCCATTAACTAAAACATATTCATAAACATTTAGAACACCAGTTAATTTATCTTCACAAATATATAAATATCCACTTTCTCCGGTTGCTGGAAGTTCTTCGACATAAACATATTTTGTTGATTCATTTTCAATTGGCCCAATGAATTCAACAAAGCGAATTATGCCATCATTTCCTCTTTCAAATTCAAAGCAGCCATCGTAAGCATACTTTGTCATTATAGGAGTCGAACTAAGTTCACCAGTTTCAGCATTTTTATAATAAATCGGAACCTCAGTATTTGCCTTTATAAAAGCAAAACCAAAATCAGTATATTTCTCATTATTCTTATAATCATAAAGGAAGTAATCGTTTGTACAATAAATTGTTGTTTCTGAAGAACTTGTAAGGCCACTTGGTTCAATCAATCTAATTCCTTGAAGGGTAAAGTTATTTTCTTTCAATAAATTTGAAACTTCACTAACTTCAGAAAATTCCCTTACTCCTTGGAGACCATCGTTAATTACAGCGTCATTAACAAAATCAATTTTAGTTGTTTCTTGAGGAGTAAATCTTCCTTTAATTTCACCAAAGCTTCCAAGATCTAAAGTTGTTTCAAAGATACAACTTTCTAAATCAATAATTTGGACATAACAAGATGAAATGTAATTAGAAAGCGATGATCCATAAGAAGACATAAATTGGAAAACCGACATCGTTGCACTATCTAAAATAACATAACGATTTCCTCCAAGATATTGGTAACCTTCTTGTCTTAAAGTATCTAATGTCCCCTTTAAAAGACCAATATTAGCAATAGTTAATGGACTATATAATCCTGTTGTTATTTCATTATTATAATAACCACTATATTCATAAATAGATGGGTAAACTTCAGTAGCCTCTTCATTTAAATAATACTTAAATAAATATTTTTCTTTATTTGTTTGAGCGTATCCAAAATCAGAGTCAGTTCCGCCTTCTGTATACCAAGCATTTGGAGTGTAATATTGAGTATAGGTTTCAGTTATGCCATTTACGTTAACATCTACTTCATAAGTATATTTGGTTATTTCTAAGGCATTTTCAAGCAAAACTTCAATATTTTTATCGTTTTCTGCATCGAAAATATCATTAGCTTCATCTCCAGCAAGTCCACCATCATAACTTGGTGAATCTAAATCTCCTGAGACATCTGGAATTACCTCTCCTCCGCAAGAAGCTAAAGTCAAAAGCAAAGAAGCTGAAATTAAAATTAAACTATTACGTCTCATAATTTAACTCCTACGGTATATGAAAATTCACTTCCATCGTTTAAGGCGTTGTCACTAAAAAATGCACCGTGACTATCCATCGAAAATGAATCACCATCTCTAAAATAACTACTTATTCTTTGATAACCACCATTTGAGAATGTATCTTTACCATTTTCTTCAATTAAACGAATTTCATCGAATAAATTGTAGTCAATATCTAAACCAAAGACACGATTATAGACATCTAAATCACGTGAATTTGTAATTGGTACAACTAAACCATCGTTTAAATTTGTGCCATCATATAAACCAATTGATTGAGTATTATTTATTTTATCAAGAGTAACTGAGAAAAGTCTCTTATCAATGTGATAAATTCTAACGCCTTTACTTTGAGGAGCTAAAACGTTTTCATATTTTTGAAAACTATCGATTTCGTTTAACCCTTCATTTGTATAAAATTCAATCAAAATATATTCGCTAAATGGATTAAATTTATTTGTAACTTCGGCATCATCATTTTGTAAAACAATACAAGCGTTCTCGTTTTGCATTGATTTTAAATTAATTTCTGCGTTTCCGTAAACAAGATATGGTTTAGTCCAGCCTAAAAGCATTTTAGTAAATGAGTTATGATCAATGATATTATTATCCATCATATCAACTTTACCAAGGGGTGAATAAGATGGATTTCCATCAGTTGAATAATAATCTTGCAATCCTAAAAAGTGACCAGTTTCATGTATAAATGTATGAGAATCAAGGGAACTTGTTTCATATCCTTCATACATAAAATCATAACTTGCCCAACCATAAACATTTGCGACAGGTTCTTCTTTATCACCATCACTATCTTGATTAGCCCAAGAAGTATACGCCCAGAAATTGTTATCTGATAGATTTGGACCACCATTTGTATAATCGGGTGCACTATAAACTAACCAAACTCCATCAATAAAACCATCTTCGTCGCTATCAAAAGATTTTAAATTATCGCTTTGACTTTTTCTATAATCCGCAAGTGCAGCTTCCATGATTTCGGTTGTAACATCGCTAGTAATTTCAGTTGCTTTAGTATAACCAAGTTCTTCTTCAACATTAAACCAATCCGCTACAGTACCAGAAAGATGAAGTTTACCACAACTTGATTCTTCATAAAAAGAAGCTACGCTGCCGAATTTTAATCTTTCATCTTCATCTGGATCACCAAAGAAAATTGCTTCAATGTCTTCTTTTACTTTTGCTTTATCGTCAACTTTATCATTATTAATATCAATTTCATCATATTCAGGAACAAGAATTGGTAAAACTAAAACATTGACTTCACCGGTTGAAGGCATCACTTGTGTGTTGTAATACGCATCTTTTTCAAAACTAGCCATATCATAAGTCATTTCAACTTCTTCAGGTGCAAAAACTTTATCTTCAGAAATTCCACTATTTGAAATTGTAATGTTGGCTGTTTGAGTATAAGGCGTCTCAAAAGGAATATCTGGTAAACTTTCACCTTCACAAGAAGCAATCGAAAGCATTCCTAAAACTGAAAAAGTTAAAATAGGGAGTATTTTTTTCTTAAGCATTGTATTTTACCTCCTGTAAAGTTTTAACACTAACTTTAAAAGGTAGTTCTTTACCATCATTATATGTGTAAACACCATTAAAGAATTGATAACCAAATGTATAAATATCAAAAGGTTCGTCATCAACTCCCCAAAGTGTTTCGTTTGTTGCATATTGATCAGTTAAATCTTTTATATCAAATGTATTGGTGCCATGAGCTTCAAGAAGACGGCATCTTTCAAAATAATCAAATTCTTCATCAAGTCCGAAATTAGCATGTTCAAGTCTTTCATTAGTAATTGCCATCATGATAGCTTCATTATCTTTAAGAGTTTCACCATCCCACTCAAGATTCTCTTCATCCCAATCTAAAGTTGTTCCTAAATCAGAACTAACAACTGTGCATTTAAAGATTCTTGAATCGACGTGATAAATTCTAACTCCTGTACCAGCTACGCAAGCTTCTCTGCCATGGACTAAATTACCATCTTCGTTACCATATGTGTCCATAGAATTAACTCCAAGTGGTGAATATAAATCGATTAACATATATTCACTAAATGGGTTGAATTCATAAACGTAGTTTTGCTTTTCACTTTCAGATAAATCTTCAATTTCTGCAGAGATTTCTTCCCAATTTGAAGGAATTACGATAACACTATGGTCATTATATGTGTTATATGGAATTAAAATTTCGCTACTTCCATAAACAACATAAGGAGTAATCCAACCAAGTGCCATTTTTGAGTATGGATCAAAGTCACCAACATTTTGATCCATCATTGTAGATGAACCAGTTGGTCTTCTGCCATCACTTGTATATAAATCATCAAGTCCTAATAAGTGACCAGTTTCATGGATATAAGTATGTGAATCAAGTTTAATAGAATCTAAATCTGAAAAATCAGGGACATCGTAAAATTGGTTTTGAGTATTTGGAACAGGTACTTGATCATAATCAGCATATGCTGAATAAAGTTGATCAAAACTTGACCATGAAAACCCACTAGTTGTTGGAACTTCTAAATTTGGTTCTGGTCCATACCAGTCCCAACTTGTAAAATTCCAAAAAGCTTCATTTAAATCTTCATCATTACTTTCTGGATCAATAGCTGCTTGATTGAAATAATTTAAATGATCATAAACTAACCAAACGCCATCAATGCTTCCGTCTTGGTTTTTGTCATAATCTTTTCTATTAAGACCATATTCTTCATTAGAAAAAGCCCAATCAACTGCTTTTCTTAAAATTTCACTAATAATTGTTCCATCAGTTCTCATGGTAATATCGGATAATGATTTAATATTGGTGTTAGCACTAACATCAAACCAATCAGTGACAAAACCACTAAAGTTTAATTTGCCAAAACTTGATTCATAGTAATATTCTGATAAAGACATGAAGCCATTATCTTCACTATCTTTTCCAAAAAATGCAGTTTCGATATCTTCTTTAATACTTTCAGTGTTATAAGTTGAACCTGGTAAATGAACTGGAATAACAAGTAAATTAACGTCTCCAACTGAAGGGCAAACGTTTTCATTATTTGATAAAGTTCCACTAAGTGCATTAAAAGTCATGCTTAGTTCAACATTTTTTGGTGAAATATAACGCTCTGTTGCTGTCGCAGAATCATCTTTTACGATTTTAATAGTGGCTGTTCCACTATCTTTATCAGTTAAGTATGAATTATTTCCATTACCGTTTATATCTTGCGAGCTATCTCCACAAGACACTAAACTAAGAAACGGAACAGCTAATAAAAGGAATAATTTCTTTTTCATGCTTAGCCTCTCTTTCTTTCCTATTAAACTATAAACATAAAATCAGAGGTGTCAATAGACACCTCCAATTAATACAGTCAAATGTCAGTAATGTTTGCTATTGAGCTTCATCAACGTGAGCTGTAAATGTAACTACGACATCTCCTGTGATTTCAAAACTATTTGTTTGACCAACCGCACCATAGTTTGCAGGATCATACAAGATTGAGCCAGTATCAACTTCTTCGCCACCAACTGTAACAACATAATCAACAGATACTGATGAATAAGAAACTCTAACAAAACCGGTTAATCCGTTTCCAAAAATTAACTCATCTGAATATAAAGTTTCGCCATTAGATAATGATAAATTTGCCGAAATATAAAGATCCGGACTATAAACAACACTAAAACTATATGCTTGAGTCTTGGTAACAGTAATAGTGAAATCACCAGTAACGTAATATTGGTTTTCGCCTCTAGTTTCTAAAGGATTACCTTTACTATCAGTCACTTCAACAAGATAAACATATCCATTTTCAGCTTCGGTAGAAACCACAACACCGATAGTATCGTATTTATATACTGAATTAAGATTTTCTGCTCCTTTATTATTTACTGTATATTCAAATTCTAGTGCACCAAATTCTTCATCAGTAACAGTAGCATCATGAGTAATTGTTACTCCAACTGGAGTTGCTTTTGTGATTACAATATCAATAGATTTAATGTTTGCAGGAACCATGAACGAAGTAAAACTATAATAACCACCAGAAACAGAAGAAGTCTTAATTTCCTCTGTGACATCGCTTCCATCTTTTGTATACGTAAAGGAGGCACTTACTTCGTAACCATGAGCTACTTGAACGGACAATGATGTTGATGTTCCTTCAACTAAATCAACAGTCAATCCTTCAGTGTAGCTATAAAGATTTACACCGCTATCAGAATTTCTTAGCATGAAATTAGTCATAACTTCACCAAGCGTAGTTCCTTGAGGCACTGAAACATTAACAGCAGTCTTAAAGGTTGCAGCTTGTTCAACTGTATAATGAATAACAACATCATATGCTGGCATTGTGAATGAACAATAAGTTGTTGTTCCACTAGTTGATGTAGGTGTAATTGCAACGTCGACTCTTTCTCCGTCAGTATTAGTTAAATAAACTTCTTTAACAATATATAAAGAAGAAGTTGGTCTATAACTGAAATTAAAAGTTGAACCTGGAACTGCTAAATCGCCACTAGATAAATTTGTTGAAACCTGTGATGTTGATGTGCTATCAACAGTTACAGAATACCCAACATCACAACTGATTGTTAATACTAATCCATCTTCAGGAACTGTAACTTGATAATAAGAACTTTCTCCATAGTCATGACGTGGTTGATAAGTATTACCAGCATTATCAGTTGCACTACCAAGTAAGAAACCATCTTTTGGTCTTGCAAATGCATAAACAGTAGCACCTGCCTTAGCATGAGTGATTATATTGCTATTATCATAAATGTTACTTGAAGATCTAAATACAACACTCTCTAAATTTTCATTAGCTGTATAGCTTAATTCAAGCAAATCTTCAAAAACAAATTCGATTGTGACTTCGTTTTCAGGCATTGTGAAATTATAAGACCAAGTATCGCTGTAAGAACTATAAGTAGCCGTACATTCAACACCTGTAAATTTAATCTCGGAAATTGATTTAGTAGAATCGCTAGATCTAATGTTATAGACATTAACCATCTCGCCTGGAACTTTATTAGAATCAAATGCAACATCAGCTTTTACATTATCACCATTTATATAACTGATTTTGAAAACTTCTTTAACTTCGCCTTCAAAAGAAATAGTCATATTATCCTTTATATAACTACCATCAATTCCCCAATTCTTGCTTATATCATTTGAAAATGATGGGAGCATATAAGATTCAGTTAATTCAGCAGATGTTCCATCTTCATAGTTTAAAACAACTTTTGTTATGGTGTAGCCAGGTTTTCTCTTTAATACGGCTGTGAATCTATATGACTCGTATTTATCAGTTTCACTATAACCGAAAACTTCTAAGTTTTCATTTTCAGCAAACTTAACAATGACTCCTGTTGTGCTATCTTTTTTTGCTCTATTTGAGTTATATGCAACAACTAATTCAGCATCAGCTTCTGGAGCAGGAACTGTAAAAGTTAAAGTTTTAAAATCTTCTGAAAGTTCCGCACATTCATCATCCCCATGATAGATTTTATCTCCAACATGAAGATAGACTTTATCTCTTGTACTTCTATATTCGTCCTCAACAAAATTGTTATAATCGTTTTCAGCTTTAAGTACAACCTTTAAATCACTTCCAACTTCAACTTCCCCGCCTTCAGTAATATCTTCTTCTCCACTTAAAAGTTGATATCCAGTATAAAAACCAGTTGTTGGTTCATTATAGACAGATAAAGAAACATTTACTGTTGTTTCGACATATTCAATGACAATAGCGTGAGTTGTTTTAGTGACTGTAAATTCATAAGCACCCTCAGTTAAAGTAACTGCTGTTCCATCTAATGTTACTGTAGAAACTGCAAATCCACTATTTGGTGTTACTGTTAGCTTAACTGTATCGCCAACGCTAACTTTACCATCACTAACAGCTGTACCACCAACAGCTAAAGTATATGTTCCTTTGGTATCATCATTTGTAACAGTAATCGTTGCTTCCTCAGTAGCAACACTTTTTGTTGTAACTTTAAATGTTGCATCTTTAGTTGGCATATCAAAAACATAGCTACCGCCTGTTGCGCTAACAGCACTGCCATCTAAAGTTACAGCACTAATTTCAAAGTCTTCTTTTAAATCAATGACAGCTGTAAGTTCAGTTCCTTCTTCAATACGAGTAAGGTCACTAACTACTGTATCACCATCTTTAATAGAAACACTTTCAACTCCACTATCGGCTTCAACTATTAACTTATGATACACAGGTTCATCAACAGTTACTTGTTCACCACATGAAGTTACTAAAAGTCCACAAGCAAGTGCACCGAGGACTAATAAATTTTTCTTTCCTCTCATAATAAAAATCCCTTCTTAATGTAAAAATTTTAGTTCAATTGAATAAAAGTAATAAACTTTTACTTTTTTATCTTAATAGAATCTTAATGTTAAACATACTAATTTATATGCTAAAAAACTACTAACTATCTACTAAATGTAAATTTTTAAGGCGAAATGTAAATTTTTTATTGGTGTTCTTTACTAAAAAAGTACTTGATTGATAAAATGACACTATGAAAGACGTTATAGTAATCAAAAATTTAGAAAAGAGTTTTGGAGAAGTAAAAGCAGTTCAAGATATTTCTTTTAATGTTAAAGAAGGTGAACTGTTTGCTTTTTTAGGTATTAATGGCGCAGGTAAATCCACCACTATAAATATAATTTGTGGCCAATTAAAGAAAGACAATGGCTATGTTGAAGTTAATGGAATGAATATTGAAGAAAATATTGATTCTATCAAAAAAGATTTAGGTGTTGTCTTTCAATCTTCTTTACTGGATGAAGGTTTAAATGTTTACGATAATTTAGAAAGCCGTGCTGCACTTTATGATATTACTGGCAAAGATTTTAAAAATAGATTAAGCGAACTAAATGAACTTTTACATATTGAAAATCTATTAAAAAGAAAAGTTGGTAAATTATCAGGCGGAGAAAGAAGACGAATTGATATTGCTCGTGCACTTCTACATAAACCTAAAATCTTAATTCTTGATGAACCTACAACAGGTTTAGATCCAAAAACTAGAAAATTAATATGGTCAGTAATTGATGACTTAATTAAAAAGCAAAATATGACCGTGTTTCTAACTACACATTACATGGAAGAAGCTAGTAATGCTGACTTTGTTATTATAATTGACTCTGGAAAAATAGTAGCAAGTGCTACTCCTTTAGAACTCAAAGAAAAATTCGCAAATGACTATATATCTTTATATAATACAAGTGAAGAAGACGTTAAAAAGTTAAATATTCCTTATCAAAAAACAAATAATGGTTATCTTATTTCAATAGAAAATACCGAAATTGCAACAAAACTCATTCTTAAATATCCTGATATCTTTAAAGACTACGAAATCAGTAAAGGGAATATGGATGATGTTTTTTTAAATGTAACTGGAAAAAATCTAACCGAGATGTAACATATGAAATCATTTTTAATTTTTACAAAGAGAAATATTAAGTTATTTTTTCATGATAAAGGAATGTTCTTAACTTCACTAATAACACCAATGATCTTATTGGTTTTATATGCTACTTTTTTAGGCAATATTTATCGTGATAATTTTATGAATGCTCTACCAGATGGACTTGATATACCATCAAAAATCTTTGATTCTCTGGTTGGTGGTCAACTCGTTTCATCAATTCTTGCTGTATCTTGCGTCACTGTAGCTTTTTGTACAAACTTCTTAATGGTTCAAGATAAGTCAAATAAAACAATAAAAGATATATTAATATCGCCTAAAAAACCTTATCTAATTGCCTTTTCATATTATCTCGGCTCATTTGTTGCTACCTTATTAATTTGTTATACAGCACTAATAATCTCTTTTGCTTATCTTGCTATTATAGGTTGGTACTTCACTTTAGTAGATGCATTACTTTTAATTGTTGATATATTCTTATTAGTACTTTTTGGAACAGCGCTTTCATCAATAATTAATTTATTTCTTACTACGCAAGGTCAAATGTCAGCTGTTGGAACTATAGTTAGCGCAGGTTATGGTTTCATATGCGGAGCATATATGCCTTTATCATCATTTGATCCAAACATAAAAAATATTTTCCTATTTCTTCCAGGAACATATGGAACATCATTAGTCAGAAATCACTCACTAAATGGAGCAGTAAATGAACTTGCAAAATACAATGTCCCAGAAACAGCTTTAACCACTATTAAAGATTCCTTAGATTGTAATCTATACTTCTTCGATAGTCATGTAAGTATTGAATTAATGTACATAGTTTTAATATTATCTACAATTGTTTTGCTAGCTATTTACGTTATACTTACATATATGTTAAAAGATAGGATTTTTAAGGCTAACAATTAAGCAGACCTCAATAACCCTATCTAAATATCCAAAAAACGTACTAAATATCTACTTATTCGGTACTAATTATCTACTAAATTAATACTTAATTTTAATTTTTAGACATATTTTGATTATTTTACTGTTAAACTACCATCGTATGCAGCACTTGAATAATATTCATAGAAATCGCCAGGCCCTTCTATAGTCAAAGTATAATATTTACTATATGACATAAACCTTATTTCATAAGTATGGTCTCCAGCTTCAAAGGTAATAGTGTCTAATTTATCAAATGAAATATTAGTTGCTGCTACTCCATCTACTTTAATATCGCTTTGACTTGTAACCACAATATTATGTTCAGTTCCGCTTTCATCAGTATATTTATAAGTATGAACTAATGCTAAGAAAGGATCTTCTTCAACAACTAATTCATCTAAATTAAATGGCATTTCAACTGTTCCACCAATTTGTTCAAAAGTCATTGTCACTTTTGAGAACATTTCATCAGTGAACTCAATAGTTTTCACCTTGTTGTTATCATCTAATTCAATACTGACTTTAGTCATTGATGCTGAAAATGCATTTTGAGCTAAGTCAAAATAATAAGCAACTGTACCTGCATAAACACCAGTTATTTCAAAATGCTTATCGTCAATTATAGAAAAATGTTCTGGTGCAGCAATTAAGAAATTACCTCTTGTATTTGTTAAATCAGTTATTTCACTTCCATTTTCATCAGTTACAGGATAGAAAGCTCTAGTGTAATTGCCACTTGCTTCATCGTATCCAATCTCGTATGCTTGTTCATCAATAACAGTTACACCAGCCGTATATCTTGGATCAAGATTATCTTTTAGTAAGAATGTATCTTTTGTGAAATAGCAATCGAAGTCAAGACTGCTTTCAGCTTCTTCCCAAGTTTGTGATGAATCATATTTATCAATTTGAACATATTTGGCTTTTAAATTTTCGGTATTAATTTCTTCAAGAGCTGCTAATAAAGTTTCATGACCTTCAAGAGTTGGCAATGGCTCAGGAAATTTTAAATCCGCAACTTCAGCACCTCTTTCTACAATTTCAAGATTAGCGACGTACCTTTCGAAGCCGAAATACGTTTCAAATTTAGGCGTCTCAAACATAATTGTTGTAATTTGCCCATTTACAGTTTCAACTTCGAAGCTCGAAAGTTCTGGAAATATATAATTAGTAAGACCTGAGACAATTTCAATGGCCTTTTCTTCGACTGATGGTAAATCCATTCTCAAAGAGAAAACGCCTTCTTCTCCTTCAACAGCCTCAAAATCATACACTGTTAAATCTTTAAAAGGATTAATATATTCTTCAAAATCTTGAACATTTCCTTCATCGTCAGTCATTTCAGAAAAAACTAATTCATTTTATAAATTGATACCAGCAATAACTGCTTTATCACCAATTTTAAAGATATTCCCGGTGTTTTCTTGACCTAAATCTTCAAGTGAAGAATAATACCAAGCATCTTCTGTAAAAGTAACATCAATTGTAGTGTCACTTCCTTTAGCCGTTTCATCTCCTGCAAAAATAGTTAATGCACCATCTAAAACAAGTCTGCCTTGAATGTCTTTCAAAGCGTCTCTAGTAATTGTTTTGTTAGAACTATCAAATACCGGCCCTTCATCAACTGGTTCTGCTTGAATAGTAAACGTTTCAGCCGTTTCATCCGAATAAGTTACAGTATAAGTCGTACTTCCATCATCGTTTACGATTTTTTGAACATCAACAATAGTTCGAGGTTCACTTGGTATTTGTGCTTGAGTAGTTCCACAACTTGCTAATACTAAAACGAGTGGCATTAAAACCGTGAGAAAATTTCTTTTTTTCATATTATTTCACTCAGTTTCTTTAAGACGAATGCAAACTTTCCTTTCATAAATAGCTTTCTTACATGGCTTAATTTTTATCAAAACTAAAATAGTTTTATTCTTAATGATATCTTAATGTTAAAAAGCACTGCTCATGGCAGTGCTTTCATCATTCATTTATTATTTATATTAAAAATTCTTTTGCTCTTTTTTAGTGAATGAATTTAAAGAGCCAACACATCCACCATCACAAATAATATCTTCACCTGTAAGATATCCTAAACGTGGATCAATTAAATATTTGAAAAGTAATGCAATTTCTTCAACTTTTCCAAATCTTTGAATTGCACCATTTTTAAGAAAAGCTTTGCCTTGAGCACTTTCAAGTTCGCCCATTGGTGTTTCAAAATTACCAGGAGAAACAGAAATTACTCTAATTCCTTTTTTATACATATCTTTTGCAATACGTTTTGTATACCAGCAAACAAAGTTTTTAGAAATCGGATAAGCTAAACTTGTTTCCATCTTTGAGCCAAACATTCTTGATTTTTTGACAAGTTTTTTAAAGAAAGTACTTTCTTCACCAAAGACTTTTGCATAATGCTTTTTTGGAAGCAACATGTTAGGTAACATATAAGCAGCCATTGATGAAACGTTTAAAATAACACTACCTTCACCCATAACCTCTTTAAAAGCTTGATCAATAAAGTGGGTGCCTAAAGCGTTAATTTTAATAATATCTTCAGCGTTTCCCATATGTGGATAAACTCCAGCTGCATGAATTAAAGCAACGATTTCTCCTTTTTCTTTTGAAAATTCAGCTAATTTTTTAACTTCATCTTTCTTAGAAACATCACATGCAAATGGATAAATTTCATAGCCATCTTTAGTATATTCTTCGCAAGCTTTTTCTAATTTAGAAAGAGTTCTTCCGGTAATAACAATAGCATATTCCTTTCCTAATTCTTTAATTGTGGCAAGACCCATTCCGCTTCCACCACCTGTAATAACAATAACTTTTTTCATTATTTTTTCCTCTCTTTGTTAATTTTATACCCCCCATAAAATATACAATATTGTCAATAATCAAAAATCTGTCGTGATATGTTTTATCTTCCCTAATAACGATAGGCCCATATTCTTTTTCAAATCTATTTATAATTTCCTTAGATATTCTGTTGGCTTTGTGACAAATTACTACTTTTTTAATACCTTTTTTGATCCAATTAAAAAATCAAAAAGAGAGTCATCAGCATAACCATCTATGATTACCACTGATTCTATTGCTTTTTTGATCAACTCATTAATAAAAGAAAAACCATCAAAAGAATCACCTTCATAAATAATGATTGAATCTAAAACGTTCTTATTTACTATCTCTTTTATATCTTCGACATCCTTTTTTAAATGGTTAACATCGTTAATAAGTTGAATGTAATTTTCATTAGTAACTATAGCTCTGTCTGATAATGCATAACCTTTAATTAGATAATCTCTTAAAACTGCTGTTGCCCATCTTCTAAATAAAATCCCTCTTTTCGATTTGACACGGTAACCAACAGCAAGAATCACATCAAGATTATATAATTTTGCAGGTCTATGATTACTTATGTCGGAATTTCCGACGGAAGTCATATCAGACAGTTCTCCTTCAGAAAAAATATTATTAATATGTTCAATAATTGTAGAACGAGATTTTTCAAAAAGTTTGGCAATCTGATCTTGAGTTAACCAAATTGTATTTTGCAAAGGCGAGACGTTAACATCTAATTCAAAATCACCATCTACAAACTTAATTATTTCGTACTTTTCCATATAAATTTTTTAACATAGATTATTAAGTAGAAGTAGTTTTTTAAGAAACTTTTTTATTAAGCATAAAAACTATTGAAATTAATATATTTTATTGTAGTAAACGCCTCTCAAAGTTTTAAGGGTTACAAAAGCTTTTTTTACTAAATTACGATTTCGTATGGGGTATCGTTTTTCTAATAAAGATACGTTTTTCTAGTAGG
The DNA here is from genome assembly GCA_944336335.1 of uncultured Bacilli bacterium. Taxonomy (GTDB): domain Bacteria; phylum Bacillota_I; class Bacilli_A; order RFN20; family CAG-826; genus Onthovivens. The sequence goes on along the minus strand of CALVLC010000047.1, from coordinate 382 downwards.
GTTTCAAAAAATTAAATAATAAGTCTTTTAATCATCCAACTTAAATTAAAGATTGTATTACCTTATGAGAGTCGAACTAGCGTACACTCCGCCAACTTCAAAACTTCAAAAAAGTGCAAAAAAAATACTGCCTAAGCAGTACGATTAATTTTAGTTTGGTTGCGGGGATAAGATTTGAACTTACGACCTCCGGGTTATGAGCCCGACGAGCTACCAGGCTGCTCTACCCCGCGATATATATAAACAAAGTTGTATTCAATGGCGGAGAAAGCGAGATTCGAACTCGCGCTAGGCTTGCACCTACTAATGGTTTTCAAGACCATCCTCTTCAACCACTTGAGTATTTCTCCAACAATTGGTGGACTCTACAGGACTCGAACCT
>CALVLC010000046.1 GCA_944336335.1 uncultured Bacilli bacterium | reverse complement strand
AAATTCATTATAAATGTATTGTATTTTTAATAATTTCTAAGGCAAAAACTTAGTTACGCAAATTTGCACACGTAAGCTTCAAAACAAGAACTACTTACAAAATAGCGAACAACAAAAATATACAATGCTGTAATTATTTTTATAATTGTTTTTTTCCTCAATTTTCATACTTTAAAAAGCGGTTCGACCAAAATATTGGCCAGGCAAATTACAAATTTTTGTAAGTCAGGCCAACAAAAAAGACTATAAAAGATATGATTTATTTGAGCAAATGAGGTCCAAAATTTTTGCTGAACTTGTCGAAAAAATTATTGTTTTTAAAGACAAAACCGTTACTTTAGTACTCAAAATAGATATGGATTTAAATTCATATTTTGATGAAAAATCAATCGATTTAAGCAATTTTACGCTTATTTTACCGCCAAAATCGTTAAAATTTGATGAAAGTAAAAGAAAAATAAAAATCTCCCCCGATGAAGAAACATCGAGGGGAGATTCAATAGACGCTTCCAATAATCACGGAATGTGTCAACTTAACAATTGGCCTCCTAGGCAGGAGTCGAACCCGCAACCTCTTGGTTCGTAGCCAAACACTCTATCCAGTTGAGCTACTAGGAGATATGTAAATGCTTTTACTTGAAAAGCGAATAAAATTATATAACAATAATTAGCCTTAGTAAACAAATTTTATCGTCTCGAGAGAGTTACTATTGAGCTATTTTTTCTAAAATTAATTCAAGTTAACTTAAATAAATATTTTTAAAGTGATATATTTAATCTTACGGAGTAACTCAAAAATGAAGAAGTTATATTATCTTATCGCACTTATTTTAATCATTATTATTGATCTAATTTTACTTCTTACAATTGGTGATCTTTATTATATTTTATTAGCGATTATCATTGCTGAAATAGCAATATATTCAACAGCAATTATCTTTGAAATCATTAATGTTCAAAATAAAATCAAAGATAATAAAGAGGATGATAAAGAAAAAGGAATATATGATTAATTGATAAAAAATGTAAAGGTTTTACAAGGAATTTAAATAAATTAAAAAGTTTTTATTTGACTAAACATTCCTTTTTCTTGAAGTAATCAACTAAATATTTACTCATAATAATATATCCTTTTTCATTAGGATGAATCTTATCGGACATAATATCTTTAAAATTAGTTTCTTTCATTTCTTGATTAGAGTAAAAATCAATTACATCAAATAAGTTTTCATTAATTTCGCTTAACTTTTCAATCATCTTTTCATATTTTTTGTTTTCTTTCATGAAGCAAGTGTAAAAAATGATTTTAGCGTTAGAGTTTTCTTTAACATGTTTAACAATATTTAAAATTGCTCCAAAAGTTGTTCTTTCATCTTTTAAATCAAACTTATTATTTAAAAGATGTAAGTCATTAGTTGAAAGTTGAACTAAAACATAATCAAAACTTTTAAGTAAGGTTAAATCAAGTTTTCTAAGTCTAGCTAAATATGAATCCTCTTTTCTATTAGCTAGTGTTGTTCCATTTATTGCTTCTTTATGTACTATAAATTTAATATTTTCATCCTTATAATCATTTAGCATCTCAACGAAAGAAACATCATGATTTCCATATCCTCTTGTAATACTACTTCCTAAAGCTAAGATTTTAATTTCTTTCATATAAATTAGTTCCTTTCGATGAGTTCATATAATTCTTCAAAATCTTGAGAAAGCTTATATTTATGAAGATCACATCTTTTAATCCGAAAAACTTGACCTTCATTGCTGCTTTTTATTTCACCACTAAAATCGTTAGATTTATAAAGTAAACCTAAGTATCTAATATCATTCCCCCAATCCCAATCTTTAATGGCACAAAATTTTACAGAATGTAAAGTTAATCCAGTTTCTTCTTTAATTTCTCTAATCACACTTTCTTCTAGTGTTTCGCCTTTTTCAACGTGCCCTCCAGGAAAAGATAAACCTGGCCAATCGTTTTTAGTTCTATTTATTACTAATATCTCATCATCTTTATAGACCATGCACATATTAGAAAGGATGCATTTAGTAATCTTATCTTTCATATTAATCAACAACTACTTCTCTATTTTTATCTATAAAATAACTTTTTAATACTCTTTGATCCATTGTTAAGCAATTTGCTAAATCAATCTTATCAAAAGGAACAAATTTGATTTCTTTACTTTCGTGATCGAGTGGCTTAATTTTAACTTCACTTGAGTTAACTCTTGCTAAAAAGATAATGTCTGTATAATAAGTTACATCTTCATTTGGATATTCCATTCTTCCTTCTGGGCCAGAAAATATACCAAGTAAAGTGATGTCTTTTTCATTTAACTTGATTCCGGTTTCTTCGTAGGTTTCGCGTATTGCTCCGCTTTTAACTTTTTCACCCATATTCAGTGCGCCTCCTGGAAAAGAAAATTTTCCATTGTCACTTCGTGTTTCTAGAAGTACTTCTTCTTTTTCGTTTAATACAAGGATAGCAACACCTATTGCCATAACTTCTTTATGCCCAATTAAACCTCTAATATATTTAATGTAATCCATAGTTAACTAATATCCTTTACTTCAAATATTATAAAGATTTTAAATCAAAAATTAGCAAAAAATTTACAATTCATTAATTAACAATATGAAGGCTAATTTTGTAAAATATTTAGTATGGAAAAATCAATCAAAAACAAAAGAACTATTATTAAATTAAATGAATCGAACTATATCGAAAGAGATGTTTCATGGTGCTACTTTAATTACCGTATTTTAAAAGAAGCTGAAAATAAAGTTGTCCCACTTTATGAAAGATTGTCCTTTTTAGGAATCTATTCAAATAACTTAGATGAATTTTATAAAGTTAGAGTTGCAACTTTAAAGCGAATTAGTGAAAACACTTCTAAAGATTTTAAAAAAGAAAAAAATCAAGCTAAATCAACTCTTAAAAAGATTTATTCTTTAGTATCTGAATATTCAAAAGAATATAACGAAACTAGTAAAAACGTTTTTAATGAATTAAAAGAAAAAGATGTAATTTTATTAGATGACCTATCAGTTAATGAAAAACAAAAAGAATATTTAAGAAGTTACTTCATTAAAAACATTTCTTTAGATATCAACCCTTTAATAATTTCTAAAAAATCTGATTTTTCTAGCGTTAATGATACTCACATATATTTAGCAGTTAAAATGAGTGAAGCAAAAGACAATCACAGTGATAAAAATGCTTATGCTTTAATTGCTCTTCCTACTTCACACTGTGGTCGATTTATTACTTTACCTAGTGAAGATAATAAACACTATTACATCTATTTAGATGATGTTGTTAGATTAAATCTTGATTACATTTTTAAAAATTTACCTTACTCAAAATTTGAAGCTTATGCTTTTAAGTTTTCTAAAGATGCCGAAATGGAAATTGAATCCGATCCTGAAGAAGGCGTTTTAAAAAGTATTTCTTTAGCTGTAAAAGAAAGAAAAAAAGGTATTCCAGTTCGTGTTGTTTTTGGAGAAGGAATGCCAAAAGATCTTCAAGAAAAATTAATTAAGAAATTAGAAATCGATGATACAGATATCATCACAAAAGGTGGTAAATATCACAATAATAAAGATTTAATGAAATTCCCTCATCTTAATATTCCGGGTTTAACATATCCTGCTTGGCCACAATCTTTTGAAAAAGCATTTAAAGTTACTCCTTCTTTAATTGACATCATTTCTAAAAAAGATATTTTAGTTCATGTTCCTTATGAATCATTTAATGCTTTTATAAATGTTTTACAAGAAGCAGCTATTTCTCCAACTGTCAGTGAAATCAAAGCTTCAATTTATAGAGCAGCAAAAGATAGTAAAGTTATTCAAGCTTTAATTAATGCTTCTAAAAACGGGAAGAAAGTTACTTGTATGGTTGAACTTCTTGCTCGATTTGATGAATCAAGTAATATTTTAATTTCACAAACTTTAAAAGATGCTGGTGTTGATGTTTTAACTGGTAAAGAAGGGTTTAAAGTTCATGGTAAAATCGTCTACATCAAAGTTAAAAATGGAAAAGACATCGCTATTATTTCAACAGGTAACTTCCATGAAGGAAATGCTAAAACTTATACTGATTGTTTGCTTTTCACTTCTAATCCAAAAATTGTTAATGAAGTTAAAGAAATTTTTAGCTATATTGCAAATCCTTATGAAAAGCACAATTTCAAAAACTTACTTGTTTCACCACTTCATATGCAATCAGTTTTTGAAAAACTTATTAAAAACGAAATCAAAAATCATAGACTCGGATTACCAAGTGGAATCAAAATTAAAATTAATCACATTACAGATAAAGCGATGGTTAAATTACTTTATGAAGCCAGCGCTAAAGGCGTCAAAATCGATCTTTTAATTAGAGGAAATTCTTCTATTGTTCCTGGATTAAATGGCGTTAGTGATAATATTTCAGTTCACGCAATAATTGACCGCTATTTAGAGCACTCTCGTATTTTTATTTTTGAAAATGCTGGTAATCCATTAGTCTTTATAGGCTCAGCTGATTGGATGCCACGAAACTTATATAATCGTATTGAAGTCATCACTCCTGTTTATGATGAAGACATCAAAAAAGAATTAATCATGATTGTTGAAAGTGGCTTAAAAGATAATGTCAAAGGTGTAATTGCAACTGGCACAGACGAATATATTCGCTATAAAAATGATGATAAACCTTTCCGCTCACAAGAAGAGTTGTATAATTATTACAGCAAAGAAAATAAATAGATGAGGTTATATTAATGAAGAGTGGATATTACGCAGGTATTGATATTGGCACAAATGGCGCAAGATTAGTCATTAAAGACGCTTTTTATAATGAAAATAGAGAACTTGAAGCTGTCGAAGTAAATAAAGTTCGTGTTCCTTTACGCTTGGGAGCTGATGTTTATAGTATTGGCGAATTATCTGAAAGAAAAATTCATCAACTTTCTTTATGTATTTCTTCTTTTAGAGATTTAATGAATATTTATGATGTTGTTTCTTATTCTTGTCTTGCAACTAGTGCTATGAGAGAAGCTAGAAATGGCGCCGAAGTTATTGAAAGAATCAAAAAAGAAACCGGTGTTCAAATTTCGATAATTGATGGCGAAACAGAAGCTAAAACTATTTCTAAAATTGCTAAAGATTTCAAACTTGATGATGATAAATATGTTTTTATTGATGTTGGAGGCGGCTCTACTGAAGTTACTTTAGTTTCAAAAGGAAAAGCCATTGAAAGCACTTCTTTTGAACTTGGCACTTTAAGAATTCTTGCTCATAAAGATAAAAAAGAAACATGGGGACGCTATGAAGATTTATTAGATTCATATCATGATAAATATGGAAATCTCGATATCGTTGGAACTGGCGGTAACATCAATAGATACTGGAAAATGAGTAAAAAGAAATCCAACAAAAAAGATCTTAACTATTTAAGTGTTGATGATTTAAATGAAATTTATGATGAAATTAGCAAGTACACTCCTTCTCAAAGAATGGCTAAATTCGATATGAAACCTGATAGAGCTGATGTTATTATTCCAGCTGGAAATATTTTTAAAAAAGCTAGTGAAATCTTAAAAACAAAAACAATATATGTTCCAATGATTGGATTAAGTGATTCAATTGTTGATACTTTAATCGAAAATTATATTAGCGTTATTTGATAAAATAACGCTTTTTAAAATGTTAATAAATTCAATTTCATTTCTATTTTAATTCTTCATTATAGTTTAAATTAATTTAAGTAATCGATATTTCTATCGTTTGCAAACTCTGGATAAGTCTTTTAATAAAAGAAGAAATCTCGTTATTATTTAAATAATCTAAACAATATAATTTTGGACTTACTAATTTTTGCTAACTAATTCTTTAGTTTTTTTCTACTGAACAATTTTGAAAATTTTGAAAAATTGTTCAGTACTATTGAACAATAATGTTATTAATAGCAAAATTGTTCAGTGATATTGAACAATTTCTCTCTTAATTCTTCCATTAACACTAAATAAGAAAGACTAGTCACAGTTGTATCTATTAGAAAGTCAACATCACTTGATGTTTCAACTTTACTTAAAATATCTTGCTCTGAGTCGATCAGCTTGCTCTTTCGAAATAAGATGTTCAGCTTCTGCAACATTAATTGAACTATTTAATTGGTCACTATAACAATCAATCAAATTACTTTCTTCACGTAAAGATTTTCTATATTCTAAAATGCACTGTATAAAAAACTTGGCATAGATGTTTTAGCTTCCTCTTTTTCCAAATTAAGAAGTTTTTCAATCGAAATATCAAGTGCTTTTGAATAATACAAAAGCGCAAAAAATACGCATTTGCTAAATTAATTTGCTTAATAATTTATAGTTATTTTTCATTAGTAAATAGAAATTATTACCATAAATTTTACAGATCCTTAACTAGTAAATCACTATTAATTAACTAAATAACTACTAATTATCTACTAATTCGATAAAAATTGAGAAAATAAAGCAATTTTGCCTAATTAACATATTTTTCGATAAAATGATCCAGATTTTTGCAATCTGCATCATCTGGTAAATTTTTATTAACACCACCAAATAGTTTTAATGGCCCAAAAGTACAATAACCTTTTGTATGGAAGCATCCTAAAAAGATATTGTTATTATTCATCACTTCTTTTTTTAGAGTACTTGCAAAGCTTTCTTTATCCATACATGAGGTAAAGATTAAAAATACTTTTTTATTTTTAATCTTTCCACTACTTACTAACTTCAGAATGTCTTTATGAAATTCAAAACCATAAATTCCACTGGCTAATCCGATTACATCATAATCATCGATATTTGTGTTTTCAGTAAGCTCATCAACATCCATCAAAGTAAATCCTTCCTTATCATTTAAATGCTTAATTAATCGATAAGTATTTTGATGATGATAAGACTTATAAATTATTAAGGTTTTCATTTCATTACGCTCCATAATTTCTCAAATAATCTAATGATGGGGTTTCATTAAACCATGTTCCTTCACTGGCTTTTAATCCATACATCTTGTAATTATTAAAACCAATAACGTTAAATGAAGCTCTAAGCATTGCTACTTTCATTGTTTCATATTTAGCAAGTGGATCACTATTAAAGTTATCACTATGAATAGCTTCTAAATCAAGTGAATAAGTAAATGGATCTATTTCGATTTCTGATGTTAATACTTCGCTTAATTCTTGATTTAAGACTAAATCACTATCATTAAAACCGCCACCTTCAATATAGAAAGGTAAATTTACCTTATTTTCTTTAACTATTTCACTACTATGGTTATCTAATAATAATTTTTTAAGTGGTAAATAATCATCTTCAGTAATTTCAACGTTAAAATCGCTTCCTAATCCACCATGAGAAACAATTAAAGTTGTAATATCTTGTCCAAGTAAAGATTCATAAGTTAATTGATTGGTGTTTTTCCAATCATAGAAATTAACTCCTTCTCCTATTTCTACTCTAGTTGGGAAAGATGTTAAAGCCATATTTTCTGGATAAGCATCAGACATATAAATTCCTAATAGCATTTTAAATACACTTGTAATATTTGTTTCAAGGAAACTCCCTTGAGGTAATGTATCAAGAGAAACAGCACTAATACCACTATTATAGAAATTTGTATGGATTATTTTTGATGTTCCAGCGTAGACTTTATTTCCATCTTGATCTATAAAACCATCCGTATTTGTTAAATTATTAACTAAATCATTTTTAAAAGTAATGTACTCTTCTTTTGTGTAATCTGGTCCAACAATTCCTAAAAATTCGCCAGCTTGAGTATTAGAGATAGTTGCAAAAGTTAAAAGTGAATCAGCTTTATATGTTTTTTCTGAATATTTTCCAGAGATAGGAGCTAAATAACTCTTTTTATCGCTAGAATATTTTCTTCCATTTGCACCATTATAGATCGCATTTTCATCATAATTTACATGATTATATTCATTGCTACCACTTCTAAAAAGAAATTCCATCGCATTTTGAAGAAGTGAATTTTCAATTGTTAAATTCTTTGATGAATAACTTCTAATAACGTTTCTCCCGTTTTCTATAATCGAGTTTTTGATTGTAACGTTATCGGCATTTATATCAATAGTTGAACCAACATATTCAAGATTTGATAAGTTATTACCAAAATCACAATTCTTAAAATGAACATCATTTAAAGTTACATTATCGTGATCAATATAAACACCACTATTATCTTGTCCATATAATGTAAACATTGGTAAAACTCCAGTCATTGAATAATTTGGATTACCAAGTGTTACAAAAGGAAGTGGCCCACGATATAAATCATCTTTAGTAAGATAAGGTACAAGATAAGTTTCCCCGTCTATTGTGACACTTTGTGTTCCACTAGGATAAGTTAAATCATGAAGATTAACTGTAAATCCATTTCCATAAAAATCATCTTGAATACGAAGTCCAGCATAGCGATAAATATTTGTTTTTTCTTCTCCTTCATGAAGCCCCTTATCAATTTCTATGTTCCACTTATTTAAGAAATCATGATTATACGTTGTTTCAAAAACATATAAATCATCAAGATAAGACATCACTTCTTCGTTTTCATCAAGTCGACCAAAGAAGGATGTGTTTTTGCTCTTTAACCCACTAATTTTTCCATCTTGATCAAAGTTATATGTATTAACAAATGATTCTAAATTACTTCTTAAAACAATCTTATATGGTTTGCTAGCTTTGTTAGTAAGTGAAATTAAATCATCATAATCATAAGCATTGATTGCATTTACAAGAGTAAACTCAAGATGAGCTGATCCGCTTTCGCTAAATGGATTGATAAAATCTATATAAGCTTCGCCTTCATCTAAAAATGAAATAGTTTTAGTTTGCCTATCAAATTCAATATTGCTTGATGTTTCAATAGTAAAACCATCTAATGATGAACTCGTTCCAACTATTTCGATATCAAGCTCTAAACTCGCATCATAATTTTTAAGTGTTTCACTATGAGCATCATAAGCTTCTTTAGTATCAAATAAACCAACATAATCTATTTCAGTAATTTTACTTTGTGAAAATGGAATAATTGGATTTACAACTATTGCTCCTCCATCTCCTACTATAACTGCACTAAAACTAGCAACTGCTGTTCCTTTTGAATTTGAACAAGTCACAACAACTTTCCCTTCTTTTTTAGGAACTAGATAATATTCATCGCCTTCTTTTTGAATCTCAGCAACACTAGGATCACTACTTGTCCAAACTAAATCATTTCCTTCACTTAATGGATAGTTACTATCATATATTGGACTTGCTTTTAAAAGTTGTTTTCCATCTTTTAAAAGAAATGGAACATTACCTACATGTTCTAAAGTAATACCTGTAATATTTACTTCAACTCCACGAATTACATAACTTGCCGTTACAAAAGCAAATATTGCAATAATAAAAGGTAAAAGTAATAAAAAGAGAAAAGCTTTCTTTTTCATCTGGCTTCTCCTTCATATTTCATAAAAAGTTTAGTAACTCTTTCTTTTACTTTTATTATAAAAAGTAAGATAACTATGATCTCTAAAGCAATAATTGAAAGATAGAACACTACACTTTCTAGATATGGTTCAACAAGTAAAGAAAGCACAGCTCCTAAAGCCACTGCAGCAAAAGGAAAAACAAAACTTATAAGCATAGAAAGTAAACTAGATTTAGATTTACTCTTTAAGTCATTATATAAAGAAACAAGATTTAAAAGCACAATTACTAAAGCACCAACTAAAACCAAAAATAAGAAATCAACAATACTAATTTCATTAAAAATAACAAGTGCTAATATTGAAACCAAAAAAGAAATAAAAGAAAGAATCGTTGGAACGGAAATCTTGATTAAAAGTTGCTTAAAATAACTTACTGGAATTGTTTTCATAACCAGTAAAGTATTTCTTTCTTTTAAAAGTGAAACGGTTGATGTTGTATTAATAATTGCAATAAATAGCATAATCAAAATTACATCAACAGTTAAAAAGATAGATGGGAATAAGGTTGAAATATAATTTAAGTTTCCAGTATGAAAAATTAAATTGACAGCTGAAATAACACTAAAAACTAAAAATGGTTCTAAAATTATTAAAGAAATATAAGAAAATACTCCATCACTATTACTTAAAGCAAGATTAAATTCTTTTCGAACCAAGGCCCCTTCAATCGAAGTTAATTTAACTGAGAAAGTGTGTTGTTTTTTCGCTTTTTTAAACTCAGTTTTACCTTCATAGTAATCATTTAGATATCTATTAAATAAAAAGATAGCTGCTACATAAGAAAAAACAACAAAGCTAAAAAAGATTACAAAGTTTAAATTCACTTCATTAACTTTAGCTAGCTCTACTACATTTTTAATTGGCCATAAGTAATTAGAAATTTCTTTTAAAACATTAACACTATCAACTGTAAATAAAGATCCAATATCATCGTTTCTAATTAAGTTAACAAATAGATTTAATACTGCACCATAAAGTAATGCGAGAGCAATTAGAAAAATCATCATGATGATGAAAGAGACGATTTTATATCGAGAGATGATTTTTCTAATTTCTCTAAAAGGAATTACTAAAATAAAAGCAAAAGTTTCTAGTAAAAAGCTAATTCCAAGTGAATTAAAAAACATCAAAACAAAGAAAACAAAATCTTTTTCACTTTTAATTCCATAAGCTAGACTTATGGTAAATATTGTTGAAAAAGTAATGATTAATGCCTTAAAAAAGATATTTAAACCTTTAGCTAAAATAATATCAAAAGTTGAAGCCGGTGATGTTCCTAAGATTATTCTTTCTTTTGTATTCTTAAAAAATGCATTATATGTAATTGGAACAAGCGAAAAGATTCCAGCAATAAAAAATACAAAAGAAAGAATAATAAATAAAGCATCATTAAAGTCAGTATAAACATTAACTTTGTCAAAGATATTGATATATAAAAGAACTTCAAGAGCAATAAATAAGCCAAGAAGAATAATAGAAGATAATATATTTAATATCTTTTTATAGCCCTTCTTTCCTAAAAAAGAAGTTGCTTTAAATTCTTTGATAAATAGACGAGCAATCATTCTGAATTTCCTTCATATAACTTTAAGAAGATCTTTTCTATTCTATTTCTTAAACTTGGTTCTCTTTTTAAATCATAGATATTAAAGATTCTTCCATCTTTTATGATTGCTACTCGATCACAAAGTTTAGCAATTAAATCAATATTGTGACTAGCTACAAAACAAGTATTTCCATGCTTTACGTAATCTTTCATAAGCAAAGAAAGTTCATTAGTAGACATGGCATCAAGTCCAACAGTTGGTTCATCAAGTATCCAGATTTTTGGATTATGAATTAAAGAAGCCATTAAGCAAACTTTTTGTTTCATACCATGAGAATATTCTTTAATTTCTCGATATAAATCTTCTTCTAAAAATTCAAACTTCTTTTCTAAGAAAGTTAAATTTTTAATGAAGATTTGTGGGTTTACTTTATATAAAGATGCAATAAATTGAAGATATTGAATACCACTCATATCTTCATAGCAAGTTGGTTCACTTGCAACGTAACCTATCATCTTTTTAACTTCAATTGGCTTTTCTTTGATGTCTAAACCTTCTACTAATATCTCTCCAGTATCAAAAAGTTTTGATCCTAAAACACATTCAATTGTTGTTGATTTACCAACACCATTTTTACCAATAAATCCAAAAAGTTCTCCTTCATAAACTTCAAGATTAATATCAAAAAGAACCTGCTTTTTATTGTAGGATTTATTTAAGTTAGTGATTTTTATGGAGGAAGTTAGAATTTGGTCGCTCATGAATTAAGTCTCCATGTTCCGTGATTATAATAAGAGTCGCTTGAAACATATTTCACTGTTCTTGTTTCTTTAACCCCTGTATATAAATCTGGGTAAGTACTGCCGCTATTATCGTCAAAGTAGTTATGAAACTTTCTTACATCGACCTCACCTTTTCCAGTTTCAACTTGAGTAAATTTGAAAAAACCTCCATGAAAATATATGAAAGTTTCATTTGTAGATGTTGAAGTAACAGTATGATTAATGGAGTTGTAATTAACTTTCTCAAAAACTAAGCGTAAATCATCTAAGCAACTATTCCAATAATCATAATCGTCCTCAAACTTTGGAAAAACGTATTTCTGTTCGTAATAAGCAATTTTATTTAAATGATTAACCCAATTATTATAAACACCATCAAAATTTCTATAGATATATGCATAGTATTCATTAGTATGTTCGTTTTTTATTAAACCATTTTCAAAGTTCATAGAATATTTAACTGTACTGTAATCACTCCTAATTTTATTATTGTTTGTTAAGTCCATAATAACGTTGCCATTAGTTATCAAAGGATAAGCATAATAATCAGAAATATTAAACTTAACTTTCGCAGCTCCTACCCCAAAAATTCTTAACTTAAACCAATTAGGAGCACCATCAAAAACGTTGTTATAAAAATTAACACAATTTAAATTATTAACATTGTCAACAAAAGCTTTTAAATTATGAATATTTATTTCTCCGCCTAAATGATAATTTTCTTTATAAAGAGTTATGTTCGTATCAAAATTAATAGTTCCATATATATCAGCTTTCGCGGGCTTAGTTTTATTCATTTCACTCCAAAATTTAGTTGTAGAAGTATAAATTAAACTTCTATTTCCTGAAGAATTATTATATGTAACCGCGCCCGTGTTTTCGTTTGTTACTTTATTAACTTCATTGTCCCTATCATCAATCCAACCATATTCTTTAGTTGATGAACCATTTTGATATGGTTCTTTAGGATCAAATCTTTCATGTATAAACATCAAGCCGCCTACACCTTGATAAAAATCAGGAATTTGCTCAGAGTAACCAGTCTGACCTGATAAATTAAATGAGAATTTTTTTGGATCAGTTGCAGATAACATAATTGATGAGTCATTATCAATATATAAATAAGAACCTGGATAAAAAATATAATTGTTATATAAAGTTATATCAGTATTGTAAAGATAGAAATCAAAATAAGGTGGTACAAAAATGTCGCAACGATCCCAATCTACATCAATACTAATAGTATTAATAGAGAATTCGTCAACACCAGGTTTATGCATTAATACGCTCCCACCATAACATTCATATTTAATTTTTTGATAGATAATATTATTCTTGGAAATAGCCTCTGTTGATAAAGTTTTTATTAAATTCTTATCATAATAAACACTTCTTTTTATGAATGAATCTGAGTTTGAATTACTAGTGTCTATCATAAAATTAGAGCCATCACCTATTATATTAATGTCATTATTATACATATTTGCATTGCCATCGCCGCCCAAATCAATTTTTAGCTTACCAATTAAAGAGCCTCCCTTATTTATCCTGATATTAGCATTCAAATACGGAAATCTAAACATTTTAAAAGGCGCATCGCTATAAACATATGCTATTGGCATGTGACGTTCATGATGTTGATCTTCGATTATAAATGTAGCAACAATTTTTGCACCACTTTCAATAATAATTTGGCCAGTTCCTACTGTGTCACAAAGCGAACCGTTTATGTTTAATGTTGCTCCACTACCAACAATTAATGTCTTTCCGTTTAAATCTAGTTCACTATAAGAACCATTAATATAGCCTTGCCAATTAAATTGAGACCAACCCCCTCCTGCATAATACCCAGTACGTGCACCGATATTAAGAGAAGAACCTGAAGTCAAAATTGTATCTTGCCCCAGTTTTAAACGTGTAATGCAAGGATTATTATTGCTTGTTTTACCTGAATTTGGCTTATATGTATTTATATTTATTGATTTATCACTAGCATCTTCCAATCCGATTGTCGCATCAGAAGTGTGTTGATACGAGCCACCACTTTTTAATTCTTGTTCAGTGGTTTCGTTACCATCTTGGTCTTTAAAAGTTGTTGTTATACTTCCATTACCAATAATGCTTTCGTTTAAAATTATCTCATTAGCCTTAGTTTTATCTTCGTTATCATGTTCTTGGATCGAAACCGAACTACCATTATATACAATATTACCATCAAAATTCCCTTTTGAATTATCAATAGTTATTTTGCCGTCATCTTGACTAAAAGAAGTATTTTCGTAATTCTTTGTTATAATCTGTTTCTTTAATTCTAAAGGTTTCGAAATCGTTATACCACGGCTAAAACCATTATCAAGCGGACTCAAAATGTTTCCTGCGTTATCTGTCCAAGTTTCTACTTGCATAGAAGAATCACCATAAGTTATTTTACTTGATGGAGCATCTTCAAGAGTCAAAGTTTCTCCTGGTTTAAAGTAATATTTATTTAATTGCGTGCCATTTTCATCTAAAAAAACTACTTTTTTGTAATCATTTTTATTCTCACCAGATTCAATACTAACATCTTTATTCAAATTATTGATTCTTAAGTTAACAATTATATAATCAGAAAAAGCGACGGCAATTGTCGTTAATAATAAAAAAGAAAATAAAAACAATAACTTTTTCTTCATCTATATCACCTATAATCTTCAAAGAATAAAGTTATGGTAACATTCGAAAAGCTTGTTTTATTGAAACTTATCGAATATCCTGCTTCGTCATCTATAATATTGAAATTAAAGTTTATATTAAAACTCCATACATTATCCACTGGTTTTCCGCCAGAGAAACTAGAATTATTTAAAAGGTTATTATCTTCGGCAATTTTTTGGACATAAAAGTTACTATTAGCATTCTCTTTAGCAACAGAAATATGAAAAAAGCAAGTTTTCGATTCGTTCTCAAAATATAAGCAATTTTGTTCGTTAGAAGTATAGATTTTATTGTTTTCCATCTCGAGTGAATAGTTTTCATGACTCAAGGTCACAAAACTATTTTTGACATTATTTTTTACATGCTCATAAAGACTAGTAGAATCGAATTTTATCTTTGCGCCAATACCTGACTTTGTACTTATTCCTAAAATATTTGAAGTTGTGTTGTATTCTTTTTGATTAAAATTAAACGAGATAGAAAAAATATCGCTAACTATATCATCATCATAAGTAAAAATCTTCCTACTCACCTCTTTATATGACAAAAAGGTTTGATTTTCTTGTTTAACATTAATGTCATTAGTATCAACACTAACTTGTTCTTTTGTATCATTTGTAAGAATGTATGTTGAAAAGGCAACACCAATTGTTGCAATCAAAATAAAAGAAAATACTGAACTTATAAGGATTTTTCGTTTAATTTTCCTCATAAAATTTCCTCATAATAAGCATAAAAAGTAATGTCAGAAAAAATTGGAGTTAAATCTGTTAATCTTCCTGAAAGTGGGTTTCCTGGTCCTTCTGGAGTTGTGTAATATCCTTCAAAAGAAAAACCATCTTTTGCACATAAAGGAATACTAGCTAAATTAATTGTGCTGCCTGAATCAATTTGAATTTTTCCAATTGTTTCACTAACAAAAATTCCGCCATTTGGATTAAATGTAACTGTGCATTTTTCTGTAACTTTATTATTTTCAGTCAAGTTAATTAATTCAATAAAATCTGAGCCATCAAAGTAATAAATAACAAAGTTTTCTTGGTCAAAATAATAATCACCATAATTTGCTTGATTAGTAACAATACTATTTGGAGCACCTAAACCACTTAACCATTTGGTAGTTTGTGGAATTGTAATAGGTGTTAAATCTTCAAAAGTTCCATCAGTGTAATTAATTGTGATATAAAATTGATCTTCGATTTGAGTTGAAACTACTGAAGTTATTCCTCTACCATCTTCCCCGTTTTTATAAGGAATAATAAGATCGGTTTTACCATCTTCACCCATACTTGGATCACTATAATAAATAGTAATTTTTATAGATTGATCATCTTGAGTTTCTTGCTCAATGCGTTCAATTCCAATCCCATCTTTTCCGTTTACAATCTCAATCGGATCATCGTCTTTTCCAGGAATAACTGTTCCATCACTTAATTCAAAAGTAATTGTTGTGACATTTGTTTCAGGATGAAAAGTTGAATTAGTTTTAACAATACTAACTCCGTTAGGTATTGTAATTTCTTTATCAGGTACGTCTTCGCTGGTAAATGAAATAGTTAATATTGTGTTTTTACCATCTTCAGATTGACGAGATGTAATACTTTCAATGCCAAGTCCAGTTGCACCAATTGGACCAACATCTCCGGTAACACCTTTTGGTATTTCAAAAGTTAAAGGTTCAACATCTTCATCAGTAAAATACATGGTAACTAAAGTATTACCAGCTTCATTTGTACTTGATTCAACGCGGTCAATCATTAAGCCTTCATCTACTCCGCCAAAAAGAGAACAAGATGATAAAGTCATTGATAAAAAGAGAAATATAGAGGAAATAAAACGCTTAAATTTCATAATCTTCTCCTTTTAAATTTACTGCGAAAATATTATAAATCCATGCAAAAGTTACTTCTTTTTCATTAATTAAGAAATATTTAGCACCACAACTTGAGCACGATAAACTTTCATTTTCTTTTTTACATAATGGACAGATATTTTCTTTATTTCTAAGTTTTGTCATTAATGAATAAAGGATATCTTTAATATCTTTTAAATCATTAATAAAGATCTTATAGTCAATATCTTCAAAAGTTAAAATCAAAGCTTTTGAAAATAAAGATATCTTGATATCAAAAGAATAATTAATAACTTTATTAATCTTTTTATTTAATAAAGATAAGTTAACTTTATTATCTTTTTTAAAAGAATAGACAAAGTCTTCTTTTAAAAAAGAAAAGAAATTGACTTTGTCAAAAAGGATATTATCTTTATTTTCTTCCTTAAGCGAAGAAAATAAAGATTCATATAATTTATTTTTTGTAGTTTCACTACTTTCTTTATTTTTCTTGTAGTAAAAATAAAGGTAAGAATAATCTTTATCATTTAAAAGAATGTTAGTAGCGTAGATTTCATCAAAATTAACTTTTTTAACAAAACGGAAGAAACCACTTTTTAAGATATTTTCAATCTTTCTTAAATAATCAGTTAATTTTTCTTTATATTCATTTTCTTCTTTTAAAATGTCGCTTTCTTCATAAAGATATTTTGTAAGTAAAGAATAAGTTCCAAATCGTCCATAACTGATTCCATTTTTAAGAAAAGGGAACTTTTCTTTTTCGATAACTTTTAGGCCTTCTTTTAAATCATCTTTGAGATTTAAAAGAAGATAATAAACAAAGCGGTTTTCATAAGTATCAATGTTTTCTTCATAAACAAATTGATAAATCTTTTTAGGGAAGATACTTGAATCTTGAGCTGTAAATAAACGAGCATCTTTAATCGTTTTATTAATTAAACCTTTATCATAACGTTTATATTCTTCAAGTCGAACAATAGTTTCTTCTCTTTTTAGATCAACTTTATAAGTAAGTGCAATGTTATAAGCGTGTTCTAAAATCAAGCTTATTTCATTAAATAAGCTTAATGATAAGTTGAAATCAAAATTAGTATTTTTATTAACACTTACTCTATTCACTAAATAGATCTCCTTAAGTATTTAGAAATTACATCTTTTGAAACTTTAAATGAATCTTGATTAAATTCACTGTCTAATAATTTAGATAATCTAGAAAGTCCATTTCTTAAACTTGAATCATATCGTGATTCAAGTTTTCTTAAAATCTTACTTGAGAAAATAGCATCTAAACAATCAAGACTTGTTAAACCCATGGCTTCATAAATAGGAACCATATCATCAAGTTGACGAATAATACGGTTACCAATTGTAATATCAAGTTCTGTGGACATAAAATCTAATACTTTTAAGAATTTGTTACGTTCACTTTCTTTAAACTTATATTCTTCACTAGCTTTTTTAAAGAGTTCTTTAAGCCCATCATAACTTAATGAAATTGGATAGAACTCTTTATCAAATTTAAGTTCTTTTTGAGTTGAATCAAAGTTAATAACAATAGCTCTATCAATAACTTTATCAGTAATAGTAAATGTTGAATCATCTTTATTGGCTGTTCCAATAAAGTAAGTATTTGGTGTAAGAATAAGTTGTCCTTTCTCTAAATTATCTGGAGCATCATAACTTTCAGGAAGAAGCATTAAAGAAATTCGACGATCTTCTTCCGGGAATTCCATAACACTTAAAAAGTCAGCAAAGTAATATTCAATACGCGAAATATTCATTTCATCAAGAACTACTAAATTAACTTTTGAAGTTTCGTAACTTGCTTTATATAGGTTTTCTAAGAATAGAGTTTCATTATATTTTCCAGTTAATTCGTTATAAAAGCCAAGCAGATCTGACTTTTCTTTATAAGTTACTTGAATAGATTCAAAGTAAGCTTCTTCTCCAATAAATTTAGCAAAGTAACGTGGTAAAGAAGATTTACCAGTTCCACTAACACCTTCTAAAATGATAAGTTTAGAAGCGTTAAGTCCAGCAATAAATTCCGCAAGTTCACGTTTATCGTAATATAAATGATGAACTGTTGCTAAATAGCCTTGTAAGTTATCAAGAATATATTTTAAAGATATGTCTTCAGTATCACTAACTTTCACGCTATTTAAATTTTCATTATCAATTGCAACAAGATTTTTAAAAACATCTTCTTTTTTACCTATTTCTTTAGCTAAAAAGCCATTTGAAGAAGACACGCCTTCCCCACTTACACCATTTATAAATTGAGGATTAGCATTCATTAATTCTTTCGCATCACTAAATGAATTAGATAAATCAGCTTTTTCTTCTTCCTCTTTCTTTTTAAGTTCTTCTTTTAATCTTTCAATCTCTTCGTTTTCTTCATTTTCTGATCGTGGTTTTCTTCTTAAAAGGAAATTTAAAACGCCAATTATTCCCCAAACTAGCCCACATAAAACAACATAAACTAAAAGAGCAAGTAAAAGGGCACTAAAGACAAAACCAAAAGTTTGATCTAGTTTATCAATGCCGCCTTCTTTACTAGTTTCGCCAAGTTGAAATAAAATTCCTAATCCAATTGCTAAGCCAAAACATAAAGCAAAGCCTAAACTATAACTCGCAAACGCTCTAACAGAATATGTTTTTATATTCTTTTTTATGAAAAAACGACGTAAAAATATAACTAAAAAAGCAAAAATAATAATAAAAATAAGAATAAATATTAAAAGAATCCGTATACCGGAATAAGTTTTAATATTAGGCATATTAAGTAGTTCAGCTAGCCCAGCAAAGATATTATTCTTATTCATGGCGGTATGAGAACCATCCATTCCTAAAGCAACAAGAATTGCAATTATTACATAGAATATTGTTAGACCTATGGCTAACCATTCACCACTTGTTAATTTCTTTTTCATCGGTTATTTTTCCTTTTTTAGTTCTTTATTAAAATCACCAGATTTTAATAAAGAGGTAATAGTGATATCTTCTTTGTTTTCTTCGTAGTTATATTTATCATCAACTACTGTTAATGTTCCACAAGAAGAAATAAGTGAGAATGATTGATAATCTTTTATTTCTTCTAGAACGTATTTAATTCTTTTTTCTTCTTCTTTTTCAATTGATGATCTTACGTAACAATAGATAATTGAAAGAACGAATATAATACATAATGTTGATATTCCATAATCACTTGAAAGAAAGAAAGTAAATGAACCGACGCCAGGAATTTTGAAGTTGTTATATTTACCAACTATTCGATCAAGAGTAATATCAATATCATCTGTTGCATTATTAGCATCGCCTCTTGTTTTAAGATATGTATCATGAATTTCAACAACTCGATGAACAATTCTTAAATCATCTTCATTAACGTAACAAATAATGTCGTAAAGTTTTATATCATCTAATGAATCAACTTTTGTTAAAAAGATAAGATCATTAACTTGAATTTGATTATCTAATTTGTTTTCAAATAGATAATCATTTTCTTCATTTTTTTCTGACATTGATCCTGATGCAATAACGACACTTTTTAAAGGAAGTGAAGAGACATTAATTACTTTATCTATCGCTCCTACTATAAATAAGAGACCAAGTATAACAATTAAAACATCAAGACCAATGTCAAGACTTTTTTTAAGTATTTTATGCTTTTTATTTTTTTCTAAATCTTCATGTCTTTCATATATTAGTTCAGCATCTAGTTCTCCTACTTTAATTTCTTTAATACTTGTTTGTCTTTCATAAATTAAGAAAGTAACCACAATTAAAGCAATTATTAAAAGAATTGTTAGAACAATATAAAATACCATTTAGAGTAAGCTAAAAATTAGGCACTTCAGTTTGGATTAACATCAGTGATTGTAACTTTATATGTTGTTGCATTCATTACATCTCTGAATTTTTCCATTTCTTTTGCTATAGTTGACTTGTCTTTAGAAGAGCCAGCACCAGTATTATAGTAATCAGTAGGTGAACCATTGCCAAATAAAGTTCCCCAAGACCATGTTAAAGTTAAATCCATAGTAAATGGAGAAACAGTACTGTTCCATGCTGGAGATTCATTATTATATGTGATTGTTTGTTGGGCTGGCAAAGCAACGTATTGTGTAGAATCATTATCACCATCTTCGGCCGTTACTGTAACGTATAAAGTTGGAATATATTCTTTTTTGCTTGCTTCCATATTAAGTTTTAATGTAACTGTTAAATCAGGCTTACCATTTTCACCATCTTCTACTAAGTTAACATCGCCTTCAGTTTTTGCAGAAGCAAAATTAAGTTTTAATTCACTATCTTCGCCAATTGTTAAATCAGTAACCTTGTTATCTACAGCGACATCATCAGGATTTACAGTTTGATCTCGAGTGTTTTCCCCACCCGTTATGATATACGCTGCTAAGGCACTACTTGTGATAGCGGCTAAGCCGAGAACGATCGTACTTGCTAATACGATTTTTTTGTTTTTGTTCTTTTTCATTGTTTTCCCTCCGTGAGTCATTATCCCTCACTAAATAATGAAATTTAATTTCCCTTGTTTTAATTTTCTACCAAATTAAGCAATTTGACAAGATTAATGTTTTTCTTAACTTTTAGTGATTACATTAATTTAATGTTAATCGGCTATAAATCTTAATAAAATTGATAAATATCGTTGTTATTTTGATTTTCAAATAGTCAATGAAGCAAAAAATTTACAATCATTAAAATTAGTAATAACGCCAACTAGTGGCAATAAGCTCACTTAAATAACTACCATAAATTCCATTTTTATGCCGTTAAATCTAGATTTGTTATATCTTACACTTATAGTAAAAGAGCCCGAAAGCACGAGTAAATCTAGTTCTAAAAACCATTAAAGAAGTCTTTAAATTTTTACATCAAACCCCATTTAATGAAACACCACATCTCCAATTTTCCTTTAACAGATAATTTAAATTGTGTGATAATCATTTTATGGATTACTATTGGTTTTCAATTTTACTTGCTTCATTAATAATATGTTTTACTTTATTTACTATACTTGTAAAAAATGAAAAACTTATCTCTTTTATAATGGTTTTCTTTTCTCTAGTCCTTTTAATTTGGAAAATAATTGAATTTACATATTATGGTTTAACTCATACTGGAACTTATCCTATAGAAATATCTCATATAAGTTATTTTGTTTTTAGTGTCATTATTTTAAGCGGAATAAGATCTTTATATTTTACTGCTGGCATCTTTGCTTTTTTAAGTGGATGTGGATACGCTCTAGCAGGTCTAGTTTCACCTAAATCAATAGTTACTTCTTTAGATTTTCCAATCTTTGTAATGGGCATCATTTCCCACATGATGCTTTTACTTGGTGGAATCCTTACTTTATTTAAATACCATAAGTATCAAGTTAAATATTTTTACTTTCCAATTATAGGTTTAGTTCTTGCTTGTATACTTGCTTATTTAGCTCAAAACCACTACATCTATCCAGATGCAACTGGTTTAGATAACTTAGTTATCATTAAATTAATTAATGGTGAAATATTGTCTTACTTAGGAGTAAATGTTGATAACGCTATTCTTAATTGGTCTGCAACTATAGCTATCTTTATCGTTGTAGCTTTATTAATTTTCTTAATTAACAAGTTTAATAACTTCATCTTTAGAAAAAGATTAAACAATCGCTATAACTTTGGTTTAATTCCTCTCGTTGTTGGAAATAGAAACTATAAGGAAGAGAAATAATTTTTTATACTTCTAAAGTCAAAAATGTAACCAAAACATACAATTAACTGAACTTTCTTAATAAATTTAGTGAGAAAGCTCAGTTAATTTATCAAAATTAAATATAAGTCCACATGTAGGGATACAAGCTAAATTTGTGATTTCTATTGGTAATTTGAAGCTAACATAAATGCTATCTACGCAATAAAACCATAATTTATTATATTTTAAATGTGTTTTTTGCATAATACTTGCAAAAAATTGATTTAAAATTGTTATTTTGAGTATTTTAAATTATAATTAATTAAAGGAGTTTTTAGTATGTTATTAGATTTTTCTGTTACTAATTTTAAGTCAATTAAAGATAAAATCACTATTTCATTAATTTGTAAAAACAAAAACGATGAAACTAGTTATAACAATATTTTTTCTTTTAATAAATTAAATATTTCAAAAGTTGAAGTTTTATATGGACAAAATGCATCTGGAAAATCTTCTGTACTTGAAGCAATGTCAAATTTGCAAAGCTTATTTTTGCCTACTACTTCAACGCTTCCTTATAATCCATTTAAGCTTTCTAAAGAATCAATCGATAGCCCAACTTCATTTGAAGTAACTTTTACAAGCGACAACAATTCTACAAGTGACATTTATAAATATTCCATTTCTTATAATCAAAATGTTGTATTAAGTGAATCTTTAATAAAATATGAATCAAGAAGACCTACTGAGGTATATAGAAGAATCTATGAAAATAACGAAACAAAAATTACTATCAATCCAAAATACAACAAAAGCGCTTTGTTAGATTATATTACAGCATCATTGACAGACGACATTCCATATTTAAAATTATTTTCTTCTATAAAAATTTCTGAATTTTCTGAACCTTTAAACTTTTTCACCACACAATTAATAAACATTTCTCCTGAAGTAACACGCCGAGAACTATTTGTTCCTGGAAACCAATATATTGACAATCCTGATTTAAAAAAGTTTGTAATCAACTTTTTAAAGAGTGCTGACTTTAATGTTGATGATTACAATATCGAAAAGCAAATAATGCAGAATCCTAATTCAAATCTAAAAATTAAGACGGAATTAAATACATTGTTCTTACATCATTATGGCGTAGATGTTCAAGGAAAAATTCCACTAAACGAAGAATCTTTAGGGACTAAAAAGATGTTGGTTCTTGCTGAATACATTTATCATGCCTTATCTAAACCTACAGTCTTAATAATTGACGAACTAGAGTCATCACTCCATCCTGAATTAACTAAGTTAATAATAACTTTTTTTCTTGATGAAACCATTAATAAATATAATTCACAACTTATTTTAACTTCTTTTGAAACAAGTCTTTTATCATTAGATTTTTTAAGAAAAGATCAAATTATTTTTTGCTATAAAGATAAAAAAACTTGCAAAACCTACATTAAATATTTAAAAGAATTTTCTCCACGAAAAACAAACAACATCGAAAAAGCTTATTATGCTGGACGCTATGATACCATTCCTGATGTTGATGCCGAAAGGATTTTAGATTAACATGCAAGGCGCAAAAAAGATTATTTTTCTTTCTTTTGAAGGGAAAAACAACAAGACTGAATCAAATTATTTTCGCCACTTTAAGCCATCTAATGAAAATTATATTTTAAAAACTTTTTCGTCAGGTTGTACTGATGTCAAAAACATGATAAATTCTTCAAAGCGTAAAGCCGCTAGATATGGCTTTTCAGCTAAAGATTTTCTGTTTATTTTGATTGACACAGACCTGGATAAAGCAAAGATTAAACTTATAGATAGTTATAACAAAAAACTTCCACAAAATATAAAAATAATTGTTTCACATCCATGTTTTGAGATATGGCTAATAAACCACTTTTCCCAATTCGATAAACCAATCCACTCTAATACTGATTTAATAGATGAGCTTTCTAAATATATTCCGAGTTACCAAAAAAATAAAGATTATCATAAAGTATTGCTACCAAGATTGACAACAGCAATTTCGACTTCTAAGAAAACTTCTTCAACTTTCAGTCATTATTACACTGAAGTAAATTACTTTTTCCAAAAAAACATTTTAATAATAAAATAAAAATTGACATTCAAAAATCATATAAATTTCAAAGTCTTTTAAACCTATTCAATAAAAAGCAAACTCTTTTTTCTTTCATTACTTTTAAAAATCATATGACAATCAAATAGACGGAATACCATTGGTTTTCAATATTACTAGCTTCCTTAATTATTGTTTTTACGCTTTTTACTATCTTTGTAAAAAGTGAAAAATTAGTTGCTTTAATTTTGATTCTTTTTTCAAGTGTTCTTTTAATATGGAAGATAATAAAGTTTACATATTATGGCTTAACTCATACTGGAACTTATCCGATTGAGATATCTCATATTAGTTATTTTGTGTTTAGTGTGATCTTATTAAGTGGCATTAAAAAGCTCTATTTTACTGCTGGTATTTTTGCTTTTTTAAGTGGATGTGGATATTCTTTAGCAGGTCTTGTTTCACCTAAATCAATAGTCACTTCTTTAGATTTTCCAATCTTTGTAATGGGCATTGTTTCTCACATGATGCTTTTACTTGGTGGAATGCTTACTTTATTTAAATATCATAAATATCAAATTAGATATTTTTACTTTCCAATTATAGGTTTAGTTCTTGCTTGTATACTTGCTTATTTAGCTGAAAACCACTACATCTATCCAGATGCAACTGGTTTAGATAACTTAGTTATCATTAAATTAATTAATGGTGAAATATTGTCTTACTTAGGAGTTAATGTTGGTAATGCTATTCTAAATTGGACAGTAACAGTTCTTATCTTTATTGTTGTTGCTTTATTAATTTTCTTAATTAACAAGTTAAATAACTTCATCTTTAGAAAAAGATTAAATAATCGATATAACTTTGGTTTAATCCCTCTCGTTATTGGAAATAGATGTTATAAGGAATAAAATTTTTAGATTTTGAAAGTCAATAATGAAACGAAAACATATAGTTAACTGAACTTTCTTGATAAATTTGGTGAGAAAGTTCAGTTAACTTATCAAAATTTAATCAAAGTAAATATATAAAAAAACAAGCAAATTTATGGTCGAGTTATGGCATCAGTCAACTTCATTAAAATCAATATAACAAATGTATAAACTCTCAAAACTATAATTTTTCATTTTATAAATTGGATTTTTGCAAATATTTTGCAAAAATCGCATTTATAATCACGAAAACCACATTTTTAAATGAACAAAGATATCAGAAATGAACAATCGTAAAAGGTAAGAAATCTTACTGCATTAAGTTTTTATTTTTAAGCAAATACTGATAACCGTATTAATTAAAGTTCACTTCTTTAAAACATAACCCACAATTATTCGATTTTACAAAATTGCTCAGTTTCGATTGGCAAATATAGCAATCTCGAGTTGATTTTATAGTTAGAAATCAAATGACCTATGATTATTTACACATTCAAGTTACCAGAATAATCGTTAATGGTATTGTTAACGAAAAAGGTATTCCTTTAAATAAAGAAGAATATAAACCTCTCGAAAGCATAATAGCTAATTATTCGAAGTATCTTTTGACCTTGGACTATTTCTTGCAAAAAAGCAGAATAAAGTATGAAAATATGAACAAATTTAGGCTCGAAAATAAAACTTTTGATTAAAAAGAATATTGCTTACTATCTATAAACATCCAAAAAAACGGAAGTAAAATATCAAAAAAATACGAAGTAAAATATCCAAAAAAACGGAAGTAAAATATCAAAAAAACACGAAGTAAAACATCAAAAAAAACGGAAGTAAAATATCAAAAAAAGTAGAAATGAAATTATAAATTCTTTATAATTTAAATATGGATAGAAAAAACGAAATTAAATATATTCCAAGAATAGCCGATAAATTACTGGAAAAAAAATTAAATATATTTGCAGCTATCAATATAGTTGGTCCTAAATTTTGCGGTAAAACTGTAACTGCTCTTAATAAGTCTAAAAGTTGCCTTTTATTACAAAAAAATCCTGACAAAAAAAACATTATTTTAACAGCAAATATAAATCCAGATTCATTACTCGATGGCGAAAAGCCAAGATTGATTGATGAATGGCAAGACGCTCCAAACATATGGGACGCAGTAAGGAGTCGCTGTGATTTTTCATCCAGTCCCGGACAATTCATTTTAACCGGCTCTACTTCTAAAAAAGTAAAAACTAGGCATACTGGCACTGGCAGAATCTCTACTTTCAATATGTATCCAATGAGCTTGTATGAATCAGGCGAATCAAATGGTCAAGTTTCACTAAAAAAACTATTTGATGGTGAAGAAAAATTAGAAAATGGATGTATTTCAAAATCAAACTTAGAAGATATTGTTTTTGCTGCATGCAGAGGCGGTTGGCCATATGTATTTAAAATAAAAAATAAAGATGACCAATTAGAAATAGCAAAGGACTATTTACAGCAAATCTATCTGGAAGATATGTTTAATGTGGATGAAGTCAAAAGAGACTCCGAAACAATGAAAACAATCTTAAAAAGTTATGCGCGAAACATCTCAACACTGGCTAAAAAAGTAAGCATTCTTGAGGATGTCCAAGCAATACGAAATATAAGTGAAAAAACTCTTGACGATTACATTAATGTTTTAAAAAAATTGTATATTGTAAATGATTTGGAAGGTTGGTCGCCTAATATTAGAAGCAAAACAGCGATTAGAACCGGAAACAAAAGAGAATTTGTTGACCCATCTCTTGTCTCAGCTGCACTAGGTGGTTCACCTACTAAATATCTAAAAGATCTAAATTCTTTTGGCTTTATATTTGAGACATTATGTATAAGAGATTTAAAAGTATACTCCTCTGCTTTGAACGGCGAACTTTCTTACTACCGTGATAATTTAGGTCTTGAATGTGATTGCGTATTACATCTTGAAGATACTCGTTATGCTTTAATTGAATTCAAACTTGGTGATTTTCAAGTCGAGGAAGCGGCTAAACATTTAAATAAACTAGAATCTCTTATAAAAGAATATAACTCTAATAATTCACACAAAATTGATGAGCCAACACTAAAGATTGTAATTACTGCTTCAAAGTATGGTTATCGAAGACCAAATGATGGTGTGTTTGTTATTCCTATTGGGTGTTTAAAGGACTGATATCTTAATATTTAAAGAGTTATTCTAATCGTGTCTCCATTACTTTCTTTCACTTCCAATATCACAAAATTAGGATGTTCTCTTTTAAATTTCCTTAGCTCTTTATAAACATTATTAAAGTCTACATTAAGATCTTTCAGTTCATCATCGTATTTCAATGCATACTTTAAGACCCATAATGGCATAGGTATAATTATTGAAAATCGTTTACGTTTTGTTTTGTTATATAATTGGATTTTCATAATTAGTATTCGATTTTAATTACGACTGTATCTCCTGTTGAACTTTTAACGTTAACAATCTCTCCAATTGCACCACTTTTAACTAATTCAAAAATTTGATCAAAATTAATAGATTTTAATATTTCAACATCGCTGTCTATTTTTTCTAAATTTGAATTTACGATACCTTTAATCAAAGCTTCTCCAAGAGCAATTGGAAGATTAATAGTTACCTCGTCACCAACACAAGAATTAACTAATATTTTTAAAACAGCTTTTTTATAATCAAAATTTTTAAGTACTTGAAGAGTTTGGCCTTTACCAGTTAACAATTCATCAAGTGAAACATCTAAAATTTTAGCAAGTTCAGGTAAAACTAAAATATCGGGTGCCGATAAATCATTTTCCCATTTTGAAATGCTTTGTGGCGTAATGTTAAGTTTTGAAGCAATGTCTTCTTGAGTCAAATTCTTAGACTTTCTTAATTTTTGAAATCTTTGTCCAAACGTTTCCATAGTCTCTATCTCCTTGCTTCAATTGTAGAATAACTACACTTTTTTCCTATCATCCAAAGGTTGAAAAATGGTTTATTTACTCAACTATTGGTTGTTTTTATCTCAACTAGTTGTTTAGTAACTCCTTAATAACTTACTCAAATACCTATATAATTAATCAAAAACATTGCAAATCTCAAATTAAATTGCAAAATATGCAAAATTATAGCCTTTAAAATCTACATCATTATACTTAATTTCTTTAACACTTATACTTTCATAAGTTTTGTAGTAATAAACAAAATTTATTGGATCTAAAACACTAGTGTAAATGGTGATTTCACTTCTACCTTCACTAGTTAATGCACAGCCTTTAGTCACGCTGACACACTCAAAGATATGAAAGGCTTCATTTATCAAATTATCTTTTTCGCTTAAATTTTCTTCCATCTTTTCTTTCAGATAAACAGTTTTAACAAAACGTGATGGCGATGATGAATCACCTGGTAATCCATGGGCATTTAAACCAATACAAAATGGTTTTAACTCATCTTTTTTCGTTAGATTATTAAGGTGATATTTATTCGATAAATTTCCATATTGCTTTATATTTTCTAAGTGAAAATTAAAAGAAGGATTGTTTGTTAAAACTTCGTATGGATTATCATAAACTTTTATTCCATCTCGATTAGGTTCAATTACAATTGATTGATCTTTATCCGAAACTAAATAATGAAGATAACTTAAAGGTAAACTTTCTTTAAAACTTTTAGCTACAAGATGAATGTTTTGACTAAGTTTTTTAACTTCATCTACTGTTTTAGCATTAATTAATAAATAGTTAATCAATTCATAAGGAGCAAGGTTAATCTTATTTTCTTGAGTATCTTCATGATAATAAGCATTACCTGGATAATTTAAGCCAGCAATACATAAACAATCTTCATTCATCGCTTCAGCAAATAAAGGATAGTTATCAATTAATGAACCTATGCCCATTATCTTTTTATTAACTGTTTCTTCTTTTAAAAACTTATATTTCATCAGATAAGTTTCTTTTATTGCTATTACTCCTTCATTAAAGTGATACTCTAAATCAAGGTTTCGACCAAAAACGTAATTATCTTTATATTTTAATTTTAATGATGTACACATACTCTTCTTTCCTTTTCTATATTCTAC
>CALVLC010000045.1 GCA_944336335.1 uncultured Bacilli bacterium | reverse complement strand
TAAATACATAAAAAACATATTGAAAGATAGCCAAGAAAGTATATTTAAAGAACTTACAGATTATAAACTTATTGAATTACTTCGTAGAATGAAAATCTTGCATTTTACAAACGAAAATCTATATACGCCTTGTTCTTCTGATGACGAAATCATTAAGGCTTGCGAAATATTTAATGTGCCTATCCTTAAAGAAGGATTATCAAGCGGACAAATACAAAAAATAATAAAAATGAAATTATAAAACGTTGGCTACATTCAAAACAGGTTAAAAGTACGATAACAGTCGTACTTTTTTCAATTTATGTGAGAAAGATGAGATTAAAACAAATAGCTGGGGAAAATTCCAGCGTGATTTTAGGGGAAAAGTTAAATGTTATTGACACTAGTAGGGTATCGTTTTTCTAGTAGAGAAACGTTTATCTAGTAGGCTTTCATTTTCTAGTAGAACTAATTTTTAAAAATTCCTCAGTTCGAGCGAGTTTTCATCTACTAGCAAGACGCTTGAAATGAAAAAAAGCCCGATTTCTCAAGCAAATATCGTTCATTTTGAGACACTTACTTTCTATCAAAATGTTAGTTATCAGATGGTGGCGCAAAGAAGATTCGAACTTCCACGAACTTTTCAGTTCATCGGCTTCTGAGACCGATACGGCTACCATTACGTCATTGCGCCATTAGTAAGATTATGCCACTATTAAGATTTTTTTAAAACATTTATAATTTTTATATGGATGACATTGAATCTTTAAATAAAATTAATCAGTTACAAAAACTTATTGACGAAGCGCATGACATTGCTTTTTTTGGTGGTGCTGGTGTTTCAACAGAAAGTGGTATACCAGATTTTAGAAGCGAAACTGGCTTATACAAACTCAAAAGCAAATATGATAAGCCATATGAAGAAATGCTTTCACTTACTTATTTTACTTTGCATACGAAAACATTTTTTGAATTCTATCGAGAGTTTATGATTAATCAAAATGCACTACCAAATGAGGCACATAAATATCTAGCAAGAAAAGAAAAAAGTGGCAAAAATATAACAATAATCACGCAAAACATCGATGGATTACATCAAAAAGCAGGCAGTAAAAATGTCATTGAACTACACGGTTCCATTCATCGAAACTATTGTTCAAAATGTGGAAGATTATATGACTTAAATTCTTTTTTAGAGCTTGCGCCAGATGAAATTTGTTCTAAATGTGGCGGAATTTTAAAACCAGATGTTGTTTTATATGAAGAACCACTAAATGAGATGTCGATTATTAAAGCAATTATTGCATTACAAAAAGCAGACTTATTAATTATCGCTGGCACTTCTTTAAATGTTTATCCAGCTAACACATTAATTCAATATTTCTTTGGAGATAATATTGTAATCATCAACAAAAGCAAATTAAATGTAAATAGAAAAGTAAAACTTATACTCAATGAAAACATTGGCGAAGTATTTTCAAAGCTTAAATAAGCACATTTACTAATACTTGTTCCATACTTAACCGTTATATCAAATTTATAAACTCTTATAAGAAACTATAAAAATTATATTGATTTCTTGTTTCAACCTTACTGGTTACTAAATGATTTAGAGAAAAATCATCTTGTAGAGCCGTTAAGTCCGCAAGCGTAAATTCGGTGGTAACTCCACCTATTTTATTGGTTAAATAATGGTATAAATTTGTTGCTGCGTTAAAGTCACGATCTATTGAAACTTCACAATAATCACAATTAAATTCTCGATCACTTAATTTAAGATGTGAATTATATTGTCCGCAGCAAGAACAAGTTTTAGAACTAGGAAAGAACCTATCTGCCAAAACAAAAGTTTTACTAACCATTTGACATTTTTGTTCAATCCTTGTTCTTAAACTATAAAAAGAAGCTTCACTTACTGCTTTTGCTAGAGGGTGATTTTTCATCATTCCTCTAACATTTAAGTCTTCCATGCATATATAATCAAAATGTTTAACGATTAAAGATGAAACTTTTTCGCGGTAATCTTTTTGAATGTTTCTGTAATGCTTGTATAGTTTTGATAAGCGAGCGGCAGCTTTTAGATAGTTATTAGATTTTTTTGAAGAATCTCCTTTGGTTCTTGGATGTGTTTTTCTATCAAGTTGTCTAGCTAATCTTTTTAGTTGCCTACCTTTCTTTTTAATATTTTCTGGTAAATGTATATTTACAGGAACTGAAAGAGTTAAATTTGATTTTACTCCTAAATCAATCCCAACACCTTTATTAGTAATTGTAGCTATTTTTTCTTTAGCTAAAAGTAAGTCGCCTTCAGACATTTCAAAAGTAAATGAAACAAAATAATCTGAGTAATCATGAGAAATAGTGCAAGATATTATTTTTGCATCATATTTTAAATGCTCTGTTAATTTTATAGGGGCATCAAGAAGTGGAATTTTTAAATAATGTCTTTTTGAGTGAGGTTTTGTGAGGATTTTAATTTGATCTCCACCAATATAAAAACTTTCATGATTAGATTTCTTTTTGAATTTTAGTTGAACTTTTCCTCCTTTTTTTCTATTTTTCCAAGCCGAATTAATGGCCTTATTTATGTTTAAAAATGGTTGCTGTGTTGCGTATTTTGTAACTTCTTAAGTAAATGGAAAATCAGTCTTTTTTAAAGAATTGAATTCTTTTTTTAGTTTATAGCCATCTTTAAAAATGCATTCGTTAGCATTTTTGTTATATTGTTCAACTGCCCAGTTATATGCAAATCGACTACAACTAAAACACTTTTTAAAGTAAGTTATTTGCTTGTTATTCACTTTCAGTTTTATCTTTTGTGATATCTGTTTCAACTACTTTCTCCAAATCACTAATAAGTTTTTTATTCTTTTTACTGCGACTTCCGTATAATCTTGCAGAAAATACAGTAATTATTTCTAAAACGTCTTTAACTAATTCTTCTTCAAACGATGGAGCTTCATCACCTTGATTTATAATAATAACTTCACCATTTTTTGCTTCGCAAATTGAGAAAATAAGTTCCGCTCCAAATCTTAAAAGTCGATCTTTATGTGTTAAAACAAGTCTTTGAACTTGATTATCTAAAATTAAATCAATTAATTTTGTTAATCCTTTTTTATAGTAATTCATTCCGGAACCTAGATCTTGAATTACCTCATATTTATAGCCATGTTTCGAGCAATACAACTCTAATACTTGAATTTGTCTGTTTAAATCTTCCTTTTGATCGTGCGAAGAAACACGAGCATAAGCAATAGTTTTTAAGTCATCTTTGGTAACAATAATATTTCTATTTATGTTTCTTAAAGATTCTACTCTATAAGGGCGAGCTTATCCTTTTGTTAATTCATCTGGTTTTAATAAACCTTTTTTGTCCCAATTACGAAGTGTTGTTGTTGTAACACCTAAAATTCTTGCTGCTTCACTGATATTAACTAATTTTCCCATGCATTTTTTATATCATAAATATATAAATAATATATAGTATTTTATAATTATTTATAAGAATGAACTATCAGTTAATAACCCAAAAATAATTTACAAAAAGTAAAAATAGTTAATTATTAAATAACTTTTTTTGTATAATAATTTTTAGAGGGAAACATATGACTAAAAAGAACTTACATAAAAAACTTTATTCACGTCGAATTCATAAACCAAACAGTTTTTTATATTGGGTAATATACCGTTTAGCAATCTTGGTATATAAAAAGAAATATGGGATGCATCGGAATATAGTTGATGATCCAAGAAAAGAAAATGGACCAATTATTGTTGTAGCAAATCATGCTTCAAGAAACGACTATCTTTTCGCTGCAATGCCACTTTATCCTTTAAAATTTAATTTCCTTGCTGCATATAATGAATTTTTCAGAATCAATCTTGCACTTCTTTTTAGAGTTATGCAACTTATTCCAAAAAGACAATTTTATGGCGATTCATATGCAGCTTTTGAAATTATCCGCTTGGTAAAACAAGAAAAATGTAATGTTGCTTTTTATCCAGAAGGATTATCTTCAATAGGGGGAGCAAATCAACCAGTAGCTCCCGGCACAGGAAAGCTACTTAAACTTCTTAAAGTTCCTGTTTATTCAGTCGTTACATCTGGTGCTTATCTTATCCAACCAAAATATAAATTTGGACTAAAAGAAAGATATGCTCGCACTGACACTACTATTAAAAGACTTTTTACTCCAGAAGAATTAAAAGAACTTAGTGTAGAAGAAATCGAAGATAGAGTAAACACTGCTATTTATAATGATGACTATGAATGGGCAAAAGACAATAACATCGTTTATAAAGAAAATGGTGAAGGCATCGCTGAAGATTTAGAAGCATTACTTTATAAATGTCCTAAATGTGGCCACGAATTTGAAATGGAAGCAAAAGGAAATACCATTAAATGTAAACACTGTGGAAACGAAGCCTACATCGAAAACAACTACACAATTCATCCGAAAGATGAAAATTCACTTATACCAACTACTCAAAAGAAATGGTTCGACTATATCAGAATCAAAGAGAGAGAAGCAATTGAAAAGGATCCTGATTATAAATTTGAAACAGAAACTACACTTGGTGTAATTCCATTTGACCACTTCTTAAAGAAAGGCAAAACAGCCAAAATAGTCGGAACAGGAAAATTAACGCTCTCGAAAAAAGATGGATTTTCATATGTAGGAACAATGGATGGTAAACCTTATGAAATCCACATGTCAAATCATGATTTATATACCTTTGTCATGTGTTATAACGCTGATATTATTCACTTCTTTTATGGTGGTGAATTAAGACAATTTACCTTTAAAACAAAAGGAATGGCCGCAAAAGTCCTATTAATTCAAAATGAATTACATAGGCTTGAAGGTGGCGTTTGGCAAAATCTTAAATCATTTAAATATGACGAAAGCGAATGCTTTAAGTAACTTATTTTTTGCACTACTGAATACTACTCACTCTAATTTAGCTTTAAAGGAAGGAATGGCAACTTAAACATTCTAACTTTTTTAAAGACTTAAAATTGTTTCTTCTTGCTTTACTAGTAAGTCTTAATTCACCACTTAATGAAAACAATATATTGCAATTTTATGAAGACATATTGCAATTAAATGAACTTAAATTTGCTTATTTTAAACCTGTGATTTGTTCAATCATTCTAGCTTTAAGAACATAGAGGGATCTATCACTTACTTTCCAAAATAATTGAACGCCTACCTAAGTAAATAAATTATTTAACATAATTTCCTATCACCTCCATAGAGCAAAAATTAGCTCCTCACTAATACAATGGAGTTTATAAGGAAAAATTTAAAAAAATTTGAAATTTTATAAAACTTTTTTTGAATCGACCATTTTAAAGAAGGTAATTTTATCATTCTCAATCTTAAATGGTGTTTTATAAAAGGCAAACATTAACTCATACATATGTTTAGTATCTTCACTTCCAATAGTTTCAAATGAAGAATGCATGGCAAGTTCTGGTAAACCAATGTCACAAGTTAAAATACTTTCTTGAGAAATTGAAATGTTTCCTAAAGTTGACCCGCCTCTTACATCACTTCTATTAAAGAAAACTTGATAAGGAACGTTATTTTGATTGCACAAACTCTTAACTAAAGAAGATGTAAAAGCGTCACTTGTGTAAGCCATATTTGAATTAAATTTAATTAAAACACCTTTATTAAGCGAACAA
Source organism: uncultured Bacilli bacterium (assembly GCA_944336335.1). Taxonomy (GTDB): domain Bacteria; phylum Bacillota_I; class Bacilli_A; order RFN20; family CAG-826; genus Onthovivens. The sequence continues at coordinate 1,995 of CALVLC010000045.1, read as the reverse complement.
ATATTCTTATCATCACTCATTTCAGGATGATTTGGATGAATTGCGTGTCCATTATCTGCACTTAATGCAAATGATTTTTTAATAGCAACTAAATATTCTTCTTCACTTACTTTAAAAGATAAAGCAATTCTTCTTAAAGCAACTTTTAATAAATCACTGTCAGCTCCAGAGAATGAAAGAGAACCTGTTTCTTCATTGTTAAAGAACGCAGCCACCTTAATTCCTTTCTCAAATGAGTTTGCCGAACAATCAATCAAAGCTTTTAAAGATAAGAAAGCACTTGAAAGATCATCTTCTTTTTGACCACAAATTAAATCATCATTGACTCCAACATATTGTGTTTTATCGAAGTTATATAAATATAAATCATGAGAAATTAATTCTTCATCTGCTTCTAAAAATGAATTGATTAAATCATCAAAATAATGAGCTTTATCACTTGTTCCTGAAAGAGCTAAAAGATCAACTTGTGGATTATAAATAAATCCATTATTAATATTTCTATTTTGATGGATTGCAACGTTAGGAATAATTGCAACTGCCTTTTTAGAGTCAACAAGTTTTGTTTTTAACCCTTCTTTTGTGCTGACAATTAGTCTACCCGCTAAGCCTAAAGGACGATCAACATATGTTAAATTAATTAATCCACCATATACTTCTACTTTCCATTTTTCATAAAAATTTGTAAAAACTGCAGGGTTTTCTTTTAATTTTAAGGCTGGAGAATCTAGATGCGATGAAATAATTTTATAGTAAAAACCATTCTTATCAAATTTAAATGGCGTAATAAAAGCTATTAATGAATTCCCATTTCTTGAAAAGAAATATTTTGTATTTTCTTTTAAATCCCATTTTTCATTTTCCTTTAGTTCTTTAAAGCTACTTTTAAGAAGGATACTTTTAATAGTATTTGTAGCAAGATATTCATTATGACTTTCATTAAGAAAATTTATTAATTCATCATTTAAACAAGTTCTCATGTTAACTCCTCCGATACTTCTTCTATATATAAATTAAATAATTAATGATACAAAATCATTTGAATATGTAAAAACAACAACAAAAATAGTAACAATTACTAAAATAAGTATTGCTAATAATATTATGTTAATTATATTGATAACTTTTTCTGTTAATTTAACTTTGCTATTATATCTTCCAACAATCATTCCTAAAGATATAACAAAACCTAAAACCGAGAATATATAAGCGACCAAGACAATGGCATTGCCTTTTGCCATCATTAAAGAATTTAAACTATAAGTAATTATTTCTTCGTTTTCGCCTTTAACATTTAAAGTTGGAATAAAAGCAACAATTATAAAGAAAAGATAAACGACAAGATTCATTATCCAATAAACTAGATTATTTAAAGATATTTTAGCTTCAATTTTAAGTGTGCTTTGTCTTGTTTCTTCATTTACTATTTCTTTTTCTTCTATTTCAAAAACACTGGAAAGAGCTTGCACTTCCTCTCGAGTTGGAATATATAAATCATTTTCAATCTTTTTTAGCTTTTTAAGCGGAATATTACTTTTCTCACTTACTTTTTCTAATTCTAGATTTCTATTTTCTCTTAATTCTGTAATTCTTTGTCCTATAGTCATAAATATTAGCCTTCAACAAGTACTAATATTTTAAGATATTTAAAGAGTTAAATATATAAATTAAATGTATTTATTTTTTAAATTAGTTCCAATAAATGGTATTTCGAAAAAATCTTTTGTATTTTCTCTAATTATATAATCAATATAATTGCCAATTGCTAAGGCGTAAACATAATAACCGTTATATCAAATTTATAAATTCTTATAAATAACTATAAAAATTATATTGATTTCTTGTTTCAACCTTACTGGTTACTAAATGATTTAAAGAAAAATCATCTTGTAGAGCCGTTAAGTCCGCAAGCGTAAATTCGGCGGTAACTCCACCTATTTTATTGGTTAAATAATGGTATAAATTTGTTGCTGCATTAAAGTCACGATCTATTGA
>CALVLC010000044.1 GCA_944336335.1 uncultured Bacilli bacterium | reverse complement strand
TGAGTCCAGATTGTGATGGAAATTGTTCAGGTTGTGCTTCTGCAAATCCTGATGGAACATGCGGTGCAAGCGCTGGTTCTGGAATTCAAAAATGCGTTCCTAATAAAAGTACTAAAATTAAAAAAGTTATTGGAGTAGTTAGCGGTAAAGGCGGAGTTGGTAAAAGTTTCGTCACCTCCTTACTTGCAAGTTATTTAAATAAAGAAGGTAAAAAAGTTGGTATTTTAGATGGTGATATTGTTGGACCATCAATCCCAAAATCTTTTAATATTCATTCTCAAGCTTATGGAAATGCTGATAAATTAATTGTTCCTGCTGAAACTGAAAGTGGAATTAAATTAATTTCAACAAATATGATGCTCGAACATGAAGATGATCCAATTATTTGGAGAGGAAGTTTAGTTTCTTCACTTTTAAAACAATTCTATACCGATGTTGCTTGGGGCGAACTTGAAGTTTTATTAATTGATATGCCTCCAGGAACAAGTGATGTTACTTTAACAGCTTTCCAATCTTTACCAATTGATGGAATTATTATTGTTACATCTCCTCAAGACTTAGTTTCTTTAATCGTTAAAAAAGCGATAAATATGGCTAAAATGATGAACATTCCTATTCTTGGTGCAGTTGAAAATATGTCCTATGTTCTTTGCCCAAAATGTGGTGAAATAATTGAAATTTATGGTAAGAGTAAACTTGAAGAATTTGCTAAAGAAACAAATATAACCCCACTTGCTAAACTTCCAATTAAAGAAGGTGTAAGTGCTCTTATTGATAGTGGCAATGTTGAAAAAGTTGAAATGGATGAAATCTTACCTGCTTTAAAAGCAATAGATTCTTTGGAGAAATAATATGATTACTAAAGAAGAATTTTCACAAAGAAGAGAGAAAATTTATCAATCAATTGATGATAACAGCGTTTTAATTCTTTTTGCTGGCGTTGCACCTAAAAAAAGTGCCGATGAAAATTATGAATTTACTGTAAATCGTAATTTCTTCTATTTAACTGGAATTACCCAAGAAAGCTCCATTTTGCTTGCCTACAAGCAAAATGGGATTATCAATGAATATCTATTTATTCTTGAAGAAAATGAAAACATTGAAAAATGGACTGGAAAAAGATTAAAAGTAGAAGAAGCTAAAGAAATTAGTGGATTAAGAAATGTTTTATTTTTAAATCAATATCATAGTGAACTTAATTTGATTCTTACTAAACAAAAAAGCGGTATTGAGGAATTAAACAATCTTTATCTTGATCTTGAACCACAAAATTTACTCGATGATTTCAAAACAACTGCTGATATTGGTCAGGAATTAACATTAAATTACCCACGGTTAACTTTAAAAGATATTTATCGTACTATCATTTTAAAAAGAATGGTTAAATCTCCCGCTGAAGTTAATGAAATTCAAGAAGCAATCAATAAAACTAATATGGGTTTAAAAGCAATTCTAAAAAAGATTAGACCTGGATTATATGAATATCAATTGTCATCGCTTTTTTATTACACAATTCAAGACTATGACCATAGTGAATTATCTTTCCCAACAATTTGTGCAAGTGGAGTGAATGCAACAACTCTACATTATCCTTTTGCTAATTCAATTATTAAAGATAATGATTTAGTTTTATTTGATTTAGGTAGTCAAAATAATTTTTATTGTGGTGACATTTCAAGAACTTATCCTGCAAGTGGTTCATTTACTGAAAAACAAAAAGAGATTTATCGAGTAGTTTTAGACTGTAATAAAGAGATAATAAAAGCAATAAAACCAGGTGTTACTTTAAAAGAATTAAACACTCTTGCAACTGAAATCCTTGCAAAAGGCCTATTAAATCTTGGGATTATTCAAAATGAATCAGAAATTAAGAAATATTATTTCCATTCAATTGGACACCATTTAGGTCTTGATACTCACGATCCTTCTGATAGAGATTTACCTCTTGTTCCAGGAAATGTTATTACTGATGAACCAGGTGTTTATATTAAAGAACTTGGAATAGGTATTCGTATTGAAGATGATATTTTAGTAACAGAAGATGGAAGTTATAACTTATCAAATTCAATTATTAAAGAAATTAATGATATTGAGAAGGCTCTTAAATTTAGATAATTATGATTAAAAATATATTTTTTGATTTTAATGGAACTTTACTTGATGATTTAAAGCTTTGCTTCGATGTTGAAGCTGAAATTTTCGAAGAATATGGTTTACCAGAGGTAACTATGGATTTTTATCTAGATAATTTTTGTTTCCCAGTTAAAAAATATTACGAAAAAGCTGGTTTTGACTTTGAAAAAGAGAGCTATCAAGACGTCTCAAAAAGATTTTTTGAAGGATACCTTGCAAAAGAAGAGACCGAAACATCTTTACATAAAGGTGTTAAAGAAACTTTAGCTAAGTTAAAAGAGCTTGGTGCTAAACTTTATTGTTATTCAGCAAGTGAAAGAACAATTTTAGAGAAACAACTCGAATTTTTTAGAATACTTAAATATTTTGATGGTGTAATTGCTAGTGATAATTTAGCTGCTAAAGGTAAACTTGAATATGGAAAAGAATATATTCTTTCTCATAATATTGATACTAAAAACACAATAATGCTTGGTGATACTGCTCATGATTTTGAAGTTGCTAAAGCACTTGGGTTAACTCCAATTTTAGTAAACTTTGGACATAATAGCGAAAAAGTTTTAAAACCTTTAAATGTTCCAATTGTTTCTAAGTTTTCAGATATCATAGAAATCGCTAAATCTTACTAAAAATTTTGCAAAACTCAAGTTTTTTCTATAAAAACTTATTTTAAATAGTATAATTAAATCAATGGGGAAAAAAGCAAGTAAACTTAGAAAAAAGAGAAGACATTCTCACCTTAGATTTATAGTCGCTGCATTAGTATTCTTACTAGGCACAATTTTAATTGTGGGTTTGATTTTATGTTTAATTTTAGTTGAATCCTTTGGAAGATTTTTCTACATTCCTTTAATAATTCTTCTTTTGCTTGATGTAATTTGTGGGCTGTTTATCGCAAATTCTCAATCACAAGTTGATTTTAAAGTTTCTTGGCTTACGGTTTTGCTTTGCTTACCTTATGCAGGCGCACTTTTATATCTTTTATATGCTCAAAAAATTACTACTAAAGGTAAGAAAGCCTTAAGAAGAAATAAAATAAATAAAAAATTAAAAGAAGGTAAACTTGATTCAACCTCTGTATTAGAAGAAATAAAGAGTAAAAATGAAGATGCATATTTAGTTGCTAATAAAATTTATAAGCAAAGCTATGCATCAATTTATAAAAATACACATTTTGAATATTATCCACTTGGTGAAAATGGCTTCCCAGTGATGATTGAAGAACTTAAAAAAGCAAAAAAGTTTATTTTCTTTGAATATTTTATTATTGAAAGCGGCATTTTCTTTGATGATATTTATGAAATTTTAAAGCAAAAAGTTAAAGAAGGCGTTGACGTTAGGATGATTTATGATGATTTTGGTAGCGTTGCTAAAATTAATTCATATTTCTTTAGAGATGCTAGAAAAAATGGAATTAAATGTTTCGCTTTTAATAGATTAAGACCACTTGTTGATGTTAGTCAAAATAGCCGTGATCATCGTAAAATTTTAGTCATTGATGGTGTTGTTGGCTTTAGTGGAGGCTGCAATATTGCTGATGAATACATTAATAAAATTGTTCGTTTTGGAATTTGGAAAGATAATATTTTCATGCTAAAAGGTGAAGCTGTTAATGGTTTAACAACTTTATTTTTATCTAACTGGATGTTACATAATAAAAAAAGTTTTGTTGAAGAAGATCCAAAAGAATTTTTCTATGAAAAAATGAAATCGATTCATCCTATTGGACTTATTGAACATGAAGGTTATTTTCAACCATTTGGTGAAGTTCCTTTTGATGGAGAAAACGGAACTCGCGATGCTTTCCTTCAAATTATTCAAACTAGTAAAAAATATTTATATATTTCAACTCCTTATTTAATTCCAGATAGTGAAATTGTAACTGCCTTAGAAAGTGCAGCAAAAAGTGGAGTTGACGTTAGAATAATTACTCCTGGAATTCCTGATAAAAAAGTAGTTTATTCAGTAACTCGTAGTTATTATGCTAATTTACTTTTAAATGGTGTCAAAATTTATGAATATACTCCTGGATTTAATCACGCTAAAATTATGGTTAGTGATGATAAAATTGCAATCACTGGCACAGCCAATTTAGATTTTAGGAGCATGTATCTTCATTTTGAAAACTCTGTTTTAATTTGTTTGTCACCAAAAATTGCTGAAATTCGAGATGATGTTTTAGAAATGAGTAAAATTGGCAAAAAAATCAATGTTAATGATTATTTACATGTACCACTTCGCAAAAAAATAATGTGGGCTTTTTTAAGAATTATTGCTCCTTTAATTTGAGGTTAACTTATGGAAGAGAATCGTGAATTAATAATAAAAAATATTTCGAAAGTTTATGGAAATAAGAAAAAGGGCGACCAAGAGGTTGTCGCCTTAAAAGATGTTAATTTCTCGATTAAAAAGGGCGAATTCGTATTTATAGTTGGTCCAAGTGGTGCAGGCAAATCTACACTTTTAAACATTTTAGGTGGAATGGATAAAGCAAGTAGTGGAACTTATATTTTGAACAATAAAGAAGTAACTTCTTTTAATGAAAGAGAGTTATCTAAATTTAGACAAAACGATATTGGATTTGTTTTTCAATTTTATAACCTTGTTTCTTCTTTAAGTGCTTATGAAAATGTTTATTTAGCATCGTCTCTTGTAAAAAAGCATTATGATCCAATGCAAGTTTTAACTTTAGTTGGCTTAGAAAATAGAGCAAATAATTTTCCTAGTCAATTATCGGGTGGTGAACAACAAAGAGTTTCCATTGCAAGAGCTCTAGTTAAAAATCCTACTTTATTACTTTGCGATGAACCAACTGGAGCTTTAGATTCAAAAACTGGTGTTGAAATTATGGATCTTTTATATAAAGTTTGTAAAAACCAAAACAAGACTGTTATCGTTGTTACCCATAATAAAGCGCTAACTGCAATTGCCGATCGTATTATTGAAATTCAAGACGGTACTTTAATTAATAACTATGTTATTAAAAATCCAGGCACTGTCAAAGATATAGTTTGGTAAGATGAGACTTTTTAAGACTTTAACCAAAAAATTATTTAGAGATATATGGAAAAATCTACGTCAATTTATTTCCATTATTTTTATTGTTGGAATTTCCGTTACTTTATATGTTGGTTTAGACGCCAATGCTCAAAGTTTTGAAAGTAGAGTAAATGATGTTTATCAAAGAGGAAATGTTGCTGATGAATGGATTACAATTTCTCCTGATTTAGTTAACACTGAGCAAAGTGAAAAAGATTTAGAGTTTATAAAAGAAGAAGCTGGTGTTAATGAAGGCGGAGAGGTTGAAACCAGATTTTATATTCCAATGTCTTTGGGTTCGACTTCCTCTAATGCTTTAGTAATGGATTATCTTCCTTCAGTTAATAAACCTTATGAATTAGATGTTATTTATTATGACAACAACTCATTTTTCTTTGTTGATCAAGCTTTTGTTGATCGATATGAAGAAAATAATAATGTTTCGTTTTCTTTAGGTGATACTTTACCAGTAAATATTGATTCAGCATTTATTAAACAAGCTGTTTCAACAATTACTTCTGACCCAGAAAGTCTAAAAGGACTAATTCAAAAGCTTTTAAGTGGCGTTGAGTTAAACGAAACAATTCAAAATTTAATTAATCAAATAATTGATAATTATTCCACAGAAATTGGTGACTTAATAAATGGAGTTGTTGGAGCAATTTTTCCTGAGCAAAACATTGAATTAGATTTAAAAGTTAACGGAATAATGTCTCATCCAGAAAACATCGATAGTGGTGAGTTTTCAACAACAAACTTTTTATTGTCAACAAGGTTGCTTTTAACTAATGTCATTGATTATTTAGGTAATAAACTTTCTTCATCAGTTTTACTTAGTGAAATTAACTCATTTTTAGAAACTAGTGAAAATCAACTTTTAAATTATTTGCTAACTTTAGTTAGAGATTTTCTTTCAGATCAAAATAACGCCACTCAACTTGACGTTACAATAATGATGCTTATGAACTCTCTTGAAAAAGAAATTGAGTCTAAAGAAAACGTAGATGTTGAGTCGTTTATTGCTTCGTTTTATAATCAAATCGTTGTAAAACTCGCACCAAATTTAGAAATTTCAAAATTTGAAACAAATGTCGAAAACCATTTTGAAAGCAAAGAAAATAATAATTTGTTAGCGGCTTTATCACGTTCAAATTATCCAACAATGTTACAAGTTGAAAACGATATTAATCAAGCTAAACAACTTACTTTGGTTTTTCCAATTATATTTTTCGTAGTTGCTTTGCTTATTGTTTTAACAACTATTTCATCTTTAATATTAAAAGATCGTGTTCAAATTGGTACATTTAAAGCACTTGGTATTAAAACTAGAAATGTTGCATTTTTCTATCTTGCTGAAATGAACATTGTCACTTTAATTGGAGTAGTACTTGGTTTTATTATTGGACCTTTATTGCTTCCATTTATCATGAACATCAAGTACGACATCTTATATACGATTCCAAGTTTAACTTATTATTTTCCTTATTTCACAGCTTTGATTGTTTTTATAATTATTGCCTTGTTAGTAAGCGGACTTACAATTTTATTACTTTTAAGTGAGTTAAAATTAATGCCAAGCGAATCTATGAGAACAAAATCTCCAAAGATTCGTAAATTTAAAGCTCACAAACATTTAATCAAAAATACATCATTCATGATGGCAATTCGTAACATTAAAGTGCATTTAGTTAAATCATTAATGGTAGTGATTGGTGTTATGGGTTGCACTGGTTTATTAATCTGTGGAATGGGGATTGATGATACTATAAATTATGGAAAAGATTCGGATTTAGCACAGTTTTATGATGCAGATATTAATGTTTCTTTTAATGGTTCTCCAGCAATTAATGATGCTACAAGTGAACTTTTAACATACGATGGCGTTGAAAGTGTTGAAGAATATACAACGATTGCGACTAACTTAAATTCAGAAAATCGTTCAGTTAGTTCAGTAATTTATGGAATTAGCGAAAACTCAACTTTCTTTAAATTTGATGATTCTTTAGAAGGTGGAAAATGGGTTAAAAATGGTGTTGCTCTCACTGAATCAAAAGCAGAAGATTTAGGGGTAAAACTTGGCGATACGATTATTTTTGATGTAAACGGAATCGTTTATCGAAAAGAAGTTGTTCATATTTTTTATGCTTTCTTTGTAAATGGAGCTTATTTATATAGAGAAAGTGAACCTGAACTTTTTACTTATTCAAGTGATGCTTGGATTAATATTAAAGATGGTGCAGATTCGATTGCTGTTAAAGAAACAATAGTTGATAATTCAGAGATTGTTTATACATGTTTAACGCGCGAAGAAATGAATGAACGAATTGGAGGATACATGTCTTCAATTGGAATGATGACTAATACCGTAAAAGTTTTTGCAGTTCTTTTAGCAATAGTTGTCTTAATCAACTTATCAATTTTAAATTACAATGAAAGATTAAGAGAACTTGCGACTTTAAAAGTTTTGGGCTTCTCTAGAAGTAAAATTGTTTTATCCCTATTAATCGAAATGATGATTTTAACAATTGTTGGATCTTGTTTAGGTTTAGCAATTGGCTTACCACTTGAATATATGGTTTTAAGTGTTAACGAAACTCCACTTGTTAGCTGGTTATATCTTGTTTTACCAAATACTTATATAATTTCATTTTTCTTAAGTTTAGGAACCGCACTTATTGTTAACTTATTTATGTATTTTAAGATTGATAGGATTTCAATGAGCGAATCACTTAAGAGTGTTGATGAATAATAAATAATTTTAAAAAGTAGGCAAAAGAAAATGCGGAAATTTCTTTCCGCATTCTGAAGGGGTTATATCCTCAACTCAATATGAGGAACTTTTTTCTTGTGGCCATTTAAAGGGGGGAGTATGGCCACAACTATATAAACAAGCGAACTATACTCTTGTTTATAAGCAATTTAGGGCAATTACGGTGGAAATATTACTCATATTTCCTTTAAGATTTCGTTTACAATATTAATACATTAATACTGTTTGTTTTGTTGGAAAAATTTTTAACTTTTTTTAAAAATTTTTTTCGTCTATAGATCCATCGTTATTAAATGTATATGGAAAACTTGTAATATTGTCAGGATCATCAGCAGGCGAGTACTCACAATCATAATTCATATTATTCTTATTGTAAATCTTAAAAATAATATTTTCATCTAAATTAGATAATTTTAATGTAAATAAATTGTAAGTGCCTTTATGTTCTAGAGTGCATTTAAATAAATCTATATCATTATTTAATAATGTAAACTCAATAGAACTATCATAATTTTCTTTTAGATTAAAAACAATGTGGTCTAAATTCTCATTGGTAGATCTGAATTTAAGATCTAAAAAGCAATCACGATTATTTTCCTTAGAGTTGATATCTATAAAAAATGATGGTTCTTTTAGATCTAATGTCTCATCTTTATTAATAAAAACACATCCTTCTAATGCTTTTTGATTAGCTTTTTTAAGAAAGACATCGTATTTAATATCTAAAAAACGATCAGTAATAGTTTCTTTAACTTTAAAGATTTCATTTCTTATTTCCGCTTTTTCTTGTATAAATGAATAATCAATTTTGTCTTTGTTGGTGTAAGTGTAGTTTAAAAAAGCGATTGGTGGAATTGCTTTATTTTTCAATTCTTCAAGTTGTAAGCTTTGTGTATCTTGAGTAAATCTAGAAGCAAAAGTTGAAAAACCTAATGCCCCAACAACGTGAGAAGCAAAATCTCGATTCTCAATGCTATCTTCAATACTTTCATGATAATTTAAAGCTGAAAGCAATGGTAAGCATAAAACAATCGAGGCTGCAGCGAATGCAGCGCCAACAAAAGATGCGTTTACTTTAAAAGAGGTTTTTCCTTTCTTACAAACGAATGAAGGAGAAACATCTTTTAAAATATCATCAGATGTGAGGTTAATGTGGTCTTTTTTAAAAGCTTCTTGGATTTCATTTTCTAATTTTGTCATCTTTAAGAGCCTCTCTAACTTTTTTTAACCCTTCATTGTATTGCCATCTAATTGTATTCTCATTTTTGTTTAATGTAGTAGCAATCTCTGAATAATCAAGTCCATTAATAAGATGGAGCATTATCACATTAAACATATCAGGATTTAAAATTTCCTTCATGATTCTTACAATGTCACTATTATCTAAGTAACTATTTTCTTCATTTGATGCATTTTCAAGAATAAGTGTAGGATCTTCAACATACCTTTTATTCTTTTCAATGTAGTTTAAAGAAAGGTTACGTGAAATAGTGTATAGATAGCCAAGGATAGATTTGTCAGGCGTAATGTCTTCTATACTATTTATAAATCTTATATAAGTATCACTTAAAATATCTTCGGATGCTTCTTTAGATTTAACATAGGAATAGATATTGGCAAAGATTTTGCCTTTTGTGTCTTCATAAATTTCATTAAAAGCATGTTGGTCGCCTTTAATAAATTTCTGACAAAGCCTGTATAGTTCAATATCCTTCATATATTAATACAATTAAAAACTTAAAATGTTTGCACAAGTAAATATAGTTTAGAATATTACTATATTTTTGTAAAATGATAAAAGTAGCGATTTAATGCACTTTTTCGTAACAAAACACCTCACAAAATTTTTTGTGAGGTGTTAGAAATTTAAAATAATTTATTAGTTGTTTTTATTTCTTGCTTCCCATTTTTTTCTCATTGCATCGTTTAGGATTCTTTTTCTCATTCTGAAGAAGTTTGGAGTGACTTCAACGAGTTCATCAGAATTGATATAGTCTAAACAAGCTTCGAGAGTCATTTTACGTGGCGATTTTAAGACAACAGTTTGATCTTTATTTGCGCTACGCTGGTTAGTTAAATTCTTAGTTTGACAAACATTAACGCTAAGGTCAGTGTCATATTTATTTTCACCAACAATCATACCTTCGTAAATTTGTTCACCAGGATAAATGAACATAACGCCTCTTTCTTCAACGTGTTGAATTGCATAAGGAGTGGATTGACCAGTTTCAGTTGCAACGAGAACACCAATTTGTCTTTCGCCAATTTTTCCAGTAGCAAGAGGACGATATTCTTTAAAAGTATGAGCAATAATTCCATAACCTTTTGTTAAAGTTAAGAAGTTTGTAACAAAGCCAATTAAGCCTCTTGAAGGAATAATGTAGTTAATTTTTGTATTTGCATCTCCTGCATCCATATCGATAAGCTCAGCATCTCTTGAGGCTAAACTTGTCATAACATCGCCAACAAAATCGTTAGGAACTTCAACACTTAAATCTTCGTATGGTTCACATTTTTGACCGTCAATTTCTTTAATAATAACTTGAGGTCTTGAAACTTCTAATTCAAAACCCTCTCTACGCATATTTTCAATTAAAATTCCAAGATGGAGTTCGCCTCTTCCGGAAACGACCCAAGTTTCTGAATTTTGAACTCTAGTAACTTTTAAAGAAACATCCTTTTGAGCTTCTTTAAAAAGTCGGTCTTCGATTTGTCTTGCTGTTAAAAGTTTTCCGTCTTTTCCACTAAATGGAGAAGAGTTAGTTCCAAAAGTCATCTGAAGAGTTGGTTCATCAATATGAAGTGGTGGAAGAGCTTCGACATTACTAGTAGCACAAATTGTTTCGCCAACGTTAATATCTGGTAAACCTGCAACTGCAACAATTTCACCAGCAGAAGCTTCTTCAATTTCAGATTTTTTAAGTCCATAATAACCAATAAGTTTGAGAATCTTAAAGTTTTTAGTGGTTCCGTCAAGTCTAGCGCATGTAACACTTTCGCCAACTTTAATTGTTCCTCTTTGAATTCTTCCAATTCCCATTCTACCAACATAATCGTTGTAATCTAAGAGTGCGCATTGAAGTTGAAGAGGTCCTTCTTGTTCAACTTGAGGTTCTGGAATTTCGTTTACAATTAAATCAAAAATTGGATCCATTCCTGGTTTTTGACTACTTGGAGAAGGATCAAGTGAACTTGTGCCGTTTAGTGCACTTGTATATGCAACTTTAAAATCTAAGAATTCATCTGGTGCACCAAGTTCAATGAAGAGATTTAATACTTCATCAACAGCTTTTTGTGGGTTTGCGTTTGGGCGGTCAACTTTGTTAATAACAATAACAGGTTTAACGTTTGCTTCAATAGCTTTTTTAAGAACAAATCTAGTTTGAGGCATTGTTCCTTCAAAAGCGTCAACAAGAAGAAGACAGCCATCAACCATATGCATGATTCTTTCAACCTCGCCACCAAAATCGGCGTGCCCGGGAGTATCAAGAATATTAATCTTAAAATCTTTATATTTAACAGAGGTGGTCTTAGCTAAAATTGTAATTCCTCTTTCTCTTTCAATTGCGTTTGAGTCCATTGCTCTATCTTCGAGTTTTTCATTTTCTCTAAAGGTTCCAGAACATTTCAAAAGTTGATTGACTAAAGTAGTTTTACCATGGTCAACGTGAGCAATAATAGCAACATTTCTCATTTTCATAGCCAAATACCTCCTAAAAAGCATTAATAAAAATATCACAAATGGAGTCGAGTTTAAATAATAAAAAGTGAATACGAAAAACCGCTTATTATATAAGAATGATTTATATGAATTATTTAAGAAATTTTTGGAAAATTTTAAATGAGCTTACTTTGTCCAAAAAACTTGCAAAACTCTATTATTTCTATTCATATTTATTTAATTAGTAGATTTTTAGTGCTTGATTAGTACTAGAAAAGTAGGTAATTGGCGCAAAAAATGTAAGTGCTTTCAATTTAAGACGGACACTTTAACATAGTGTCAATAAATCTAAAAGTTTTATACTTTAAAAACAAACTCGATATAGATATAATTTTTTGAGTATGGCAATCAATGAAATTACTATTAAAGGGGCAAAAGTAAATAACTTAAAAGATATTAATTTAACTATTCCTAAAGACAAACTTATTGTCTTTACTGGTGTTAGTGGAAGCGGTAAATCAACGCTAGCTTTTGATACTATTTTTGCCGAAGGTCAAAGAAGATATGTTGAATCATTATCGAGTTATGCTCGACAATTTTTAGGTAACTTTGAAAAACCAGATGTTGAAGCTATTGAAGGCTTATCACCTGCAATTGCAATCGATCAAAAAAGTGTTTCACATAACCCACGTTCTACAGTTGGTACTGTAACTGAAATTTATGATTATTTGAGACTTTTATATTCAAGAATTGGTGTTCCTTATTGTCCAACACATAATGAACCTATTGTGGCTTTTTCAAATCAAAAAATTACAGATATTATTATGAAAAGTCCTCAAAATAGCCGAGTTCAAATTTTAGCACCTATTGTCCGAAACGAAAAAGGCACTTTTAAAGATACAATCGCCAAAATTAGAGCAAATGGTTTTACACGTATTAGAATTGATGGCGAAATGCTTCTGATAGAAGAGGCAAAAGAATTAGAAAAGAACAAAAGACACAATATCGATATCGTAATTGATAGAATTGTTTTAAAACCGGAAAACAAAAGTAGAATCTTTGAAGCAGTTGAACTGGCTAGCGATTGGGCTAATGGTTTTGTTCTTGTTTTGATAAACAACGAAGAACATCTTTATAGTGAACATAATGCTTGTCCAAAATGTGGTTTTACTGTCCCAAAACTTGAGCCTAGATTATTTTCTTTTAATTCACCTTTAGGCTGCTGTCCTGTTTGTAACGGACTTGGAATCTCTCAAGAAGTTGATATTAATTTATTAGCACCTGATAAGAGTAAATCTATTAATCAAGGTGCAATACTTTATTATAAAAACATTGTTGGAACTCAAAATTTAGATTGGCAACAATTTAAGTATTTATTGGATTATTATCATGTTGATTGCGATAAGCCATTTAAAGATTTAACAGAAGATGAGATTGATATTATCTTAAATGGAAGTAGAGAGCCACTTCATTTTACTTTACGTTCTTCGAGTGGAAACGTTCAACATCGTGATGGCTATATTGAAGGCGTAAAAACTAGAATTGAAAGGCTTTATAAAGAAACAACTAGTGAATTCAATAGAGAATGGTATAGCTCATTTTTAAAAGATAAGGAATGCACAAAATGCCATGGAGCAAGACTTAATGATCAAGTTTTAAGTGTTAGGATCGATGGCTTAAATATTTATGAAGCTACATGCTTATCTTTAGACAAATTTTATGATTTTATCCATGGTTTGCGTGGAAAAATCTCAGATTATGACCTTGCAGTATCTGGAATGGTCATAACAGAAATCGAAAATCGTACTAAATTTTTAATTGATGTCGGACTAGATTATTTAACTTTAGCCCGTATGTCAATGACTTTAAGTGGCGGCGAATCTCAAAGAATTAGGCTAGCTACTCAAATTGGTTCTAAGCTTTCTGGAGTTTTATATGTTTTAGATGAACCATCAATTGGTTTACATCAAAGAGATAGTGAAAGACTTATAGCAACACTTAAAGAAATGCGTGATTTAGGTAATACTTTAATAGTTGTTGAACACGATGATGAAATGATTCGTGCAGCCGATTTTTTAGTTGATATTGGCCCGGGAGCTGGTGTTCATGGTGGACAAGTAGTTGCTAGTGGCACTTTAAAAGATATAGAAAATTCACTTGAATCAATCACTGGCGCTTATTTATCAGGTAAAAAATATATTCCTGTTCCTTTAACTCGTCGAAAAGGAAATGGAAAATTCCTAGAAATTAAAGGTTGTACAGTTAATAACTTAAAAAATGTAAGCGCTAAATTTCCTTTAGGCACATTTATTTGTGTTACTGGAGTTAGTGGAAGTGGCAAATCTTCATTAGTAAATGAAACTTTGTATAATTCAATCTACGCTTTAATGGAACATAAAGACCTTGATCATGGTCCCTATAAAGAATTAAATGGTTTAGAAAACATTGATAAAGTTATTAATATTTCACAAGAACCAATCGGAAGGACTCCTCGTTCAAATCCTGCAACTTATGTAAAAGCATTTGATGATATTCGTGATATTTTTGCTCAAACAATTGATGCAAAAGCTCATGGATTTGATAAAGGAAGGTTCTCATTTAATGTTTCTGGTGGAAGATGTGAACACTGCCAAGGCGCTGGTGTTACACGTATTCCAATGAATTTTTTACCAGATGTTTATGTTAAATGTGATGAATGTGATGGGAAAAGATACAACGAAGAAACTTTACAAGTCACTTATAAAGGCAAAAACATTTATGATGTTTTAGAAATGACTATTGAAGATGCTTATGAATTTTTTAAACCACATGTTTCTCTTGCTAGAAAACTTAAAACATTAATTGATGTTGGACTTGGCTATATTAAAGTTGGCCAACCAGCAACTACATTATCAGGTGGAGAAGCTCAAAGAGTTAAACTTGCTTATTATCTTCAAAGAAGGGCAACTGGAAAAACTTTATATATTTTAGATGAACCAACAACTGGTTTACATGTAAACGATGTAAAGAAATTATTAGAAGTTTTAGATAGAATAGTAAATAATGGTGACACAGTCATTGTTATCGAGCATAATTTAGATGTAATTAAAGTTGCTGACTATATTATTGATCTTGGACCTGAAGGTGGAAATAAAGGCGGAACGATAATTGCGACTGGCACACCTGAGAAAATTGCTGAAACAGAAGGCAGTTATACTGGAATTTATCTAAAGAGAGTTTTAGATGAAGATAAAGCAAGAAAGGAAAAGTTAAAGAATGAGTGATGTATTGTATTATATTGCAATGACTCTATTCTTAGGGTTTGCAATCGCATATGGGGTTTATCTATATTTAACAATTAAAAACAAATTAAGACTTGAATTTAATACGTTAATTAATAAAAATACCTTATTTTTAGGGGGTTTTTCACTAGGAATAACACTTTCTCTTGTTTTGTTTACTGTTGCTTTTTATCAAGATCCTGCAACTTTAAATTTAATAAGTGAAAAAGGATTAGTGCTTGATGGAGGTCATCAATTCCTTTCTTATTTCTTTATTATATTATTTGGAATTGCGATGATGGTTTTTGTTACATCATTCTTTTACTATTTCTTTTTAAATAATTTAGAAGAAAAGATTCGTAAGATTTTTAAAATTACGATGTATGTTTCAATTCCACTTGCTCTAATTTTCTTCTTTGCAATGAGTGAAGGAAATGCACCTTATCTTTCTTATCCTTTATGTAATTCACTTTATATTGGTCAACATGGCATTAAATTTATTAATTCTTATGCTCATCCAGAGCCATTCTATGTTAAAAACGAAGCTAATCAATATGTTTTAAATGGTGGTATTTCTATCGCTTTTTATGCCATATTTATCTTAAGTGGCGCTTTATTAGTTTTAGCTTTAACAGACCATTTAATTTATAAATATTATGGAAAACATGGACTTGCTACAACTTGTTTCTTAGTTGCTTTCCCAATGGGACTTGTTGGTGCTCGTTTATGGTATGTTGTTTTAGATATTTCTAAACTGGGTAATATGTCTCGTTTTGTCCAAAACCCAATTTCAATCCTTTATTTAAATGAAGGCGGACTTGGAATTATGGGTGGTGCAATTCTTGGTATTATTTCAGGCGTTGGTGTAATGCTTTACTTCAAATATGGGAAGAAAAATCCTGACTATACTAAGATGAGTTATTTAAGACTTGCTGATTTTATTGTTCCTGCAATTTTAATCGCACAAGCTATTGGTAGATTTGGTAATTTCTTTAACGCTGAAGTTCATGGTAATGAGATTCCTCTTGCTTCATTAAATTGGTTACCAACTTTTATGAGACTTAATTATCAATTTAATTATGCAAATCAAATTGCTGATTTAACAGAAGCTTATTTGCCATTATCAACAATGGAAACAATTACTAATTTACTTGGTTATTTCATTATTTATTTTGGAATCGTTAAAGGTTTAGGCAAATACCATGCTCCTGGAAGTGGAGTTGGCTGGTATTTAGTTTGGTATGGAGCAACTCGTGCTTTCTTAGAGCCATTGAGATTTGGTGAATTTGAATATCAAGCAAGTGTTGACACAGCTTACGTTATGGTTGCTGGTGGTTTAGCAATTGTATTATTCTTTATTGGTTTCAAGATTTTAAAAGATAAAAAACTTTGGATTTTCAAAAATTCAACATTTGTTGATCAAACACTTGTTAATGAAGAAAAAACTGATAAAGAGCTTATAAGAAATGCTTCAATTTTAGGCGCAATCTTATTAGTTATGATTATTTTAATTACTGTTTTCTTTAATATATGGTAAAACTTTTAATCTTTGACATGGATGGAACTTTAGTCGATACAGACGAAGTTTTATATCAAACTTGGTCTGAACTGTTTCGTCTTTATAAGCCAAAAGATTATGTAATAGATAGAGAATTTATTCGTGGGTTTAGCGGTCCACCAATTGAAAAATCAATTGCCAGAGCTTTTCCAGAAAAAGATCCTAACTTTATTTTAAAAGAGTATCGAAATAGAACAGCTAAATATTATGATAATTATTTAAAATTCTTTCCTAATGAAAAAGATGTTTTAACAAAGTTGTTTAATGAAGATTATATTTTAACTATTTCGACAAGCAAAAACCGTCCAATGGCTGAAAAGTGCTTAAAGTTATTTGGAGTATTGGATTATTTTAAAGATATGATTACGTCAAGCGAAGATGTACCACACAAACCAGATCCAACTTCAATTAACTTACTTATTGATAAATACAAAGTTAAAACAGAAGAAGCATTAATGGTTGGAGACACATCATTTGATGCACTTGCTGCAACGAATGCTAATGTGAAAAGTGTTTTATTGAAACTTTGCCCAAGAATTTACGAAAAAGACAAAATGCCAACTTATTTTGTTTCGAGTTACTTAGAACTTTACGATTTAATTAAAAAAATTTAAAGACGATAAATGCGATTATTATCGTCTTTTTAGTTGTTGCAAAAAAATATTTTTAAAATTCTTTAAAAAAATTCACGATAAACTCCTTTATATTAGTGAAAGGAGGAATTTATGCTGGAAGTTAAGAATATTTCCAAGAGTTTTCCTATTGATGAAAATAGAGAAAACGTTATTTTAAACGACGTTTCTTTTTCATTAGGAGATAGAGGTATTTATTTTATTATTGGTAAAAGCGGATGTGGAAAATCTACCTTCCTTAATATATTGATGGGTTTGATGAAACCAGACAATGGCGAAGTAATTTTTAATG
The DNA here is from genome assembly GCA_944336335.1 of uncultured Bacilli bacterium. Classification (GTDB taxonomy): domain Bacteria; phylum Bacillota_I; class Bacilli_A; order RFN20; family CAG-826; genus Onthovivens. The sequence goes on along the minus strand of CALVLC010000044.1, from coordinate 13,459 downwards.
GGAAAGATATTACTAAGTTTGATACTTCAAGTTTAAGTAATTACTTAAAAGATGATGTTGGTATAATCTTCCAAAGTTATAATTTGTTAAATGATTATACAGTTAAAGAGAATTTAAAAGTTGCTTCTTCTATTAAGGGAGTAGACGAAATTGAGAAGATTTCATCACTTTTATTAAGATATGGACTATTGGATAAAGAAGATTCATTGGTGGAGAGTTTAAGCGGAGGAGAAAAGCAAAGAGTAGCTCTTGTTAGAGCTCTTATAAGTTCACCAAAAATACTTTTTTGTGATGAACCAACTGGAGCATTAGATAAAGAAAATAGCATTCAACTTATGGAAGAATTGAGAGTACTAAGTAAAAGAATACTAGTTATTTGTGTTAGTCATAATAGTGATTTATATAGTGCTTATGGAGATGGTGTAATTGAGCTTTCAAATGGTCACGTAAAGTTTACAAAACGTCATGAACCAGGAAGTGTTTCTCAAGATGACAAAACTAAAGAAGAGCATTCTTCAAGAGGGAAAATTCCTGGTCTAGTGACTACCAAAAATATGAAGAAAAATTTCAAATATAATGTAATTAACTCTATTTCTGCAGGGTTTTCGTTATTTTTAATGGTAATTTCTTTGTTTTTTGATAGTGGTATTAAAGCAAATAAAGATGTTCTTTTAAATAGTTATGCCGACTCAAATATTTACCTAGTCACAAAAAATTATGAAGAAGAAATTGAAGATTCTTTAGTAAGTTTAGTTAAAAGTGAAAAGCCAAGTTATGAAGAGGTGCAAACATTTTTCTATGAAATAGAAGATTGTTTAATTTTTGATGATTTTTCTTATTTTAATAGTGGAGAAAGAAACATAACTGATGGTGAAACTAGTTTTAAAGAGTTTACATTAAAACCATATTTTAATAAGAACTATGCTAGTAATGATTTCATCATAAATCAAAATTTTGCAGATGCTTATGAAAAGAAATTTTCTAAAAAGTTACAGGTCGATGATGAACTCGAAATTAATTTAAAAAGAGATTATTTATATTTCAATGAAACAAATAGCGAAAATATAATTGAAACTTTTTCATTAAAACTAAAAGGTCAAATTAGAGAAATTCGCAAAGAATTTTCTTATTTGAATAGTCCTGTCATTTATTATTCCCCTCCTTTTTATGAAGAACTTTTAAAAAAAGTAAATGCAGAAAAAACTAGTGAAGTTGAAGGTAAAGAAGTAACCTTCTTTGACCTACTTTCAAGAGCAAAAGGAGATGATCCTATTACTAATTATGCTTATAACATTGTTGCTTTAAACGAGGAAACCAATTTAAAGATTCAAGAGATTATTGATGAAAAATCTTCTGCGACTTTGTCTCTTTCAAGTAATTCAAAAACACTTGTTAATTCGTTTTTAACATTAAGCAGTAGTGTATTTTTAGGTGTGGACATTTTCATAATAATCGCAATTGTAACATCGGTTTTTATATCTGGATTTTTAAGTTACTCTTCAAGTTTAAGGAGCCGAAAACAATCCGCAATTTTGTCCATTTTGGGCGCAAAAAAGAAGGATATTATAAAAATTTATCTAAAAGAAGAAATGTTTTATACGTTAATTGGATTACTTATTGGACTTGTTTTTACGGTTGTAGCAGCAAATTTGATAAATATGTTTTTAGCTGATTTTTTCGTCACATCGACTCTTATCAATATCAATTATATTACGACTGTTTTTATAATGATTCTTTTGTTGATACTAAACTACGCTATTGATCATTTGACTTTGAAATTTCAAAAAGAAAAGAAAATCTATGAGGAGCTTAAAGAAGAATGATTTTAAAGGCGAATAATATTGGAAAAAGTTTTGGTGAGAGAAAGCTTTTTGATAATTTTAATTTTACTTTTTCTGAAAAGAAGTTTTATTCAATTTTAGGTGAAAGTGGAACAGGTAAAACCACTCTTTTAAACATACTTTCTTTAAATAATTTTGAATATGATGGTGATATTCAAGCGGATCAATATTCATATAAAAAGATGAACGATAAAGATAGACGTGACTTTAGACTTAGCAAATTTGGGTATGTATTTCAAAATTTTAAGCTTTTTGAAGAAGATACGGTTTATAACAATTTAAGGTTAACCTTAGATGCAGTCATTAAGTGTAATGAGGAAGTTAAAAAGAGAAGAGTTGATGAAATTTTAACTACTTTAAATATAGTAGATTTAAAAGATCATTATGTGAAAAATTTAAGTGGCGGAGAAAAGCAAAGAGTTGCAATTGGTCGAGCTTTGATAACTGATCCTGAAATCATATTTTGTGATGAGCCAACAGGAAGTTTGGATGATGAAAATACACAATCTATTTTTGAATTATTAAGAAATATTTCTCAATACACAACGATTATTCTTGTTACACACGATGAAAATTCAGCCAAAAAGTATTCAGATTATATTCTTAAAATCGAAAATGAAAGAATTAATGTAATTTTTCAGAAAAATAAATATGATAATGAAAAATTAAATTTAATGAAGTTTGAAAATAAGAAAAAAGAGGGCTCATTATCCTTGAATTTTATATTTTCGCACTTTAAAAATCTTTTTAAGATAAGAAAATTTCGTAACGTTATAAAGTACTGTTTGCTATCGATTTCATTAATTTCATCAGGCCTAGCGATGACTTTAACAACAAGTTTAAATAAAAGTATAAGTTCTTCTTTTAGTAGTATTGTTAGTTCTAATGAAATTGTTTTAACAAAGAAAAATTCAACTAATAGTGTGATCGATTATTATTCATCAAATAATCAAACTATTCAAAAATTACTTGTTGATTACCCTAATGACATAGCTAGATATGGAGTTAACTATCTTGTAGATTTTGAAAATTATTTTATTGATGGGAATGATTTGTTTAATGTTAATTCCAATTCGAAAAAGAGACTAGGTGGTTTTAGCGCTCGTCATTTTAATGAATACATTTTTATAGATGACTATTCAAATTACAAAATATATCCAAGTTTAACTGAACCTCTTAAAAGTGATGAAGTAGTCTTATCCATTAACTTCGATCAGATGAAAGAAATTTGTTTAGACCTTCATATTCTCAGAGATTTTAATTCGTTAGGAGAATATTTATCTAAAAATGACTATTTTGTTTCTTTGGAATTAGTTAATACAAGTTGGGAATATAGTGATGAGCAAATTTTCAAAGTTAAAGGTGTAATTTTTGATAACAAAAATAGAGTTTATCATACTGATAATTTATTTAATGAAACACTTTTTGAAGAGCAAATGCGTTTTCCAACATCAAACAACATTAATAAAGTAGAAGAATATCCTTGGATGTTTAAAAAAGTTTACTTTATTGAAACCGTTGATTATCAAAACGTACTATTAAATAAATTATTTTATGATGAAAGATTTAGGGACAATATTTTTGATTCAGATTCAGTAGAATATCGACCTCTTACTTATGAAACAAATCCTACATATAACAGGGTTTACGTTTATGACGCATTTAAAGATTCATTAAGTATGGAAGTAATTGATATTCTTGACGATATCGGATTTGACTATGAAAATTATTATTTTTCGTCTTCAGCTGGTTACTATAATGATGGCACAAATATCTTTACTGGGTTTAATAATCCAACGTTTTTCTCCTTACATCAAGATGATTTAAATCAGATAATTGATGCTCATTCTCGTGTTGCTTCAGAAGATATTTATAACATCGAGACACCTAAAAATGTTGTAGATGCATTTGCTTTAAAAGCAAACTCAGACAATGTTAAATTTAAAACAATTAACGAGCCTATGTTATTAACGGATATTATAATTAGTGGGGGTTTTGCAGAGATTTTATCTAAAAACGATGTTAAAAATAGTAATTTATATGTCACAATGCTTGTTCAAAGTGAACTCAACGATGGTATTTTAAACACTACTTTTAAGACGTTAAAACTTAACATCAAAGATGTTTTTTACGATGATAAAAGTGTTTCAATTTATCAAAACAAGGACTATTCAATTTCACTTTTTAGAGATCTTTTTAAAGTTTCGTCTTTTAGGCTGATTCCTAATTCGATTATCTTTGAAATGGAAGAAAGGACTACAGAGGAAAAGCTTGGAAAACTAAATTCACTCTTTGAAGAATATGAGTTTAAAAATCCGCTATTAGAAATAGAGAAAAGTATAGAAGAATCAACGTCATTTTTAAGATACCTACTTTATGCTTTTTCTATTTTAAGTATTGTTAGTTCATTAACTTTGAGTTTTATTATTACTTACATCAACGCTAACGAACAAAAGGAAGAAATCAAGCTTCTTATTACTCTTGGCTTAAGAAACAAAGAAATCTTCAAAATGTTTTTGATGGATAATTTAGCAAATTCTGTTTTGTGTGTTGTTAGTGCGATTGCCTCGTTACTTTTAATCAATACATTAGTCAGCAAAAGCTTAGGAACAATGGTTGGATTAACCTCTTTAAATTTATTTAATTCGTTGTCTGTTTTAGTGATTTTAATAGTTGCTTTGATTGTTGTGGTAATTTCCTCATTAGCAACCAGATCTGTTATTTTAGAAAATAGTCCAAAAGTGCAAAAACCTTGAGCTAACAGCATTAACTTTTAATGATTTTTTGCAATTATTACTATATAATACTAAAGATTTAGGAGAAAAATTTATTATGGGTTTAAAAGCAGGTATTGTAGGACTTCCAAACGTTGGTAAATCGACATTGTTCAATGCAATTACAAATAGCAATGTTGAAGCCGCAAATTATCCTTTTGCGACAATTAAACCTAATGTTGGAACTGTTGTTGTTCCTGATGAAAGAGTTGACAATTTAGTTAAAATTTTTAACCCTAAGAAAACTATTTATTCTACTTTTGAATTTTGTGATATTGCAGGGCTTGTTAAAGGCGCAAGTAAAGGTGAAGGATTAGGAAATCAATTCTTATCACATATTAGAGAAACTGATGCAATCATCGAAGTTGTTCGTTGCTTTGATGATCCTGAAATTATTCACGTTGAAAATACGGTCGATCCAATTAGAGATATTGAAATTATCAATCTTGAACTTGTAATGGCTGACTTGGATACTTGCCAAAATAGACTTTCAAAAATTGAAAATAAGGCAAGAATTTCAAAAGATAAAGAAGCTTTAGTTGAAGTTAATTTATTAGCAAAAGCAAAAGAGAGATTGCAAGAAGGAAAATCTTTAAGAGGATTAGAATTTAGCGAAGAAGAAAGCAAAATTTTAAAGAATTTTAATTTCTTAACCATCAAACCAATCATTTATGTATCGAATGTTTCTGATTCTGATTTAAGTGATTTAGATAACTGCAAATATTATCAAGAAGTTAAAAAGTATGCGGAAAGTGAAAACGCTCAAGCGATTGCTATTAGCTGTGAAATTGAAGCTGAACTTTCTAAATATTCTAAAGAAGAAAAAGTTGAATTCTTAAAAACTTTAGGTGTTGAAATGAGTGGTCTTGATAAACTCGCTCAAAGCGCCTATAGATTATTAAATCTTTCAACATTCTTTACTGTAGGTGAAGATGAAGTAAGAGCATGGACTTTCAAAAATGGAATGACTGCTCCAGATTGTGCAGGTATTATTCATACTGATTTCAAAAAAGGTTTCATTAAAGCAGAAGTTTATTCTTATGATGACATCATGCAATATAAAAACGAACTTGCTTTAAAAGAGGCGGGAAAATTAAGGATTGAAGGCAAAGATTATGTTGCTAAAGATGGGGATATTTTCTTCTTCAGATTTAATGTTTAATTTATGAGAATTGGCTTTAGTAAAGATATACATATTTTAAAAAAAGGCATCCCATTAATTCTTGGAGGAATTGAGATTCCTTATGAATTTGGACTTGAAAGTCATAGTGATGGAGATTGTTTAACTCATGCAATTGTTGAAGCAATATTTGGTGCTTTAAATGTTGGAGACTTAGGAAAACATTTTCCACCAAATGATGATCGCTTTAAAGATGTAAGTTCATTAACTTTCCTTGATTATGCTAAAAATTTATTACAAGAAAAAGGTTACCAAATTGAAAACTTAGATTGCTTTATTTCTTGCGAAAAGCCTAAATTGAAAGACTTTTTAGACAAAATGAGGGAAAAAATTGCAAGTAGACTCGGTATTGAGCTAAGTCAAATCTCACTTAAAGCTGGTACTAATGAAGGAGTTGGACCAGTAGGTGAAAAGAAAGCCATTGAAGCTTATTGTGTTGTGCTATTAAAAGAGGTGAAATGATGGATAAAAAAGTTAGAGTAAGATATGCTCCATCACCAACTGGATATTTACATATTGGTGGAGCAAGAAGTGCATTGTTTAACTATTTATATGCAAAAAAATATAATGGTGATTTTGTTTTTAGAATTGAAGATACTGATATTGAAAGAAATATTCCTGGAGCAGAAGATAGCCAATTACATGATTTGATTTGGCTAGGTATTGTTCCTGATGAGTCACAAGAGAAACCAAATCCAAAATATGGGCCATATCGTCAAATGGAAAAGTTAGACATTTATAAAATGTATGCTCAAAAATTGGTTGATATGGGTGTGGCCTATGAATGTTATTGTACTGAAGAAGAATTAGCTGAAATGAAAGCCGATCAATTAGCAAATGGTGTTAAATCTTTTAAATACAATAGACATTGCTTAAATCTTACTGAAGAAGAGAAAGAAAAATACCGTAAAGAAGGTCGTAAGCCAACAATTAGACTTAAAATGATGGAAAATCATGTATTTAAATTCCATGATTTAGTTAGAGGCGATGTTAGTTTTAATAGCAATGATATCGGAGATTTCGTCATTATGAAATCAAATGGTATCCCAACATATAACTTTGCTGTTGTTATCGATGACCATCTAATGGAAATTACTCATGTTTTAAGAGGTGAAGAACATCTTTCTAACACTCCAAAGCAATTGCAAGTTTATGAATATTTCGGATGGGAACCACCTCAATTTGGTCATATGACCATCATCGTTAATCAAAATGGTAAAAAGTTATCAAAAAGAGATCACAACATTTTACAATTTATGTCTCAATATCGTGATTTAGGTTATCTTCCAGAAGCTATATTTAATTTCTTGTTCTTGCTTGGCTGGACTAGTGAATCTAACCAAGAAATTTTTACTAAAGAAGAAGCTATACAAGCTTTTGATCCAGCAAGATTAAGCGCTTCTCCATCAATGTTTGATAACAAGAGACTCCTTTGGACAAATAGTTATTATATTAAACACTTAAGTGATGAAGATTACTTTAATTTCATCCTTCCATTTATGAAGAAAGTCGAATTTCAAACTGAAAAATCAGACGATGAACTTAAAAAGATTTCCTTAATCTTTAAACAAGAAATTCATACTGGTGCTGAAATTGTTGAACTTCTAAATGGAATTGTAAAAGTTAAAGAAAATTTAGATGAAGAAGAAAAAGCTGTTTTAGCTAAAGAAACTTCACCAAAAGTTATTGAATATTTTAGAAAAAGCTTGCAAAACCTTGATGAAGTTAATGAAACAAGTGTTAAAGCTCTTTTCAAGGAAACACAAAATGCAACCGGTATTAAAGGCAAAGATTTATATATGCCAATTCGTATTAAGTTGACAGGTCATATGCATGGCATTGAAATGTTCAATATTATCGATATTTTAGGTAAAGAAGAGACATTAAAGCGTCTTCAATAGTTATAGTAATTTAAAACTAATTTATTTATAATTTAATAGCGAAAGGGAAAGAAGAAAATGGCAGAAAATTATAAAAACGAATCAATGGTTGATGTTGCTTATTCATTTTTAAAAGAAACTAATAGCAAAGTGAAATTCAATGAATTATTTAATGCTGTTAGCGAAAGAATGGGCTTCACTGAAGAAGAAAAAGAAAATTTAATTTCCAATTTCTATACTAATTTATCACTTGATGGAAGATTTGTTACTTTAGGAAATAACGAATGGGATTTAAGAAGTAACCAAACATATGATAAAGTTCATATCGATATGGCCGATATCTATACAGATATGGAAGAAGAAACTAAAGCTAATACTGATTTAGAAGAATACGATAAAGAAGAAATGGAAGCTGAAGGACTTGATGATTCTGAAGATGAAGATTCAGAAGATCAAACTGATTACGACAACCCTTCAAAACTTGATTAATTAAGGCAATAAATTTAGGAGGATATATTTTATGGCATTAGTTAGTGCAACAGAAATGATCAACAAAGCTCATGAAGGTCATTATGCAATTGCTGCTTTTAACATTAACAATCTTGAATGGACAAAATCTATTTTAGAAGCTGTTGAAGCAACCAAAACACCTGTTATCTTAGAAGTTTCAGAAGGCGCTGCAAAGTACATGTGTGGTTATAAGACTGTAGCAGAAATGGTTAAAAACATCCATGATGCTTTACATATTACTGTTCCAGTTGCTTTACATCTTGATCATGGTAGCTATGAAGGAGCAAAAGCTTGTATTGAAGCAGGATTTACAAGTGTTATGTTCGATGGTTCCCACTATCCATTTGAAGAAAATTTAGCAAAGAGTAAAGAATTAATCGCTTTAGCTCATTCCAAAGGTCTTTCTATCGAATGCGAAGTTGGTGGAATTGGCGGAAGTGAAGATGGTGTTACCTCAGCTGGTGAAAAAGCAGATCCAGAAGAATGCAAAACAATCGCTGAACTTGGTGTTGATTTCTTAGCAGCAGGTATTGGAAACATTCACGGTATTTATCCAAAAGATTGGAAAGGTCTTGATTTCGATGTCTTAAAGAAAATTCAAGATGCAACAAATGGTAAACCATTAGTTCTCCACGGCGGAACTGGTATCCCATATGATATGGTTAGAAAAGCTATTACAATGGGTGTTAGCAAAGTTAATGTCAACACAGAACTTCAATTAGTCTTCGCAGATGCTACAAGAAAATACATCGAATCTGGAAAAGATTTAGATAAAGATAAGAAAGGTTTTGATCCACGTAAGTTATTAAAGCCTGGCTGTGAAGCTATCAAAGAAAAAGTCATCGATATCGTTAAGAACTTTGGTTCCTACGGTAAAGCTGAATAGTTTAAAATAAAAAAATTCAAAAATCCTTGCTTTTTGCAGGGATTTTTTCTTCTATAGGAGGTTTTAATTTGTATCAAGAAGAATTAAATAAGATGATTGAAGCAGCGAGAGCCGCTTCAAAAAATATAATGAATTATTATAACGAAGGTTTTCATACAGTTTATAAAGAAGATAATTCTCCTGTTACAGAAGCTGATAAAACAAGCGATGTTTTAATTAGAAATATTTTATCAACGGCTTTTTCTAAATATGCTTTTTTAACTGAAGAAAGTCGCGATGATAAATCTAGATTAAATAATGATTATGTATTTATCATCGATCCACTTGATGGGACAGAAGATTATGTTCATAAAGATGGTGAATTTACAGTAAACATTGCTTTATCTTATAAACACGAAATTGTAGTTGGAGTTGTTGCTATTCCAATGAGTGAAGAGATTTATTTTGCAGTAAAAGATGAGGGTGCATATAAATTAACAAAAGATGGAGCAAAAACTAAACTTCATGTTTCTGATAAAACAGAAGATTTAACATGTTTTACTAGCGTTTATCATTTTGCGGAAATTGAAAAAGCAACTATAGATAAACACATGGATAAAATTAGACACGTTGTTAAAAAAGGAAGTAGTTTAAAAGCTTGTTTAATTGCTGAAGGAAAAGGCGAAATTTCTTATAGATTAACAAGTGGAACTAAAGAATGGGATACAGCTGCTTTTGATCTTATTGTCCATGAAAGTGGAGGACATGTTGTAAAAATTTTAGATCGCACAAAAATGAAATATAATCGCGAAGAAGTGCGAAATCTAGAGCCATATATTATTGTAAATAAACTAGAAAATATCTTACTTTAGTTGAGTTTAAAATAAAAATGCTGGCCTTAATTTTGTAGACCAGCATTTTTCATTGCTTCTTGAACAGCCGCTTTATCGCTTGCAAGTCGCACCGCGATAACTCCTGGGACTTCCTCCATCAAAATAACTTCAATACCTTCTTCAATGTCGTTATTTATAAGAGCGCAGCCCTCACAGGCACCATGGATGTTAACGTAAACGATTCCATTTTCATAAGAATCAAAAGTTACATCGCCGCCATCTCTTTGGAGAAATGGTCTTACTTTATCTAATGTCTTTTTAATTAATCTGATTTGTTCTTCGTTTTCCATATTCGCTTTACCTAGTTAATGATTATATCAATTTTTAAAATCATTAAAAGTAAAATACTAAATAAAATTTATGATTTAAGAAAACGAAATTAATGACAAAGCTCAATTTTTATTTTTCTATTTCGAGGATTCAATATTTCAATTTTTTAGAAATAAGTAAACCGTTATAATAATGTTATGTTTAAAATCGAAAACCTAGGAAAAATTTATAGTAGTACTAAAAAAAATAAAAACAGTTGCTTTAAAAGACATCAATCTAGTATTACCAAATAAAGGATTTGTTATTGTCTTAGGTAAATCAGGAAGTGGCAAATCTACTTTGTTAAATCTCCTTTCAACTCTTGATAATAAAACTAGTGGAAAAATCTATTTTAATAATCTTGATTATGATGTTTTAAATAGCGAAGAAAAAACGGTTTTAACAAATAAAGAATTTGGTTTTGCTTTCCAAAGAGACGCTTTGATTAAAGAATTTACTGTTTATGTTAACCTACGATTAGTTATAGATATTTTAGGAAAAGACATAAGTTTAGAAGAGTTAAAGAAATTTTTAAAGGAATTTGACCTTCATGAAAATTACTTAAAAAAATATCCTAGTGAACTATCAGCTGGAGAAAGGGCACGTGTAGCTTTATTAAGAGCATTGATTAAAAAACCTAAAGTTTTATTTACTGATGAGCCAACAGGTAATGTCGATCATAAAACTGCTCTTTTAGTTTTAAATATTTTAGAAAAATATTCGAAAGAAATGCTTGTCATAATGGTTACTCATAATCAAGATGACGCTTATAAATATGCAGATAGACTTATATTTCTCCAAGATGGCGAAGTAATAAAAGATTTAACTAAAAATAGGAAAACGAAGAATGATTTTTATATTGATAAATATGGAAACTTATATTTGCAATATGCAAAACCATTAAATGATACTGAGCTATTTCTTTTAAATAATAAAAAACCAAACGCTAGAATTTATCAAAATAATTACGATTATTATAAGACAAACTTAAACAATGCAGAAATTCAATATATTGATATCCAAGATATTAAAACACACAATCTATTTAAATACGCATCTAAACTATTTTTTAAACGTTCGTTTTTCGTAGTTTTAATGAGTTTTATTGTTGCTTTTTTGTTAGTTGTAGGTAATATTAGTTATAATTTATCCAATTATACTTGTGATCAAAGTCGAGAAAATTATGCCGCTATTTTAAATGAAGAACCAGTTTATGCTAAAAGAAAAGTAATTGATGATATCAATGAGACAATTACTTCTCTGGAGGAAATTGATGAAAATTTGATTACTGAAATAGAAAATCAATATGAAGGAAAAGCTTATAAAATGTATCCTATAACTCTTTTTAGTTATGGAACAACAACTAGAAAATCCGGAAGTTTCCCCTGTCTTAAAGAGCCTTATATTTGTAATCAAACAAATGGTACCCTCGTTTGTGATATTGACTATTTAATGAACAAATTTGGGGAAAATGGTGAATTAAAAATCGCAGCTGGGGAAATTAAAGAGGATTCTCCTGGTGTTATTATTACTGATTATTTAGCCGATTCTTTAAAATATTCTAGTCCAAATGGATCTTTTTTACCTACAACTTATGGCGAAATATTAAATTATGATTTTCCTTTTAATTTAAAAATAGATGCAATAATTGAAACTAATTATGAAGAAAAGTTTAAAGATGAGTTGGCTACAATTGGACCTAGTGTAACAACATATGCAACTCACGCAATGCTTTATGATGAATTGTTTGACTATTATTCAGTTTTATTTTCAATCAATCCTAATTTTATTAATGATTATATTGATTCAGCCTTAAATTCTGAACATAGAATTTTCGATGCTTATTTTACAAAAATGTAGTTTCGACTTTAGATAAATCCGCAAACTGTGATTTTGTTGAGTTAAGAATTAGTTTTGAAGATTCATTAAATAAAGGCGAAACAATTATTAATTTAGATTTATATAATAAACTGATGGGTACTGAATTTTTTTCACTGGATGATATTAAAAAAGAAGACTACCAGAATTTAAATATTAACGTAGATTGCTATACTTCATATTTTTCTGATACTCCAGAAATAAGTTTAAACGATTTAAGAATTAAGACTTTATTTCCGTTTAATAAGACAATGAAAATGTTTGTATCAAAAGAAGATTTTAAAGATATTTTATTAGCTTCTTATGTTCCTGTTAGAATTTATTTTAATGGGCCAAAATTAAGGTCAAACTTAAGAAGTTTTTTAGAAAAAGAGGGCCTTTCTGAATACTTTTTGATTGATATAGTATATTTAAATGTTGAAGAAGTTGTCTTAATTTTTACTGATATTTTCAAAACTTTAGTTGTGGTGATGATTATATTGTCCTTAGTATTTGTGATTCTTGTTGTTACTTTAATTTTGAGAAAAGATAAAGGCAATATCGGAATTTTTAGATCTTTAGGTTTACAAATCAAGGATACTAACAAGTTATATACTTTGACTTTTCTTTCAGTTTTGGTTTTTGGAATCTTCTTTTTATTTATTGGGACCCAATTAGGAAATATGCTTTGTAATTCTTTATTAGTAAATGGTTTTGAACTTTATCTTGATTATGGAACTTTATATGGTTTGACTTTCTTAAATTTTAATCCAATTTCAACTATTGTTTTAGGAATCATTCTTATAGCATTCGTTTTAATATCGTTAATTATTCCTTATTTTGTTATCAAAAAGAATAGACCAATTGATATATTAAGAAATAATGAATAATTCTTTCTATTTAAAGTATTCTAATTTTTTACGTAGTTAAAATTTCATGAGATCAATTTTCAACTTATTTTGCGAAAAAAAAGACGAATTTCTTCGCCTCACTATATTACGATTTGTATCTTTTGAATTGATACAAGTTCGGATTAATCAATTGTTGGTGCCCGGGACCGGAATCGAACCGGTATGGTATTGCTACCACAGGATTTTAAGTCCTGCGCGTCTACCTATTCCGCCACCTGGGCACGATTTTGGTGATCCACTGGAGATTCGAACTCCAGACCCCTTGATTAAAAGTCAAGTGCTCTACCGACTGAGCTAGTGGATCATATGTAATAATTGGCTGGGGTGGCTGGACTCGAACCAGCGAAATGACAGAGTCAAAGTCTGTTGCCTTACCTCTTGGCTACACCCCAAGACCTATCTGGTGGGAGGGGGCAGATTCGAACTGCCGAACCCGAAG
>CALVLC010000043.1 GCA_944336335.1 uncultured Bacilli bacterium | reverse complement strand
AATAACCATCAATCAATAACCCCCCAAGTAGAGTTGTTCCATAAGCCTTAATAATCTCGTCACTAGTTAAACCTTTGGCTTTCTCGATTTGAAATTTAGTGATTTCCTCTTCACTTATTTGATTATTAAAATAATGATTAGTTACGTTTTCAGTCCAACTATTTAAAATTGATAACTTCAATTTATAGAAAAAATCTATTTCTTTTTTCTTGTCATTAATTAGTTTTTCTAAAAAGCTAGCATCAATATCACTAGCAAGTAATTTAAGAGTTTCTAGCAAAACTTCGCAAGCTATTTTGGAACCAAATTCACTTCTGAAACACTTTCTATCACCATGCCCATCAGCAACTGCAAAAATCAAAAATTTGCCATCGCTATCAGAGTAAGACAAAGAATAATCTTGGCAAGGTAAGCCTTTTCTTTTATGAGAGTTTCCTAAAACAGTTTGATTAAATATCAAATAATTTGAAATCATCTAATTACCAATTGCTTTCATCTAAATCAATAATAGTATAATCACTAGAATTATTATCACTCTTGCTTGTTTCAGAAGATACATTCTTATTTATGCTCACACCTTTACAAGGAAGCATTTGCATAGTTTGATTAATAATCTCAACCGCATTATTTGTATCTGCACTAGTTCTACTCTTACTGTTAACCATTGAAGAAGTAATCGAAGCAACTTTAATTAAAGTTTTTAAAGTGTCGTTATCATGAACACTAATAACTGCTTCGCTATTCCCAACAACTCTAGCTAATGCTTCTTGATCAGCATCGTCTCCGACGGCGATTCCAATTTTAGTGGCATGTCTAAACCAAGTATTATTCTTATTTGCATTCTTCAAAATATTTATATAGGAATCGGTAGGATGACCATCTGTTAAAAATAAAATTACAGGAATGCAGAATCCAACTTCACTTTTAAGAAGTTCACTTCTTGATAGTTTTTTATCTAATTCGCTAATAGCATTTCCTAAATCGGTGGTTCCGCCAGCTTCAAGATCAGTCCAAACAAAATCCTCTAAATCTTCAAGTGTGTTTTCGCTTGTAATCCATCTAGAACCACTAGAAAAAGCTAACGCTGCAATTTTTACCTGGGCATCTGGATTTTTTTCAGAAATATCTTTTAAGACATCTACCGTTTCATGCATTGCTTCATTAACAGCAGCAATTTTTTCTCCAGACATACTTCCAGAAGTATCTAAGACGTAAATTATCGGTAAAACTTTCTTTACCATTTCGGTTGTATCAATTATATTTGGCATAATTTCCTCCTTCTTTGTCAAATAATTTCTATTTCTTTATCAAAAGCAATAAACTTAATACCCGTTAAAATCGGAATGAGTTCATTTGGCTTTACCATCCTGACATTTCCAGATGTAGTAATTGCTTTTAATTCTTTTCCGGTTTCGTTTTTTAAACATAAAGCTTTCTTACCATTACTAATTGCATAAACACTATGCAAAATAGGATTAAGTGCTTCAGTGTCATTACAAGCACCAAGCTGACAATGATAAAGCCAAGTTCCTCTAGCGATTGTTAAAGAATACTCAGGTAATTTTAATTTATGTTTAACATGATAAATCTGACCACACTTTTCACATTTAGTATCGCTTGCATCGTTAATAAATATTTCATTTCCACACTCGCATTTTACAATCTCGCTTTCAAATCTAGTTAAAACCTTAAGCCAGTCAGTTTCTCTTAAACGTTTACCAGGATTTATAATAGCTTCTTTAGAAAATGATTTTTTAAATGCATCTTTAATATAAGAAGGCATAAACTTCCAGCGTAATGCAACATTAGGTTGAAGTCGATCAACAGGAGCATTGCTTCTATCATTTTCGTCATAAATGAAAAGAGCATTCTTTCCATAAATTTGTTCAGCAAAAGCTGGTGTCATACAAGGTATACTTACCCACCTTTTCCCTTCTA
Source organism: uncultured Bacilli bacterium (assembly GCA_944336335.1). Classification (GTDB taxonomy): domain Bacteria; phylum Bacillota_I; class Bacilli_A; order RFN20; family CAG-826; genus Onthovivens. Next base: position 825 of record CALVLC010000043.1, on the reverse strand, counting down.
AAGGGTGGTTATTACATAAAATGATAAATAATATAATAGCAAGAGAAAAACGATCCGATTGAGTATTTGGCAATACTTTATTGTGGCCTGAAACAATTTCAGGGGCCATATAACGTGGCTTACCAATAATACCCATATTTGTATTATTAGGCGCAACGTTATCATTATCACAAATGAGAACATCACCCGTATCGGGATTAATAAAGAAATTACCATCATTTAAATCTTGATAACTGTAACCTTTATTATGCAAAATTCTAAAAGCAGATGTGATTTTTAAACAAACTTCAATTGCGGCTTTAAAGGAAGGAAATTTTACATTACGAGCAATTATAAATTCAGATAGTTCGTGATATTCTTTTGGTCTCAATTTCATGACATAGCCAAAACTATTATTAATGGTTATCGTTAAAGCTTCTGGCCATAAAAAGTTTTTATCTGGTGACCCATTAGATATATTATTTTTTAAATTTTCAAAAAATTTCTTTTTGTTAGTTCCAAAAGTTCTATACCATTTAAGAGCTTTTCTTTCTCCTTTGTATTCTACTTCATAAACATCGCCTTGCCCGCCACTTGCAAGGAATTTAACGATTTTAATGTTGTTTCCATCAATTGCTTTTATTATATCGCCTGGTTTAAATTCAGCCATATTTCCCCTTTCATTTTATTTATAAGTTCATACAAGTTTCATTTTTTAACAAAATATTCAACAGTTTTAATTAATACAAATATTAATTGTTTTGAAATGATTATTTAGCAAGATTGGATACATGACTCTATTATAAATCAATAAATATCCTTCATAAATTGATTTCAAGATTAATC
>CALVLC010000042.1 GCA_944336335.1 uncultured Bacilli bacterium | reverse complement strand
CCTGAATTTAGATCAAAGCAACATAAACTAAATGAATCCTTGTGGACATCCATACCAACATAAATTAAACTAGACATAGTGACTTCCTCCTTTGCAATGTGCTAAATGTAAGTTAATTTACACATATCACAATTTACATGAATTCACGATATTTGCAATCGCTGATGGAGGTCACTTCATATTGTCTAAAAACGTTTGCCATCGAACTATTAAAAAGTAAAGAAAGTGGCTACATTGAAGATAAGAAAGAGAATTGCGAAAGTAATGTGAAGAAAAATTGTACTTAATTTTCACGCACTATTTTTAAGAATAAGTTTAAAGTTTATGCCGCCTTTTCCCTTATAAGCAAATTTTAAAAACACGATATTTTTCGTATTTTAAGGCATTCATAAATATAGCCAATTTTTAAAAATATAGAAATTGAAATGGAAGAATCTGCTATGAAAAAAAAGATTATCTTTATATCATTATTTTCTAGTATCCAGTACTAAAATAATTGACAACTTATTGTGTGTTAAAATTAGGCACTTTTTCACACATTAAATCTTTGAAAAGTATATATGTAAAATATATAATGCAGTTGTATGAAGAAAACACTTGAACAAAAATTACATAATAAAGTTATCAAAAAACCTAATTACGTTCTTTACAATTTTTTAGGACGCTTCTGGCAATATACAGTTGCAAGAAAATATAAACTAAAAGCAACATATATAGATGATCCAAGAAAAGAAGAAGGTCCATATATTCTTTTGAGCAATCATGCTAGCAGAATGGACTATATCTTTACTGCTATTCCTTTATTACCACATACTTTTAACTTTGTTGTTGGTTATAATGAATTTTTTAGAAGTCACCTCCATGGGATTTTTTCTTTGATGCATGAAATACCTAAAAAGAACTTCACTCCTGATTTATATGCAGTCATGGAAATGAAAAGAGTTATAAATAATGGAGGAAGACTAACACTATTTCCTGAAGGAATGTCTTCAATAAGCGGCGGAAGTCAACCAGTAGCTTTAGGAACAGCTAAACTATTGAAATTTTTAAAAGTCCCTGTCTATTTATCTAATATTAAAGGCGCTTATTTAGTATCACCAAAGTTTAATCTTAAAGAAAGACATGGTCCTGTTGAAGTAAGTTTTAAGAAGTTATTTAGTAAAGAAGAACTTCTAGAATTAAGGGAAGATGAAATTACAAAAATTTTAAATAAAGAAATTCGTACTGATGATTATGCTTATAATCTAACTAAAAAGAATATTTATAAAAGTGAAACAATTGCCGAAAATATTGAACAGCTTTTATATAAATGTGCAAAATGTGGGCATGAATTTGAAAATATTTCTAAAGCTAATTCTATTGAATGCACATATTGCGGCAATAAAGTAATTATCGACAATACTTATAAGTTGACCCCATTAAAAGATTCAAAAACTTTCAATACTCCTAAAGAATGGTTTGATTATCAAAGAGAAGTAGTAAAAGAAGAAATTAAAGATCCTAATTTTGAGCTTAAAGAAGAAGTTGAAATTGGATTTTTACCTGAATATGAATACTTGAAACATAAAAAGACAAGCGAAATTGAAGGAAAAGGTATTTTAAAGATAAATCATCAAGGCATTTTCTTTGAAGGTACAAGAAAAGATAAGCCTTTTGAGTTCAGTTTAACACTTAAAGAAACTCCAACTTATGGCATGTGTACTGATGCAAGTCGTTTTTATACATTCTTAAAAGGAGAGTTCATTGAATTTTACCCAAAAAGAAAGTCTGTTATTAAGTGGTTATTAGTTACAGAAGAACTTCATAGAATGCACGATGGATTATGGAAAAGCTACGATTATTATGAAGAATAACAGGGAATTTATTAGAAAATACAATGAATTAGATTGTTTAATTGGAGAAAAATTTAATAGAGAAAACGATGATTCTTCTATATATTTTTTAATCAATAAATATAGAAGAAGTAGAATCGAAAAAGAAAGAATTTATTCAACTAAGTTAGATTCAATTAGAAAAATCAGAAACTTGTTGGTTCATGAATCAGGGGTTATTGATGAGCTTTTTGAAGTTTCAGATGATGTCGTCGCTTTTCTTGATGAACTCTTAAATTATCTTCGTAATCCAGCAAGAGCAAAAGATGTAATGACTCCGCTTTCCAAATTAATCTATGGAACTGAAAGTGATACTCTTTATTATTTGATTGAAAAAATCATTAAAGATGGAGTCAGTAATATCCCAATATTAAATGATAAAAAAGAAGTAATTGGTGTTTTTAATAGTGATGTTTTACTGACACTTTCAATCGATGAACTCAAGATAACGAAAGATACAAAAATAAAAGATATTTTCGACTATGTTAGATTGAACAAACAAATAAATTTAAGATTTATTTTTGTTACAAGCGATTATGAAATTGACGTTTTAAATGATTACTTTGCTTTTTCGAAAGAGCAATATAAGAAAAGACTACCAATAATTTTTGTCAGTGTAAGTGGAAAAGAAAACTCTCAGCTTTTAGGGATTGTCTCTCCAATCGATTTAATAAGAAAAGGTCAATAAACAAAAAGGCCTGCAAAAACGCATTATTTTTTGAGAATTAGGAAAATTTGCTATATTTTACATTAGACAAATATTGCTCTTTAATTTATAATACATTTGCTTTGCAGATGTGGTGGAACTGGTAGACACGCAAGACTTAGGATCTTGTGCTTCACGGCGTAGGAGTTCAAGTCTCCTTATCTGCACCAACTTGAAATATAGTCTGATTGGTTATCTTGACTAATCAGACTTTTTTTATACCACAAAAAGTATTGGCAAAATATCACAAAAAGTGTTGATTGGCTGGAAAAAAATGACTTATATTAATAATGAGGTAATATAATGGATTTTTATAAACCAAGGATTGTTGATAAAGAATTGAAATTTAGGCTTAATATTTTTGGAGCAATTTTGATAACTGGGCCTAAAGGTTGCGGAAAGACAAAAACTGCTAAACAATTTGTAAAATCATTAGTGGAATTTCAAGATGAAGAAAAAAGAGCTTCACTTTTAAGTGATGCTGAAACAAGTCCATTTTTATTACTCGAACAAGAACGACCAATACTTTTCGATGAACGGCAAGATGCGCCTAAAATGTGGAGAGGCAATTCGAAAATATTGTGACGACAACCCACGCAGTCACTTCACGGCATAAAGAATGTATCAAAAAGTTTTTTGGAACATATAATTTTCCAGATGTTTCCAATTTTGAAAATAAGCTCGAAAGGATAATTGTTGATAATATAAGAAATAATTTTTCAATTACAGGCGTCCAAAACAAAATACTTTTAGCACTAAAAAAGATAGAGTTAATAGAACTTTTGGGTTTTCAAGCGGTGGAACGGACTATTTCATTAAAACTACAGACGCCAAAATTCCTTATATAACCGAATGCGAACAATTGATAATGTTGTTGGCTAATGAAATTGGTCTAGAAACTGTTAAGCATGGTTTGATTAAAACGAAGAATAACGGTTATCTTTATATTTCAAAAAGAATCGATAGAATTAAGAACGAAAAATTACCTATGGAAGATTTTTGTCAACTCTCGAATAAATTAACTGAATACAAGTATAATGGTTCTTATAAAAAATGTGTTAAAGATGTTATAGATAAATATTCATCTAGAAAATCTCTTGATACTATTGAGTTTTTTCGAGTAGTTTATTTCTCATATTTAGTTGGAAATACCGATATGCATTTAAAGAATTTTTCATTAATTGATGATGGCGAAGGTAATCATCTAGCACCTTTTTATGATTTGGTTTCTGCTTTAGTATTAGTTGACCAATAAGAAATGGCACTTTCACTTAATGGGAAAAGAAAGAATTTAACAAAGAATGATTTTATCAATTTTGCTTCTAATATATCTTTGTCTAAAGGATTAGCTTTAAGATTAATGATAGAAATAAATATAAAATTAAATAATTGTTATGAGTCATTTATTAACAATTCTTTAATTAGCAATGAATTAAGAAAGAAATTGAGCAAGTTTATTGACGATAGGCTATCACAAATGTCTTTTTGAAAATGGACATATGATTTAATTTGAACAATAATTGTTCCACTTTTTAACCAAAATTATAGTTGAAAATATATAGAAATTAATCAAAAAACCTGTAAATATCAATTATTTTCTCTGAATATGAAAAAATACTTTCTTTTTTTCATATAGTCAAATTTCCATTCATAATGCTTATAAATACGCAGCATAACTATTGAAGATTAAATAAGTTTTAATCGTACTAATTCATTAATAGACTTACCGTATAAAGATATAGAAGGCCAATTAAGTAAATATTTTGACAAAACCAGAGATCATATTATATTTTATTTATATATTTATTAAGAAAATCCAATAAAATTTCTTATTGTTTCGTATTTATGTTATGGGGAAAGAAGGGCTAGAGAAATACATACTCCAGTTTAAAAAAGGCAACTTCGACTTGTTCGATGAATTTTATGAACAAGTTAAAAGACCATGCTTTTATAACATCTATTCCCTAATCAAGAATCGCGACTTAAGCGAAGATCTTTTGCAAGAAACCTTTGTTCGCTTTCTTAAAACTGTGAATACAATTGAAGAAAACGAAAACATCTTAGGTTATTTGATTCTTATCAGTCGAAACATCACTTTAGACTACATCAAAAAACATTCACGAGTTCGTGAATTTTATGAACACGAAGAAGTTAGTAGTCATGATGATAACGAAATTGATAAAACAATTTTGCTAGATAAGGTCAGTAAAATTCTTAAAAAAGACCAACTTGAAATCTTTACGTTACATGTTTTGAGTGATTTAACTTTTGAAGAAATCGCAAAGATTATGAAAAGACCACTTGGAACAATTTTGTGGAGCTATAACAACTCCATTAAGAAACTTAGGAATGAGATTAAGTTATGAAAAAGATTGATGACGAAAAGATAGTTAACAAATTTAACGAAACAAAAGATTATATGATTAAGACAAGTTCACAAGAAATTCTTAATATTTTTAAGGCTGAACAAACCGAGGCAGTGAAAGAAACTAAAAAAGAAAAACCTGTGAAAAAGAAATTTATTTTCGGCGGCATTGGTGCATCACTTGTTGCAGTTGGAGCTTGCTCAATTGCTTTAGTGTTCTTATTTAATAATGGTGAAGAGCCAAGTGATATTATTGTTCCGCCAAATCTTCAAGAAATTAGTTCAACTAATGTGTTAGGTAATGAACTTTTAACTTTATCAAGTTTTAAAACTTATGGAGAAAGCAGCTCTAGTCAAAGTTTCAATTTTATTAAAAAGAGAGCCTCATTAAAAGAAAGTGATTTTGAAAGAATTGTTGATGATTATGATTCAATTCAAAATGGAGCTTTAAATATATTAAATAAAGAGGATAGTGTTAAGGTTGAAATTCAAAAAGAAGTAAACTTCACTTATGAAGGAAAAACATATAAATATTGCGATAACTATTATTCTTATGAAGATGATTTTAAAGTTCCATTTATGAGTTTTTACTATAACGAAATGGATGAAAATCAATTTGGGCATAACTTTGAAAGTGAAACTGAGTATTTAGTTAACTTAAATAATTCTTATTATGATTGTTATATCGCTAAAGAGAGTGAAGTAGAAGAAGACGAAAAAGAAGAAGAAATTAAAATTTTATGTGTCAACGAAAAAGATAGTGAATATATATTAATAGAAAAAGAAAGCGAATATGAAGGTCGCGAAGTTGAAAATTCATATTCAATTTCCTATTTCTCTTCTTTAATTGACTTTGATGATGATAATTTTGATTACACATTAACTTACGATTTAGAAAAAGAAGGAAATAATGAAGAACTTGAAATAAGTGTTGAAACTCCTTATTCGCAAACCGAATTTCAAAATATCTCTTTAAAAAATAACGATCCATTAACTTATGAATTTTTAGTTGAGTATGAAAACGAAAGAGATGATATCGAAATTGAAGATTTACCTGTTACTTTAACTTACGAAAACGGCCAAAGAGTCTATACTTCAAGAGGCTATGATTACTCAATAACAAGAAAATAAAAAAAGTTTAAAAATTTTCCAATAATTTATTTTCCTCGTTCGTATTTATTTTAAATCTTAGAAAGGAAAACAAATTTATGAAAAAAACTTTATTTATTCTTAGCGTATTATCCATGGTTGGATTAGGAGTAGGCGTTCTTACAAGTTGTGATGCAACTACTACAGATCAAAAAACAAATATTGGAGGAGTTGAAGTTTCAGTAGAAAGTAAAAAAGAAAATACTTTCCAAGCTACAACAAGCGTCAGTTTATTAAATTCAATTAGTCAACCAGAGGTTCTTAAATCTCATCATTTAGTTAAGTTTAGTAGAGATTTTAGACAAAATGATAAGCCGACAACTGACTTTACACAAGTATTACCGCAACTTGATCTTATGATGGATAACGGGTTTAACATTTCTTCTAAAGTTGAAGAAGTTGAAACTGAAATTGATGGAAAAACATACTCAGTCAAAGAAACAATTTCTTATACTGATTTTGCAAACGAACAAGTTACTTATTCTTTAATTTATAATACAAGAAGCCACGAAGAAAGGGATGACGACGAACTTGAAACTTATACTTTAATGGAAGGATATGTTTTACTTAACGAAAATCAATATTCGTTCACAAGTGTTATGGTTAGTGAAGAAGAATGGGATGAAAGTGAAGTTGAACGTAGTTTCAGAATCAATTTAGGTAATAATTCTTATGTTTTTGTTGAATCCTCCAAAGAAAATGAAGGCAGAGAAAATGAAGAAGAATATGAATACACCTATGTTGAAAACGGACGTAAAGTTATTGAATACTCTATTGAGATAGAAAAAGAAGGATTCAAAGACGATATTGAAATCGAATTAAATGACAAAGAATTTGAAGTAAGTAGAATTACAAGAGATGGCAAAACATTATTTGCTATTAAACTTGGAGATGATGACGGCCACTATAGAGATTACTTAACTTATGAAAAAGTGATTGCTGAAGATGGCACAGTTACTTATACTCAAATTAAGTAAAATATATTAGATTTGCAGGTATTTTAGAAAAATAAAGAAAAAACTCGTAGGCCCAAAGCTTACGAGTTTTTAGTTTTTTGCTAAATAATTAGGTATTATTTTTTGCTTAAAGCAATGATTGTTATGACTAAATTATATAAGCCATAAACTGCTAAAACGACACCTAAAGCAATCCAGCAATATGTTTGCATATCTGGAATTGCAACAAATAAAATACCAACAGTGAGTAAAATTGCACCAATTACAAGCTCAAAAATACCAGCGTTATTTTTATGAAGAGCGAATTTAACAACTGCATCAATAAGCAATAAACTTCCTAAAACAATTAATGCTACAAAAATAATGTTTGTTAAAAGCATTACTAATGGGACATAGTCGCACATTGTTGCGATGCCAACGCCTAATAAAATACCACCAGCAACACCAAATGGCATAATGAAGGATTTTGTGTCGTAGACACTTCTAAATAAGAAGAAAGCACCATAAACAACAATTGCAATACCAACAATATACTTGATGATGTCTTGGCTGATAACTGAGCATGCAATTAAAATACCAATAACAATTAAAAGTACGTTTTGGATAATTTTAAGAGCTCTACTCTTTGAGATTTTTGAATTTGCCATACTATCTTTTTCCTTTCTATTAAATTATAGATTTATATTTTACTTTCGACAATCTTATAAAGATGCAAAGTGATATAAAAATACGAAAACAATCGATATAATATAAGCATGTATAAAAATTCTGTTTTAAATTCAATTGGTGAAACACCATTAGTAAAACTTGATAACGTTATCAAAAAATATCAATTAACTTTTAATCTTTTTGCAAAGCTTGAAAGATGTAATCCAAGTGGAAGTGTTAAAGATCGTGCAGCTTATTTTATTATTAAAGATGGACTTGATGAAAAGAAAATAGATAAGGACTCAGTAATTATTGAAGCAACAAGTGGCAATATGGGTATTTCTTTATCAATGATTGCGGCTTCTTTTGGCTTAAAATGTATTATTTGTATGCCTGAAAATGCTTCTAAAGAAAGAGTTTTAATGATGAAAGCTTTTGGAGCTGAAGTTATTTTGACAGATAAAAAAGAAGGTATGACAGGAAGTGTCAAAAAAGCAGAAGAGTTAGGAAGAAAATACAAAAACTCATTTTTAGCTCATCAATTTGAAAATGCTAGCAACATAAAAGCACATTATGAAGCAACTTCTTGGGAAATTTTAAAAGACTTAGATGGTAAACTTGATGTTTTTATGGCTGGAGTTGGAACTAGTGGAACATTAATTGGAAACGCAAAACGATTCAAACAATTGAACCCAAAAATAGAAATTATTGGAATTGAACCAGCTTCATCACCTTTATTAAACAAAGGATTGAGCGGACCTCATTTAATTCAAGGATTGGGTCCTAATTTTTTGCCAAAAATATATGATAAAAAGCTTGTTGATAAAGTTTTTGATATTACAAACGAAGAAGCTTATGAAGGAACAAGGATTTTAGCAAAAACTGAAGGAATGTTATGTGGAATTTCTTCTGGAGCGGCTTTAATGGGGGCTTTAAAATTAAACAAAGATATTTATAAAAACAAAAATGTTGTTATTATTTTACCAGACAATGGAGAAAGATATTTAAGCGTAGAGAATCTTTATGAATGAGAAAAGTATAAATGGTCTTTATGAGTCAATGTTAAAGACTGAAAAGAAAAATGATTGGTTAAAATTAGACAGAGAAGAACTCATAAAATTTTATAAAAACATTAGAACTGCTATGTTTTTAGATTTTTATAGCGAAAAATTTAGTAAAAGCGACATTGATAAATACATTGATAAAAGTGTTTTAAATTTGAAATTAGCTTTTAAAGATAATTATGAAACTTATAAAGATTCACTTAAAAGTTTCTATGATAAACTTCCTTCATTAAGAGAAACTTTACTTCTTGATATAAAAGCAATTTACGATGGTGATCCAGCTTGTGATAGTTACATAGAAGTTGTTACAGCTTATCCTGGATTCATCGCAATTAGTGCTTATAGAATTGCTCATGAATTTTATAATTTAGGTCTTAAATTTCCTGCTCGAGTTTTAACAGAATATGCACATACAAGAACTGGAATCGATATTAATCCAGGTGCTAAAATTGGAAATTCTTTCTTTATTGACCATGGAACTGGAATAGTAATTGGCGAAACAACTGAAATTGGTAATAACGTTAAAATATATCAAGGTGTTACTCTTGGAGCGCTTTCTTTAAAAGAAGGGCATTCTTTAAACGGAGTTAAAAGACATCCAACGATTAAAGATAATGTCACAATTTATAGTGGTGCGTCTATTTTGGGTGGAAATACTATCATTGGTGAAAACTCCATTATTGGTAGTAATGTTTTTCTTGTTAAATCAGTTGAACCTAATACAACAGTTAAAAATAGACCTGTTGAAGAACCTAATAGCTTATTAAAGTAAAAAAAATAGGACTTTCTGTCCTAACCATATATATAAACAAGCCAAGCTTGATTTTCTAAATTTGGTGCCTTCTGTCGGACTCGGACCAACCACCTACTGATTACAAGTCAGTTGCTCTACCAGATGAGCTAAGAAGGCAAATATTTTTGGTGGGCGTTATTAGGATCGAACTAATGACCTTTTCCGTGTGAAGGAAACGCTCTCCCGCTGAGCTAAACACCCAACTAAATAACGCTCTATTTTAATTAATTTGGTGGGCCTTAATAGACTTGAACTATCGACCTCACCCTTATCAGGGGTGCGCTCTAACCAACTGAGCTAAAGGCCCACAATTGCGCTTCTTTAGACGCTCAATTACTATACACTAAAATAAGAAGATAAATCAAGCATTTTTTTCTTGATTTTGCTGTTAAAAAATTACAGCGAAAATTGTTGACTAAATATCATCAACAAAACTATAAAGACAAATATATCTTATTACATAAATTGTGTAATTATTTATTGATATTTAAAAATTAGATTCTATGATAATTATTCGGAAATGAGTGGACTATGATTTCGATTTATGTTTTAAGTGCTTTGACTATATTAGCTATGACTTTATCTTTCTTTCTTTTTCCTACTATTAGTATAAAAGGAAAAAGAATAGATACTTACTGGTTAATAACAACTATTGGAGCAATATTAATTTTACTTTTTAATATAAGTACTGCCGGAGACATACTGAATTTATTTTTTCAAAACAATTCAACAAATCCATTTAAAATTATTGTTTTATTTCTTTCTTTAACATTTATTTCGAAATTTTTAGATGCTGTAGGATTGTTTAACTTTCTCGCAAGTAGAGCAAGTAGAATTGGTAAAGGCAACCAATTTATCATATTTACTGCATTTTACTTTTTAATATCACTTTTAACTATCGCAACAAATAATGACATCATCATTATTGTTACACCAATTATGATTTACTTTGCTAAGGCTTCAAAAATTAAGCCAATGCCATATTTGATTATGGTTTGCTTTGTCTTGAATAC
>CALVLC010000041.1 GCA_944336335.1 uncultured Bacilli bacterium | reverse complement strand
GCAATGTAACGCATACAACTGTAAAATTGTGGCGGGTAGGGATAAACTCCTTACCCGTCTTTTTTGCTCTCTTAAACGCTTAAACAGGGCGTTTTGACACCCAAAAGCGTTACATATTCCGTTTCATAACCACAGGTGTTAATCACGGTAGATACAAGACTAAGATTAAAGCAGTGAAAGCAAGACTACTGCTGCAAAAATAAGATAAACTTTCTTTAGGGGTCGCAAAATTAGCAAGGGGGTTGCATATCGTTGATAGGGGTCGCAAGTGCATCACAATTGGTATTTATTGCCATATTGAAAGCAATGGTTTGATACGCTAAAAACGGCTATTCAAACCTTTTTTTGAGCCAAAATTTGCAAAAATTAGCACATTATTAACATAAATTGAGCATAAGCGACTTAACATCCTATCCTCTTCAAATGAAGTTTTAGTTTGTGATTTTGCACTAAAAACTTTTTTTAGCAAAATAAACTTTTTGTCGCACAAAAAAACTTTTTATCCTTTTTGAGAAAAAATATCGTCAAAGTTCTACGAAAATATCGGAATTAAACCTTGTTTATGTTAAAATAATGTTAACGATTTTGAGGTGAACCTATGTTTGATTATGCGAAAAAGATTAGAGAATACCGAGAAAGAAAGTTCTTAACTCAACACGAATTAGCTAAAATATTAAATGTTAGTTATGTTTCCATATGCCGATGGGAAACAGGAAGGTTCGAACCAAACATGGAAACCAAAAAGAAACTTGTCGCTCTCTTCAATGAGATAGGCATGAAATTAGATGATTAAGAGGGGATATTAAAATGGATAACAAAAAAGAACAAGAAAGAGCCGAATTACATAAAACCATATGGGCGATAGCAAATGATTTAAGAGGCTCTGTTGATGGATGGGACTTTAAACAATATGTTCTTGGGTTTCTTTTTTACAGATTTATATCTGAAAATTTGACTAAATATATAAACGATAATCAAAGAAAGAGTGGCATTGAAGGTTTTAATTATTTAGATTTGCAGGATGAAGTCGCTGAAATAGCTAAAGATTCTATTGTTGAAGAAAAAGGTTTCTTTATTTATCCTTCTTGGCTGTTTAAGAACGTTGTAAAAAATTGTGATAATGATGAAGATTTAAACATTACTTTAGGGAACATTTTTAAAGGGATAGAGGCATCTGCGAATGGCACTGAGTCGGAAGGCAACTTAAAAGGTTTGTTTGATGATATAGATTTAAATTCAAGAAAATTAGGTGATACAGTTGAAGCTCGCAATAAAACGATTAGAAAAGTAATTAAAGCCATCGACGAATTGAAACTAGGCAACTTTTATGATAACCAAATAGATGCTTTTGGCGATGCATATGAATTTTTAATGACAATGTATGCTGCTAATGGTGGAAAATCTGGTGGAGAGTTTTTTACACCACAAGAAGTTAGTGAATTACTAGCAAAGTTATCTCTTATAGATTTCAATTCAACAGAAAAAGTAGCAAAAAAACAGGTTAATAAGGTTTACGATCCTGCCTGCGGTTCGGGCTCATTGCTTTTGAAATTTGCTAAAATTTTAGGTAAAGAAAATGTGAAGCAAGGATTTTATGGACAAGAAAAAAATTTAACTACTTATAATCTTTGTCGAATTAACATGTTTTTACATGATATAAACTTTGAAAAATTTAATATCGCTTATGGCGACACTTTAGTAAATCCATATCATTGGGATGACAAACCATTTGATGCTATTGTTTCAAATCCACCTTATTCAACAAAGTGGGAAGGGGATTCTAATCCATTATTAATTAATGATGAAAGATTTTCACCTGCAGGAGTCCTTGCGCCTAAAGCTAAAGCTGATTTTGCTTTTATTATGCATATTTTAAGTTGGCTAAGTTCTGATGGAACTGCCTCAATTATTGAGTTTCCAGGAATATTATATAGAGGTGGAGCAGAACAAAAAATTAGACAATATTTAGTCGATAACAATTATATCGATTCTATTATTGCTATGCCAAGCAACTTGTTTTTTGGCAATACAATAACAACCTGTGTATTAGTTTTAAGAAAGAACAAAATAAATAACACTATTTTATTTATTGATGCATCAAAAGAATTTAGTAAAGTAGATACTAAAAATAAATTGCTCCCAGCAAATATTGAGAAAATCGTTGATGTTGTTGCACATCGAAAAGTAATAGAAGGCTTTTCTAAAGAAATTTCTTATGACGAAATCTTTAACAACAATTTCAATCTTTCAACTTCTACATATTTAGGTACTGCTGACATAGAAGATGATGGAGATATTAATCTTTTAAATGAAAAAATCGATGAGATTGTTGTTAAGAATGACCAACTCCGTAGACAAATAAATATGTTAATCGGGAGGGGAAGTAGCGATGAAAACAATTGACCAAATTATTAAAGATTGTCGTTCAGAAGGGACAATTGAATATTCGATTGGTGATTTAATTACAAGAGTAAATGAAAAAGGAAAAAAGCATCCAAATATAAAAACTGTTTATTCAGTGAGTAATACTTTGGGAATTATTCGTTCCGATGATTTCAGAGAAAATGCGGTTTATAGTCAGGATACATCAAATTATGTAGTTATAGAGCCTAGAATGTTTGCTTATAATCCCGCAAGACTTAATATTGGATCAATTGCTTTCTTAAAAGGAAATGAGGCTGGACTTGTTAGCCCAATGTATGTTGTCTTTAAAGTAAACGAGAACATTATTATAGATGAGTATTTGTTTTATTTGCTAAAGACAACTTTTATATCAAAAAGAATTAAAGATTACACAGAAGAAGGAGCTAGATTTAGATTTGATTTTGAAAGATGGAATTGGATAAAAATTAATGTTCCGTCTATTGAAAAGCAAAAAGAAATTGTCAATGCTCTTGATTTATTCACGCAGCTGGAGGCGGAGCTGGAGGCGGAGCTGGAGGCGGAGCTGGAGGCAAGGAAGAAACAATATCAGTTATATAGAGAACAACTTTTAAATTTTGATGAAGAAACAAACGGGGGGGGGAGAAAATTAATGTTTAGTGATTTACTAAATTATATTCAGCCTACTAGATTTATTGTGGGTTCTACCCAATATGATGATTCGTATCCTATTCCTGTTTTAACAGCTGGAAAGACTTTTATATTAGGATATACAAATGAGCAAGTCGGAATTTATAATGCTTCGAAAGATAATCCAGTAATAATTTTTGATGATTTTACTTGTTCGATTCAATGGGTAGATTTTCCATTTAAAGTTAAATCTTCAGCAATGAAAATTTTGAATAAAAAGTACGATGATTTAAATTTAAAATTTTTATATTATTTAATGAAAAAAATAGATTATAAACCCGCAAAAGGAGAGCATAGTCGTCAATGGCTAAGCAGTTATTCAAAAAAAGAAGTGTTTATACCTGACAGAAAAACGCAAGATAAAATAACTTTATTGCTTGATTATTTTGATGCTTATATAAATGACTTATCTAGTGGTTTACCTAAAGAAATAAAACTGAGAAAGCAGCAATATGAATATTATAGGGACATATTGCTGAACTTTGAAGGTGCTTAAAATGGCTAAATTTAACGTAATCATTCAACAAGAAGATTCAACTGTAGTTTCTCAGTACGAATCAAAAAAAGAGAGACAAAGAGAATATCAAAGTGAAGCCGATTTGGAAAAATCACTGATTGAACAGTTGATTAGTGAAGGATATGAAGCCTACAATCCTGAATCTGAACTAGACTTAATTAAAAATCTTAGGCAAAAGTTAGAAGAGTTAAATTCTGTTAATTTCACTGATAATGAATGGAATGAATTTTTTAATAAATATTTATCAAACGAAGCAGAAGGAATAGAAGAAAAGACTAGGAAAGTCCAAGAAGACTATATTTATAATTTAAAGAGAGATAATGGCGAAATTGTTAATATTAGGATTATTGAAAAGAAAAATATACATAAAAATTCCTTGCAAGTCATGCACCAATTCACGCAAAGTGGAAATTATACAAATAGATATGATGTAACTATTCTTGTTAATGGATTGCCTTTAGTACATATAGAGCTGAAAAAACGTGGGGTATCCATTAAAGAAGCTTTTAATCAAATAAGAAGATACAATAGAGACAGCTTCTGGGTTGGTGCTGGTTTATTTGAATATACACAAATTTATGTTATTTCTAACGGAACTGAAACTAAGTATTATTCAAATACAACAAGGGATTTAGCGACCAAAGAAAATAATGGGAAAAGCACAAAGAGAAAGACTAGTAATTCATTTGAATTTACTTCTTACTGGGCTGATGCGAATAACAAAAACATTTATGATTTATACGATTTTGCAGCTACTTTTTTTAGTAAACATACCTTATTAAACATTCTAACTAAATACTGCATTTTTACAGTAGATAAATTACTACTTGTGATGAGGCCTTATCAAATTTGTGCGACTGAGAAAATTATTAATAGAATTAACATTGGCCATACATATAAAAGATCAGGAACTAAAGAAGGTGGCGGGTACATTTGGCATACTACAGGTAGCGGAAAAACTCTCACATCTTTTAAAACTGCAAGATTGGCAACTGATTTGTCATTTATTGATAAAGTATTGTTTGTAGTTGATAGAAAAGATCTAGATTATCAAACAATGCGAGAATATGATAAGTTCCAAAAAGGTGCTGCTAATTCGAATACAAATACTGCTGTTTTAAAAAAACAAATTGAAGACTCGAACTGCAAAATAATTATTACTACGATACAAAAGCTGTCAATTTTTGTTAAGAAAAATCAAACGCATGATGTTTACAATAAAGAAGTAGTTATTATTTTTGATGAATGCCATAGATCTCAATTTGGGGATATGCACAAGTTAATAATAAATAAATTTAAAAAATACTACATCTTTGGTTTTACGGGTACACCAATTTTTGCTCAAAACGCAGCTAGAGGTAACAAGAACCCAACAATTAAAACAACAGAACAAGCATTTGGCGAAAAACTACATACATATACGATAGTAAATGCAATTCATGATAAAAATGTATTACCGTTTAGAATTGATTACATAAATACAATTAAATCAAAAGATGATATAGATGACGAAGATGTTTATGACATTTTAAGAGAAGAAGCCTTGTTAGATAGACGTAGGATAACGTTGAATGTTAAGTATATTCTTGACCATTTTGCTCAAAAAACCAAAAGAAATGAGAAGGCTTATAGGTTTACGAAAATTACAAATGTTGAAGAAGTAGCTAGTTCATCCTATGCTGGCAGACTTGTCGGAAATTTAGAGCAAAAAGCAAGTTTTAACGTAACTGGATTTAACTCTATTTTAGCTTGTGCTTCAGTTGAGGCGGCTAAACGGTATTACGAGGAATTTAAAAAACAAAACGAAGAATTAACATCTGACAAAAAAATTAAAATAGCTCTTATTTATAGCTGGTGTCCTAACGAAGATGAAGACGAATTTTCACAAGATGGTCTTGATGACGAAAATAATGAGAATGTAGATGGCTTAGATGCTTCATCACGTGATTTTTTAGAGAAAGCAATTCAAGATTATAATTCGACGTTTGGAACTAGCTATGATACAAGCAGTGAAAAATTCCAGAATTATTATAAGGATGTAAGTTTAAGGGTTAAAAATAAAGATTTAGATTTATTAATTGTTGTAAACATGTTTTTAACTGGATTTGATGCAACTACATTAAATACACTTTGGGTTGATAAAAGATTAAAACAGCATGGTTTGATTCAAGCTTTCTCGAGAACTAATAGAATTCTTAATTCAATAAAAACCTATGGTAATATTGTTTGTTTTAGAAATCTAGAAAAACAAGTAAATGATGCCATTGCTTTGTTTGGTGATAAAGATGCCGGAGGTATTGTTTTATTAAAATCATTTGATGAATATTACAACGGATATAGTGGTTTTAAAGGTTATAAAGCATTAGTGGAGGAAATTTTGAATGATTATCCTATAGGAATTGACATAATTGGTGAGTCTAATGAAAAATGCTTTATTAAACTATTTAATGAACTACTAAAGACTTGGAATATTCTTTCTTCGTTTGATGATTTCAAAGGCAAAGAAATAATAAGCGATTATGATTTTCAAGACTATCAAAGCATTTACATCAATCTTTATGATAAATATAGAAATAAACAAAAAGTTGATGCTGAGAATATAAATGACGACATTGAATTTGAAATAGAACTAGTTAAATCGATTGAAGTAAACATAGATTATATTTTGATGTTAGTTGCTAAATATCATGAAAATAACTGTCAAGATAAAGATATTTTAGTCAAAGTTAATAAAGCTATTGACTCATCTCCAACTTTAAGAAATAAGAAAGATCTCATTCTTCAATTTATAGATTCAAATACGATATCTGCGGGTATCGAAGAAGAGTGGAAAGAATACCTAAATAAGAGAAAAGAGGAAGAGCTAAACAAATTAATTGATGAAGAAAAATTGGACTCTAAAAAGACTCATAAATTTATTGATGAGTGTTTCAAAAAAGGAGATGTTAGCGATAAAGGAACAGATTTTGTAAAAATCCTACCTCCAATGAATATGTTTTCAAAAAATAACGATCGTTCAATTAAGAAAAAGACTGTATTCGAGAAAATTAAAGCGTTTTTTGAGAGATTCTTTAATTTATAAAAGTTATCTTCTAGGAGGTTTAGCATGGAAAAACAAGGTGTAATTTACATACTTACAAACCCATCTTTTCCAGATTATGTAAAAATCGGTTACGCTGATGACGTTCAAAAGCGTTTAAAAGAGCTTAATAGAAGCGAATGTATTCCTTTCGCTTTTAGGCTTTATGCGTATTATGAAGTTCCAAGAAGATTAACCGATATGAAGCTTCATCAAATGATTGATAGGCTAAATCCTAATTTAAGGTCTATTGAGGAGTTTGATGGTAAAACTAGAAAACGTGAATTTTATAATATGTCTGCAGCTGATGCTTATTCTATTCTCGAGACGATTGCTCAAATCACGGGATCAGAAGATAGTCTT
>CALVLC010000040.1 GCA_944336335.1 uncultured Bacilli bacterium | reverse complement strand
TTATGAACAACCTTAAGAAATTAAGAAAATTACATAACTTAAATCAAAGTGATGTAGCAAAAATTGTAGGTATTGAACAATCAACTTATGCTAAATACGAAAGAGGAGAAATACCATTGAATGAAATCTATGCAAAATTATTAGCTGATTACTATAATGTTTCCTTGTCATATCTTTTCGATGATTCAAATAAAGAGATCATAATTACACAAGAACAATTAAACGATCTCATTAAAGCCAGAGATACCATCAATAAAATTGAAGAAATTTATAAAATCTCTCAGCCAATCACAGAAAAACTATTTTCTGAACAAGAAAAATTAATTTATCAAAAGTTAATTGATTTCAGAACAAAAATTTCATTAGAAAAAAACATACCAGCATATCTGATATTAACTAATAAAACCATTATCGAAATAGTTGATAAAAAACCAAAAAATAAACAGGATCTATTTCTCATAAAAGGAATAGAAAAGAAGAAAATTGACCAATACGGAGACACAATTTTAAAAATCTTAAATGAATAAATTAAAATATTACAGAAAGAAAAATAAATATAGTCAAAAAGAAGTCGCTAAATATTTGAAAGTTTCCCAGCCTACCTATTCAAATATTGAAAACACAAAAAAAGAGCTTACTTTAACGCAAGCTTCTTATTTAGCAAAACTTTTTAAAATTACTATAAGCAATTTAATCGATGATGATGAAAGCGTCACAATAAGCAAAGAAGATTATCAAGAGCTTTTAAAACTAAAAGATACAATTGAAAATATAAGATCTAAATATAAATTATAAATTCATTAGCCTTGTGTTTTCCCACCTAAAACTTACACCCGCATGAATTTTAATTTGCTGATACAAAATTGATACAATCTTAAAATATTAAAAATATTTTTATTAATAAGAGTAATAAAATACTCTCAAAAATAAATAAAATATTAATTTTATTTATATAAAAATGATAAAAATATCCGCTAGGATGCTCCAAATTTACGAAATAGCACGATAACAATCGTGTTTTTTTATTTTTATAGATATTTCGTTGATATAAAAAATTGTATCAATTTAACTTTTCAATTTTAAATAAGCAAAGATGTCTTAACTTTTATTGCAATAGCATATCATTTTATTTTTGCAATTTTTTTCTTCTCTCTATAAAACTTATCTATTGAAATATTTAATTTTTTAGCACCTTCTTTAGCATTAATTTTACCTTTTTCAATATCATCCAGTATTTCCATAAACCTTAATCTATCGATATTTATCGGTTTTCTTCCTTTATAAACATTATTTAACTTCCCTTTATTAATTCCTACAATTTGTTTTTCTTTTCTAAAATCAATTGATCGAGAATAAATACTTAAAAGCACATTAAAAACTAATTTACGATTTGTATCATTAATTAATTCACCATTAATAGAAACATCATTTCCCATGGCTAAATTGGATATAATTTTTTTAATGAAACTACTTGTATTATCTTTCTTATTAAAATTATTAAAATTAACTTCTTCTATTTCTTTATAAGGAATTAAATAAAGATTATCTCCAAAATATTGTTTTTTAGTTTTAATTAAATAAAGTAATGGATCCATAAATGATAAGCCAACTTCATCTAAAAGTTCAAAATAATCTTCTCTATTTTTTTGCGGAACTCTTTCAGAGATAAAAACAGGATTAATGTTTTCACGAATATACTCTTCTTTTTTTAAATCGAGATTTAAGCCTGGTATGCCTTGAAAGAAATCAGCATTTGTTAAAGAAATTACAGAATAATTTGGTTTTAAAACATATTTAAAAGTTTCATCTTCGTTTAGATAATAAAATATCTCCGAAATATGATACTCAATATTAAATTTATCTTTTACACATATTGTTGCTTTTGAACTATAGGTTTCCATCTTCTAAATCCTTTAACTTTAAATAAGAATACTTAATTATCTTTTCATATCTTGCTTTTAACATAACTTTATAAAACTCTTTATGAATTTCACTGATAGAATCAATATTATCAATTAATGCAAAGACTTCTTCTAAATTAATACAAGGATAAATACGAGTCAGAGCATTATTCATCTCTTTAAACTTTAAAGATGAAATTACTTTAAAGTATGAACTCTTTTTTCCATTTAGTTTGATTTGCGAAGTTGGAAATTCATAAACTCTTTTATCTATTTCTTTTTCGTTATTAATAACAAATTTCATTTCATCTTCATTAGTCATATTTGGATAAAGGCAAGAGCCATTATCAAAAACTGGTGCTAATGTGTATTTATTATCTCTCTTTAAAAACCCCCGATTACTACCATGTCGGTCAAAGTTACCTAGTAGTGCATCAACGATATAAATGTCAAAAAAAGTTGAAATAGTTTCTTTAACATTTGTTAGCTTTTTATTTGCTCTTAATAAACTTAAAATATGTGAATATGAATATTGAAATTTCTCTTTATCTTCTTCAATTGTTGATTCACCAACATCATTAAAAGGAACAAAAATATAGTTGTTTTGCAGGAAATCTTTACAAGCAACAACGTTTTTATTGTTGTAATATCCAAGATAAGTATCTTGACAATTTATGCCTAAAAGTTGATAAATATGTGAACCTAGATATTCAGAAATATCATTATATCGATAGCCAAATGGAGTTATTTTTCTAAACTTTAACATATAAAAATTTTGGTCGATAAAAATACCAAGTTTTCTTTCTGAACCACCATAAATCCTGCCGCTTAAAGGGTATTTTGTAAAGTCAAGCATATTCATACATAAATCTTATAAAAAAATTAAATTAATTGCAATAGCATATCATTCTTTTTTTGCAAATATTCTTGATTGATTGCTATTTTATCTCGAAGAAAATTACCAAAATTTAACCAATTATAAAAACAATGGCCATTAAATCTACATTTGTATCGCTTATTCAATTTTATTTGCTTAGGTCTATTTAATTATGAATTTAAACTCATAAAATAAAGTTATAACTATTGAAGTACTTACATGAAAAAAATTATTTTACCATTAACATTTTTATTTTCATTTTCGTTAATATCCTGTTCAAACACTGAAAACGAAAACCCTATCGTTCCACCTAAAGAAGAAACTAAAACTGACTATATTTTATATTTCTTTGGAGAAGATACTAATGATTTAATTCGTTCTAGAGATGAACTAGACAGCAAATATCTAGATCCAAATAAAGAAACATTAATCTTCTTTCATGGCCGGTCACCAGAAGGAGATCCAAACTTAATTGATATATCTTTTGATTACACTACTACTGATACTGGAACTAATAAGGGTTTAAAAGAAATAGACTTTGCTAAAAAATACAAAGAGTTAGGCTATAACGTTGGTGTCATGTAATGGGAAAAATACACGCAAAACTTAACTTATTTGTTTAGAGATGTATGGGTTAGTTTCTTAAAAGAAGAATCTATTGCTTATCATTTTGCAATGGATTATCTTGAAGCATTCTCTAACTACACTGAAAATATTTATTTCATGGGACATAGTTTTGGAGCTCAAACTTCTTTAGCTACTACTTATCTTTTATATAATATGAATGATAAAGAATCATTAAATTTAAACCTACCTAAACGAGTAACCTTAGCTGATCCATATTTTGGTGATTATGCTTTAAGTGGTGATATGGAAGATACAATTCACAAAAATATCTATTATATAGATGAACCAATAAATGGAAGAAACGCTGCTGATTTATCAACAGAAGTTATGGAATATTTAGCTAACAAAGGCGTCTTAATCGATGCTTATTGTGGTTGGCAACTAGCATATGATGATATCTATAATAACAAAGCTGACATTGAAAAAGAAAAGATGTTTATGAAAAGATATGTAACAATGCCATCTATATTGTTTTAGAAGGTTTTGAAAACCATTCAACTTACTCCTATTTAGATTGCCACTTATTAACTCTTGATTTTGTTAATCTTTCTTTTTTGAACAAAAAGATTTTCCTACTTTGGGGTATGAGTTTAGAAAAACTTAAATGATTCAAAGGCAAACAATTTGCTTATGAATTTGATAAGATTGATTTTAACACTATTGAATCAAGAGAAATTGACATTAATTATTTTGTGAAATAAGGCTTGAATTCAAGTAAAAACTATGCAAAACTAAACTATTCTTCCAAAATATCCTTATAAGCAGTATCTAAATAATTAAGTGCTAATTCAAGATTTTCGTAAAGAAAATCAATTGTTCTTTTTAAATTATATTTAAACTCTAATGAATGAGGAAGATCCTCATAAATGCTTAAAAATGGAAAACGATTTTGAACTTCTTCAAGTTTATTAATTTCAATATAAGTATCAGTTTTACTAGTAATAATAAAATCTGTTTGTCTTAAATATGGGATAGTTTGAGTAAGAGGTG
>CALVLC010000039.1 GCA_944336335.1 uncultured Bacilli bacterium | reverse complement strand
AAGTTTGCTAAATGTTCTTTTTCGATTTCGTTGATTTCTTCTTTTGGAAGGAAAGTGAAAACTTTTAAATACTTAACGCTATCTTCATCACTTTGATTAAAGAAGAATTGATAGAGTTTATATGGTGAAGTTAAGTTACGATCGAGGAATAAAGCACCATCTTCGCTCTTTCCAAACTTTTTACCATCACTTCTAGTGATAAGGTGGGCTGTCATACATTCTACTTTTTCTTCATCACCTTCAGTTTTACGAATGTAATCAAGGCCAGCAGTTAAGTTTCCCCATTGATCGTTTCCACCGATTTGAATATTTACACCATATTTATCGTGTAAATATTTAAAGTCATAACTTTGAAGAGTCATATAACAGAATTCTGTTAAAGAAATGCCAGCATCTAAACGAGATTTGACTATGTCTTTGCTTAACATGTAATTTACTGGGAAAAATTTAGCAGTATCTCTTAAATATTCAAGAAGACTAATTTTTCCAAGCCAATCATAGTTATTTAAAATCATGCCTTTTTCTGGATCTGATAAATCAATAAATCTTTCTAGCTGTCTTTTAATAGCATTTGTATTTTCTTGAACTTTATCTGGTGTAAGTAAATTTCTTTCTTTGCTTTTTCCACTAGGATCACCAATCATACCAGTGCCGCCACCAACCAAAGCAATGATTTTATGTCCAGCTCTTTGAAGTCTCATTAAGATTGAAATCATAACAAAGTTTCCAATATGCATACTGGAAGCACTTGGATCAAATCCACAATAAATTGTTTGTTTGCTCTCAAATAATTTGTGGACATTTTCTTCGTTAGAATATTCTTTAATTAGTCCTCTGTAATTTAAATCATCAATAACGTTAATCATAATTAATCCCTATATTTAATGTAGGTTAATCTACCATCCTTTCCAACTTGTACTACTGAAATAATTTTATTTTTATTGACTTTTGCATGACTTTTATCTGAAAACTCAACTTCAATTTCTTCTTCATCAATCTTTTTAACAAATTTAGCCATGTCTTCTTTTTCGCCTTCAAGTTGAAGTAAATCATTTGCATGAAGGCCATAGTTAACAATTGAAATAACTGGAATTCCAAGTTTTTTATAACCTTGTAAACTTCTAAGTTCAATTAAGAACAAGCCCATGATTGGGATACCACCAGCTTGACGTACAAGGTCAACCATAGCCTTAGCACTTCCACCTGTTGCAATAAGATCGTCCATAATAATTACACGGTCACCTTTTTTAATTGCATCAAGAGGAATTTCAATTGTTGCTTCGCCATATTCAAGTTTATAAGTTTCACGATAACCAACAAGAGGCAACTTACCAGCTTTTCTTGCAAGAACTAAACCTTTGTTGTTGTAACTCGCGAGTGGAGCTGCAAAGATAAATCCTCTACTTTCAGCTGCAATAATTTTGTCCCGCTTATCATAACTTGGTAATTCTCTATTTAAATCCATAATTACTTGGTGAAATGCATCACCATTTGCAAGTAAAGGTGTAATGTCTCTAAATTTAATACCTTTAATTGGATAGTCAACAACAGTTCTTATATATTCATCATAGAAATCCATAACTTACTCCTTAAAATAATGTTGAATCTTTTTTAATATATTCACTTTCAAACTTATATTCTTTTTCGATTAATGTTCCATTGATTAAATCAATCAACATATACATCGCTCTTTTACCAACTTCTTGGAAATTGATATGTAAATTTGAAATTTGAGGACGAAGAATAGATGAATATTTTGTTCCAATAATTGAAAGTACTTCAACATCTTCAGGAACACGTAATCCAGAATCAGTCGCTGCATTAAGTACAGCTGCTGCAATTGAATCACGATAAGCAATAATATATTCTTTTCTTTTTTGTTTGAAACGATCCATAAAATCTTGATAAGTTCTTTGATATGAATCATCACAATTCATAATGTTATATTCACGATCATTTTCTAAATGAACTTTAATGAATTGATTTTCAACTCTTGATAATAATCGACCAGCATTATGAACATGTAAGAAAGTCATCTTTTTATCACCTTTAATAAAGTTATCTTCAATGATGTGTTTAATTAAATGTTCATAACCAAATGGGATACATCCAATTTTACTAGCAGTAATTGAGTTGTTAACATCAATAACTGGGACGCTATATGAGTTAAAGACTTCTAAGTCTTCACCATCAAGTTCATCGTCAAAAACAATAACTCCATCAACGTGTGATTTGATAACTCTTTCTAAGCAAGCTAAAGCATCTTCTCTACTATGAGATGTTGTATAAAGAATAACTGTAAATCCATTTTTCTTACAAACATCTGTAATACCATTAAGCATATTTGCAATATAAACATAGTTTGCACTTGGAATAATAACACCAATATTTGTTGTTTTATTTGTAGCCAAAGCTTGAGCGAGACCGCTAGGCTTATAGCCTAACTTTTTAATAACAGACATAACTTTTTTCTTAGTGTCTTCTCTTACTGTGCCACTCCCATTCATAACACGAGAGACTGTTGCAAGTGAGACGCCACTGGCTTTTGCGACTTCATAAATCGTAACTCGTTCTTTTAAATTTTCCACCCTCATGCTCCTTTCAAGATTTTATTTTCTTAGTTAATGAAAATATTTTCATTCGCTATACTCATACATTACCCATAAAAACAAATTAAGTAAAGAAAAATCGCTTAAAAAGTAGTTTTTTTACATTTTAAGCGAATAGTCAAGCAATGAAAATTTATGAAAATATTAAGAAAATAATATAAATATTTACTTATTTTTAGTAAGCAAAGAAGTCGCTACCAACGACATATTTTTCATCTAATTCAAGAAGTCCTCTTTTGTTCTCATATCCTTCTAAAGCAAGCTCACGTCCACTACAAAGCATTCCATAACTATCAACTCCTAAAAGTTTTCCTGGAATGATTTGTCGACCACTTGGCATAAATGTATAAGGTAAAGCACAAACACAAATCAAATCTTTTCTAGCGTTGAAAGCGCCACAAACTATTTCTAAATAATCTGAATGACCAACATCAACTTTACATATATGTAAATGGTCACTTTCAGGATGTTCTTCAATGTCGACAATTTTAGCAACTTTAAATCCACTGTTGTCGAGTTTTTCCAAAGGTTCGATATCGTGATTTTCAAGAATATGATTAATAACTTCTAAAACTTTGTCATCAATACGAGGAATAAAGCCATTTGCTTTAATTTTCATGATTTTAGATATGTCAAATATATTAATACCAATTACTTGCCCACATTTTTTAAGAACAACAACATTTTCTTTTTTAATAACTTCATCTGGAGTTTCTAAAGGTTTAAAAACTATAAGTAGAACATCTCCAATTGTCTTAAAATTATAAAATAATCCATATCTATTCATAAAAGGACCTCCAATGCGTAAGTTATTATATATTAAAAGATAGTATCTTTAAATTATGACTTTAGTAATTTCTCACTATTATCTTTATATAATAAGGATTCTCAACAAATCAAAATCTATACTAAAAGAAAAAAATTCTTTATAATTAAAACGACTTGGAGGAAAACCATGGAAAACAAAGACACTGAAATTGTTCAAGAAGAAAAAGAAGGCCTATCAATTGGGGATATCTTTAGAAGAATATGGCATGCAAAAATTACCTTAGGTATTAGTTTTGTTGTTTCTGCTATTGTTATCGCCTTAGGAATTCAATATTTATATACAAAACCAAACGAAGTTTATAACGGCTCCATCACTTACCAATTTAGAGGCGCAGCTCAAGGTTTATATCCTAACGGAACTGGGTTTGACTATCGTACAATCGTTGAACCAAGTGCACTTCGTAAAATCAAAGCTAGCAATCCTGATTTTGAAAGCATCGATGTTGAAAAAATGATCGAAAAAAATGCTATCAAAGTCACTCAAGCTACAAGAGATGTTTATAATGAAGAAGGTGAAACAGTCCCAACAGTTGCTCCTAACTACATTAACATTGAATGCTCCGCTTCTTATTTTGACAACGAAGCTCAAGCAAGAAGTTTTATCTTAGCCGTCCTAGAGGCACCAAATACTCTTGCAGATTCTTTATATGACCTCATCGTTTATGATCAAAATTTACAACTTGCCGAATCTGCACTTACTTATGAATCTCAATACGGATATCTTATTAATCAAAGAGATTTTCTTATTTCAAACTATAACGAATTGATGTCAATTTTCGGCGAAATGGCTGTTATGGATGGAAACGCAACTACAACTGTTTCTCAAGAATTAACAAGAATTCAACAATTCTTCCTTCAATACAATTTATCCGATCTTCAAAGTGAAGCTCGTTTGAAAAATTATATTAAATCAGAAGAATCTACTGAAATTGACAAGTTACAAATTCAACTTGATCAATTAGTTGATACTTATAACTTAAATGTAGATAAAATTAGAAATTTAAAGCAACAATGGGCTGAATTACTTAAAGGCGCAGGAAATGTCATTATTAATTCAAATGAATTTTTGGCTACTATCCACGATTTAACAATTTCAAATACCGACTTGCTTAAAGATATTAAAGATCTTGCAGGAAAACTTAAAGGCGAAGCAAGCCTCGTTAATGATGAAAGTAATCCAAACTTAGCGGAAGCAGAAAAATATGTTCAAACTAACGTTTCAGATAATCCAGTTCTTAGTGACAACATGGCACCTGAATCATATAAACAAACATTAGCAACAATCACTTCTAATTTAGAGACTTATACAACTGAATTAAAAGAGACAACAACTTACCTCTACTTAAACTATGCTAATCCAATTTATGAACTTCCATCACAACTTGAACTTAGCGGTGGATTAAATATCATCTTCAATCTTGCAATTAGTGTTGTTCTTGGTGCTATTATTGCTTGTGTTATTGCTGGTATTAAGGGCAATATCGATATTAAAAAAGAAATTGCAAACAAACAAAAAGTTGTTGAAGAAGAAACTGCTGAATAATTACAGTTAAGCACATTTAAAAAAAGGAAGAAGCAATTAATTTGTTTCTTCCTTTTTTTCAACAATTTCTTTTAATGTCTCTTTTGTGTTTTCTAGAATTAAACGTTTAATTTTAATTCCTTCATTTTTATAACGAGTTTCAAATTCTGTTTCTGCATCAAACTCTTCTTTAGCTGAATCGTAATCTTCATTTTGATAAAGAATTTTCCACTTATATTCTTTAAACATTTCTAACGAATATTCATAGAATCCATCGTTATCAGTTTTATAATAAATGCATGAACCTTCTTTTAAAATTTTAGAATATTCTACTAAAAAGGCTGGTGAAGTTAGTCTTCTTTTTTCATGTCTTTTCTTTGGCCAAGGATCACTAAAATTTAGAAAAACCCCGCAAAACAAATCTTTTTTTAGAATTTTAGAGAGTTTATAGAAATCTCCAGCGATTAATTTAACATTAGTTAATCCCGAATCATCAATCTTTTTTAAAGTTGACCCTGCGATTGATTTGTCTAATTCTATAACTAAAAAATTGTAGTTTGGAAACTTAGCAGCTATTGAAAGAATAAATTGACCTCTACCTGGTCCAATTTCTAAATATGTATCTCTTCCTTTTATAAAATTAAGAATCTTTTCTTCTTCTATAGCATCTTCATTTAAAAAAAATTCATTCTTCGTATTGGTTTTTAAATATTCGACTGCCCAAGGCTTATATCTACTTCTCATTCTTTAAATTACCTAATGCATAAATTGCGTGAGCATAAATTGGCATTGATGAATAGAAATCATTTAAATCAATCTTTTCATTTTCTTCATGGATGTGATCGACTTTACCTGGAAAGCAACTGCCAAAAGCAACAGTGTTCTTTGCTTCTTTAGCATATGTTCCGCCACCAATTGCCATTGGTTTATGTTCAAGGTCGCCTGTTTCTTCCACATAAACTTTATAGAGTTCTTTAATAAATTCAGTTTTATTTGGGTCAAAATATAAGTATGGTGTTTTACTTTCAACTTTAATTAAAAGTGGTGAACATTCTTGAATTTTTCCAATTGTTTT
Organism: uncultured Bacilli bacterium; assembly: GCA_944336335.1. Taxonomy (GTDB): domain Bacteria; phylum Bacillota_I; class Bacilli_A; order RFN20; family CAG-826; genus Onthovivens. Next base: position 5,533 of record CALVLC010000039.1, on the reverse strand, counting down.
ATCAACTTCACAATTTTCTGGATGTCTAAAGTTAACAACCATTTTAAAATGACCATTTTCGTAATCTAAAATTCCAACATTAAAAGTTGTTTTTCCCATATCTTTACTTTCACAATATACATGCATATTTTTTCCATTTACATTGCTATATTCATTGCAAAGTAAAGTAAGCATTGGGTTATTATAAACTTCACCTAAAACTCCAAGAGCAACTACTCCACTATTTAAACCAAGTTCAGGGGTTGATCCATGAGCAGATTTACCTAAAAATTCAAAAGTATCTTCACTTAATTTGTTAAATTTAACTTTATCATCATTTTTAAGATATTCATCTAATTTTTCTGGTTCAGTGACTTTACAAATGCAACTATCAATAACTACATTAGAAGCAACACCACCTTTAATTGAAATGACATTATTAAGTGGTAAATTTCCATCATAAACATAGTTAACAATACCTTTTTCTCCATAAATTAATGGGAAATCAGCATCTGGAGTAAAACCATATGTTGGTTGTTCTTTTTTAAGTGTTTCAAAATAATATGATAAGCAAGAAGATCCTCTTTCTTCATCGCCACCAAAAACAAGTTTTACACGATAATTTTTAATTAAACCATTATCTTTAAGAGCTTTTAAGGCATAATATGCAGCAATTCCAGGACCTTTATCATCACTTGTTCCTCTAGCATATAATCTGTTTTCTTTTTCATTTAAATATGGTTCAAATGGTGGATGACTCCATTTTCCTGTAGCAGGAACAACATCTTGATGAGCAAAAATTCCAATAAGTTGATCACCTTCTCCGGCTGAAATTTCAATACATCTGCCCTCACACATATCAACATTAAAACCATCTTTTAAAGCAAGTTCTTTTAAAAAGGCAAAACAATCATGAACGCCTTTTCCATAAGGCATTTCTTGGCTTACAGTTTTTTCATCATAAACTGAATCAATAGAACAATCTTTTATTAATGTATCTAATGCTTCTTTTTCATATTTTTGACATATCTCTTTAAAATTTATACTCATAATTAACCTCGCTTAAAAATTATATAACAAAGTACAAAAATTTCTTACTTATATAATTAACTATTTAAAATAGTAGAATAAGAATAAAACTAAAGCAGACAAAACAACTACCACGACCCCTAAAATAACAGTGATTACTATTAAAGATTTTTTACTTAATGCCGTTGAATCAGTTTCACTTATGAAATCAATATTTAAATTAAAACTACGCTCATTTCTTTTAATAATAAATTTATATAAAGCTGCCATAATAGTTGGTGAAATTATAATAGCTGCTGCAATTTCACAAACTGCTCCAGGAGCAATAAAAGCGGCTATGAAATTTCCAAAACTTCCAAAGGCATTATTGTTAGCTTCGATAATAGAAGTTAAATCCATTAAATGCGAAATATAGAAAATATCAAGATAACCAAAAACATATAAACAGCTTAAAGTTAAGACTGTATGTAATAGTGTTAAAATCCCACATAAAGGAGCTGAAACCGCCAAAAACCCTGCAAAAGTCGTCTTTTTTCTAAAGTAATCGAAAATTATACCAGCAATAAAACCAAATAATACTCTTGGTAAGATTGAGACAAAAGGATTTAAAAATAAATAATTTACAGTACCTGGATATTGAAGTGAAACAAGTAAAGATAACACTCCCATGAATAGTCCAAAGACTGCTCCAGTTCCTTTTCCAAATAACAAAGCACCAATTAAAACTAAGATGTGCATTGTGGTAAAACTAATTGGCCCAATAGTGATATACCCAATATAAGGAATATATGAAAAAATAACAAAAAGTGCTAAAAATAAAGCGTAAAAAGATATAAAAAATATAGATTTTCTATGCATTTTTCTTTTCCTCATTCATTAAATAAATTTGATATAAGCCATCTAAAATTAAATTTTCATCATAAATAAAATCATTTAAAACATTGCGAATAATTTTACTAAATCCACCTGTCAAAATTCTTTTTAGCTTATATCCGCATTCGTTTTCCATTTCTTTAGCGAATTCTCGAATCATAAAGGCTTGTCCATAAACGATTCCAGATTCAATACAATCTTTGGTGTTTCTCCCGATTACAGTATTTGGAACAATAATTGGTGTTTCAAGAAGCTGACTTGTTGAAGAAACAAGACTTTTTAAGCTAATTTCTATTCCAGAACCTATTGCGCCTCCTATAAAAGCACCATTTTTATCAACAATATATATTTTTGTAGCGGTTCCTAAATCAGCAACCAGAGATGCTTCGCCATATTTAATTTTTGCAGCAACTGCTCCACTTAACATATCAGCACCCAATTCATTAGGATTATCGATCTTTAATGGTAGTTTAGTTTTAATCTTTTTACCTAAAATAAGGGCGTCAACATTATAAACTATCTCAATTGCTCGGTGTAATATTGGCGTTAACAGAGGTACAACACTAGAAATAATTGCTGCTTCGACTTTTACGTCTTTGCCAATTAAAGTTGAGAGAGAATAAGCGTATTCATCACTACTTCTTTCTCTTATTGTTCTGATTAAATAACTTTTAAATATTTTGCCATTTTCAACCAGCGCAAATTTAATAGACGTGTTTCCACAATCTAAACATAAAATCATAAAATTTGTTCCTTTCTACAGTCTTAAAAAGTACCGTGAACTTTATAACAATTATTAAAGCACTTTGCATCTTTTAAAGCAAATAAAAAGAGATTTGCAGATTATTGATTTTTTTACAAATTAATCACAAACCCTGCAAATCTCAACTTTTTTGTTATTTTACAACTACAGAAACGATTTTATTTTTAACAACAATTACTTTGACAATTGTTTTACCTGAAATAAAGTTTTGAACTTTTTCTGAAGCAAGAGCTTTTTCTTTTACAACATCATCGGCTTCGTCTTTATTGACTTCAATTGCATCTCTTAATTTACCATTTACTTGAACAGCCATTTTAACTGTAGATAAAGCCGTTTTGCTTTCATCATATGTTGGCCAAGTAGCAAAAGTAATCATATCTTCATGTCCTAAGTAGTTATGCCAAATCTCTTCGCCAACGAATGGACAGATACAATCAAACATCTTAACGAAGTTTTCAATATATGGTTTATAAATCTCTTTTGCTTTATAAAGTTCATTTACAAAAATCATCATTTGAGAGATTGCTGTATTAAATTGTAAAGCTTCAAAATCTTTGGTGACTTTTTTAACTGTAACGTTATAAATGTAATCTAATGAACCATCATTTTTATCAACAAATTTTGCTCTAAAAGTATCATCTTCGAACATTCTAAAGACTCTATCGATAAATCTTCTTGCGCCTTCAAGTCCACTATTTGACCATGGTAATGAAGCTTCAAGAGGTCCCATAAACATTTCGTATAGTCTTAAAGTATCAGCACCGTATTTTTCAACAATTTCATCAGGATTTATGACGTTTCCTCTTGATTTAGACATTTTTTCTCCATTTTCACCAAGAATCATACCTTGATGGAAAAGCTTTTTAAATGGTTCTTTTGTTGAAACAACTCCTTGATCATAAAGGAATTTATGCCAGAAACGTGCATAAAGTAAATGTAAAACAGCATGTTCTTGACCACCGATATAAAGGTCGACTGGTAACCAATGATCAAGTAATTTTTTATCAGCAATGCATTTATCATTGTGTGGATCAATGTATCTTAAATAGTACCAGCAACTCCCAGCCCATTGAGGCATTGTGTTTGTTTCTCTTGTTGCATCTTTGCCATCATATTTGATATGAACCCAATCTTTTGCATGAACAAGAGGTGATTCTCCCGTACCACTTGGTTTATATTCATTAAGTTCTGGTAAAACAAGAGGCAATTCTTCCTCTTTAAGGCTAACCATCTTATCAGTTCCATCAAATTCAATAATTGGAATTGGTTCACCCCAATATCTTTGACGTGAGAATAACCAATCTCTTAATTTATAGTTAACTTTAAAGTTTCCTGCATTAAGTTCAACAAGTTTTTTAGTAACTAGTTCTTTTCCTTCAGCAATATTTTTGCCATTAATAAAATCGCTATTAATGTGTGGAGCATCTTTAGTCATTGCCTCTTTAGAAATATCGCCTTCTAAAACTTGAATCATTTCAAGGTTATATTTTTTAGCGAAAGCATAATCTCTTTCATCGTGAGCTGGAACAGCCATGACTGCTCCACTTCCATAACTTGCTAAAACATAATCTGCAATCCAAATAGGAACTCTTCTATTATTAATAGGATTTATAGCATATCTTCCTAAAAATACACCACTCTTATCCTTGTTAAGTTCAGTTCTTTCCATATCAGATTTATGAGAAACAACCTCAATATAATCGTCAACGGCTTTTCTTTGCTCTTCACTGACAATTTCTTTAACAAGTGGGTGTTCAGGAGCTAAACAGCAATAGGTGCAACCAAATAATGTATCGGCTCTTGTTGTAAAAACTTTAAATGTTTTATCAGTACCTCCAATTTTAAAGACAACTTCAGTTCCTAAAGATTTTCCAATCCAGTTGTGTTGAAGTTCGATTGTTGATTGTGGCCAGTCTAAACCTTTTAAATCTTCATCAAGTATATCAGCGTAAGATGTAATTCTAAGCATCCATTGTCTCATTGGTTTTCTAATGACTGGATATCCACCTCTTTCACTTTTGCCATCAATAACTTCTTCATTAGCTAAAACTGTTCCAAGTTCTGGACACCAGTTAACAGGTTTATAATCAACATAAGCTAGACCATTATCGTACATTTTTTTAAAAATCCATTGTGTCCATTTGTAGTATTTTGGATCGCATGTCATTACTTCGCGGTCATAGTCATAAGAAAAACCAAGCATCTTAATTTGTCTACGGAAGTTATCAATATTCTTTAATGTAAACTTTTCTGGATGTTCGTTCATTTTCATCGCATATTGTTCAGCAGGAAGACCAAAAGCGTCCCATCCAATTGGATGAAGAACATTAAATCCTTGCATTCTTTTCATACGAGCAACAATATCAGTTGCAGTATAGCCTTCAGGATGACCAACATGTAAACCTTGTCCGCTTGGATAAGGGAACATATCCAAAATGTAATATTTTGGTTTAGAGAAGTCATAAGTATCACATTTATATTCTTTTCTTTCGTCCCAAACTTTAGCCCATTTTTTCTCTACTTCTTTATGGTTATACATTGATTTTGGCCTCCATTTATTAAAAAATCCGCCATTTCGGCGGTTACTTATACAGGCGTACCGGTATAAGTGGTTGGATCTCCGAATTCTTAATTCATCTCTCCAGTTAAAATCAATTTACTAACATTTAAAATCTCTGTCAAGGTTTTTTTGAACAGTTTGAACAAATAATGTTTAATTCGATAAATTGCAATTAAACAAACCATCTATGACTATTCATCGATTTTTTTCTTGCTAAGCAACTTATAATAATTCTTATAAAACAATCTTTTAGTTGTAAAAAACATTTTTTCTGATTTACTAAACTCTTCTTTTGCATTCAATAGTTCCAATGTAGCAACAAAATCAGC
>CALVLC010000038.1 GCA_944336335.1 uncultured Bacilli bacterium | reverse complement strand
ATTAAGTAAATCTTATCTTTTTTTGTGTATTTTTCAAAATCATTAAAATTAATTTTCTTCACTTTTCTTTCCTCACACTTATTATAATTTTTATTTAATCTTTAAAAAAGATAAATAATCTTTATGTTTGCAAATTTTCGAGAAAATTTTACGTAAAACTTTCAGAAAATTTTAAATGCTTTTACTTGTCATATCTATGATATAATAATAAAAGTATGGAAAAAGAAAAAGTAATTCTAGTAGTGGAAGCTGATAGGGTTTGGCAAACTCGTATTAGAAATGACTTAAAAGAAAATGGTTATAAAGTTGCTTCCGTTGATAGTGCTCAAGAAGCTGTAGATTTTTGTATAAAGAACGTTGTTGACCTCGTTGTACTAGAACTTAATTTACCTGATCGTGATGGTATCTACTTCATACAAACTATCCGTACTTTTAATAATACTTTGCCTATTATTGTTGTTTCTTCTAGAAATTTAATTGAAACTAAAATTCTAGCCTTAGATGCAGGTGCAAATGATTATATGGTTAAGCCTATAAATTTAGCAGAACTTGAAGCTAGAATAAGAAAAGAATTCCGCTATTTAATTAATGAAGAAAAACATCTGTTTATAAATGGGAATTTAACTATTGATTATGATGCTAAAACCATTTATATCAATGGTGTAGAAGTACATTTTACTAATTTCGAATACAAAATTATCGTATTACTTGCTTATAACTTAGGAAAAACTTTAACTTATGATTACATTATCGATCACGTTTGGGGTAAAGGCGGACAAGATCAAAATGGCTTAAGAGTTTTTATGGCAGGCATTAGAAAGAAAACTAGCCGCGACAATAAATCTTCTAAATTAATCAGAACTGATATTGGTGTTGGCTATAGAATGAACAAAATTAAGTAATTTTTTATTTTTTCTATTTTAATATTATGAGAAATTTTTTTGGCAGAATACTTATTTTAATTGCTTCCATCATCAATATAATCCTTTTTGTCATACTAGTATGTGCAACAGTGTTTGATATTGCCACAAAGCTTAATGAATTTGATATTGCTTTTAATGGCCCAAATAACATTGTAAATATTTTTGATGCTTCCTTATTTAATCTTTTTATCATTGCTTTTGTTTGGGTAAATATATGGTGCATAAAAAACATTGTTGCTGCTAGGTCAATGAGACATACTCTAATCGGAGCAATAATCCTATTAATAATTGAATTAACTTATTTCCTTTATCATATTTTTACACCTGGAGTATTAGTTACAAATTTTGGTTTATTTGTTGGCGTAAATATAACGTTAATTTTAACGTCTGTTTGCCTTATTACAGGTTGTTTTGCTAATTTCTTTAAAGATTGTGTCAATTAATGCTTAACATGTTTAAGCCAAAATGAATTGTTGTTTAATTTTTCAAATTTTTATATATTGTTGTTGAAAGCGCTTTCAAGTGTTTTCAACAATTTTTTTTGAAAATTTTACTTTAAAAGCGCTTGGACATTAGGTATTATTACTTCGGTAAAAAAATACCGACTTACGAGAATGAGAGAAAAGAAGCTTACAAAAAACCAATTACATCGTTTACCAGATTATCTCTGGGTTTTAAAAAATCTTGAAAGTAGCGGTTTAAAGACTGTGAATTCACAAACTTTAGCTGACTGCTTGGATTTAAACAATGAATTAGTTAGAAAAGATATTGCTTCAATAAGCACTGAAAGTGGCATACCAAATAAAGGAAGAAAAATATCACAACTTATTGCTGACATTGAAACTATTTTAGGTTTTAATCGTGTTTCTAATGCTGTCATTGTTGGTGTCGGAAGTTTAGGTACCGCTTTTTTGCATTATAAAGGATTTGAAGATTTTGGCTTACGAATTGTCGCTGGCTTTGATAATAATCCTTATATAAAGGGCAAAGAAGTTAACGATAAACCAGTTTACGATATAAGCGAATTAAGCGAAGAATTATTAAAAAAACTTAACGCAAATATCGGCATTATAACTGTACCTGGATATGCAGCTCAAGTAGTTGCGGATGCACTAGTTAAAGCAAAAGTTCAAGGAATTTGGAATTTTGCTCCTACTAAAATTAATGTTCCAAACAATGTTATTGTTTCAAACATTAATTTAGCTACATCTTTAGCTGTTTTATCCTACGAACTTTATTTTAAAAATGAAAAGGAGAAGTCAAAAAATGGATAAAGTTTTAAATCCTGAAGCTGTCAAAGAAGTTGATGGTTTAGTAAAAAAAGGTCTTACTGCCTTAGACGAATTTGAAAAGCTTAACCAAGAACAAGTCGATTACATTGTTGCTAAGGTTTCAACAAAAGTTCTTGATCACCACGAATATCTTGCTCGTCTTGCTATAGAAGAAACCAAAAGAGGCGTCTTCGAAGACAAATGTACAAAGAACTTATTTGCATGTGAATATATTACAAATGCAATGAGACATTTAAAAACTGTCGGCGTAATTAGCGATGATCCAGTTACAGGAATTACCGAAGTTGCTGATCCACTTGGCGTTATTGCTGGCGTTACTCCAGTTACAAACCCAACAAGTACAGTTATCTTTAAATCATTAATTTCATTAAAAACAAGAAACCCAATTATCTTTGGTTTCCATCCAAATGCACAAAATTGCTGTGTTGAAACTGCAAAAATTATTGAAAAAGCTGCAGTTGAAGCAGGAGCTCCAAAAAATTGTATTCAATGGATTGAACATCCATCACTTGATGCAACAACAGCTTTAATGGAACATCCAGGAGTTGCTTGTATTCTTGCAACTGGTGGTAACGCAATGGTCAAAGCAGCATATAGCTGTGGGAAACCAGCTTTAGGTGTTGGTGCTGGTAACGTTCCAGCTTATGTAGAAAAAACATGTAATGTTGCTCAAGCTGCAAATGATATCTTAATGTCAAAAGCATTTGATAATGGCATGGTTTGTGCTTCTGAACAAGCTGCCATTATTGATAAAGAAATTTATAACGAATTCGTTAAAGATATTAAAAAGTATGGCGCATATCTTTGTAACAAAGAAGAAAAAGCTATGCTTGAAAAATTAATGTTCCAACCAAATAAAGATGGTGTTGTTACTGGTGTTTTCCCACAAATAGTTGGTCACCCAGCTTGGGAAATTGCTGAAAGAGCAGGATTCACAGTACCAAAAGAAACTCCAATTTTAATGGTTGAATGTTCAAAAGTCGGTCCAGAAGAACCAATGACAAGAGAAAAACTTTCACCAGTTTTAGCTTTAATTAAATCTTCATCAACTGAAGACGGCTTAAATAAAGCAGAAGCTATGGTTGAATTTAATGGTCTTGGACACTCAGCATGTATTCATACAGCAGATAAGAAACTTGTTGATGAATTCGGCGTAAGAATGAAAGCTTGCAGAATTATTTGGAATCAACCAACTTCTTTCGGTGGAATTGGTAACATTTATAACTCTTACTTGCCATCAATGACACTTGGCTGTGGTTCATATGGACACAACAGTGTTAGTGGTAACGTTAGTGCTATTAACTTAATTAACATTAAAAGAATTGGTAAGAGGAGAAATAATATGCAATGGTTCAAAGTTCCAAGCAAAATTTATATTGAAAGAAATAGTATTCAATATCTTAAAGATGCTAAGAACGTTTCCAAAGTATTTATCGTTACAGATAAATCA
>CALVLC010000037.1 GCA_944336335.1 uncultured Bacilli bacterium | reverse complement strand
ATTAAACTAGACATAGTGACTTCCTCCTTTGCAATGTGCTAAATGTAAGTTAATTTACACATATCACAATTTACATGAATTCACGATATTTGCAATCGCTGATGGAGGTCACTTCATATTGTCTAACGTTTTGATACAAAGTAGATTTTTGAAAGTTATTGATAAAGTTGTGAAACAGAAGCACTTTTTTAACTAATAAACTTATATTTTTGATTATCGATAAAATTCGAATTGCTGAATTAATCGTCAAAAGAAAATTAGCCTATTTTATTGTAGCCTATTTTAAAATATGCTAATATTTTTGTGGAGATTGAATATGTTTATCGGAAGAACTCATGAGTTAGAAAGAATCAAAAGAAGATTAAAACTAGATCAATTTAATGCAATTTTGGTCTATGGGCGAAGACGTATTGGTAAAACAGCTTTAATTAATGAAGCAATTAGCCAATCAAGTGTTGAATGCTTATCCTTATTAGCAAGGGATGTTTCTTCTAATACAAATTTAAACGATTTTGCAAAAGATGCTGGCGAATTTATGCATCAGCTTGGCTTTAATCCGAAAAATTTTTATGAATTTTTCGCTAGTTTAATTGAATATAGTAAAATTCATCCTTTTGTTTTGTTTATCGACGAATATTCTTTTTTAAGAAGTTATGATGTAAACATTGATTCGTATTTACAAAAGGCTATTGAACTTCATAGTAAAGAAGCTAAACTTACTATTATTTTATGCGGATCTTATATTCGTATTATGCAGGGTATTGTAGATAAAGAGGCTCCTTTATACCATCGTTTTAATGAGGAAATATTACTACATGCTTTCGATTATTATACTGCTAGTAAAATGATGGGAAATATTTCTAATGAAGAGAAATTTTTATATTATGCGACTTTTGGTGGAACTGCTTTTAATTTAAAAAACATCGATTATTCATTGTCTTTTGAGAAAAATTTAATAAATGAATTTATTAAAAGCGAGTCTTTCTTTGAAAAAGAAGCTATCGAAACAATTAGAAGAGAAGTGATTAAAGAAAGTAATGCAAATACTATTTTAGAATTAATTTCTAGTGGTTTAAGAAAACATACTGATTTAAATAATTTGCTAGGCGATTCGAGTAAAGACAATGTTACACGCTATCTTAAACAATTAGAGGAAATGGATATTATTGATAAATCATTTATGGTTAATAGTAAAAGCGATCGTAAGCCACTTTATTATCTCAAAGATAATTTACTTGACTTCTATTATACTTATTTATTTAAAAACATACGCGCACGTAATATTATGCAACCAGAAGTGTTTTATGAACATTTTGTAAAAAAAGATTTTTATGAGCACTATCTTCCACGTAAATTTGAAGAAGTAGTTAAAGAATATTTGATTAAAGAAAATGGTTTATCTGTGCCTTTTTTCATCAGTATTGGTAGATTATATTATCATGATTTAAATATAAACCGCGAATTTGATGTCGTTTTGGCAACAAAAAATGGATTGATTCCTATTGAATGCAAATACACTAAATCTCCTTTAACTAAAAATCTTGTCGAACAGGAAATCCATCAGTGGGACAACTTGCCTTTTAAAATAGATTGTTTTGGATTTGCTTCTAAAAATGGCTTTAGCGAAGAAGTTGCAAGTGATACTTCTTTGCTACTATGCACGTTGGATGATTTATATAAATAGATTAGTTTATTTTGTCCAAGGCCGTTTTTAGCTTATTGTTTAATGCAAACATTCTTATTAGTGATAAATGATAAATTAAACTTGCTTTGATAAATATTTTTGTTACGTGTTGAAGTTTAATTGATCTCAAAATTTAGTCATAAATTGCTACATAACTAGTCATTTGCTATAATTTTTTTATGAAAAGCGGACTAAATAATGAAAATATATTTGATTATATTGAAAGCAATATGTTTTCTGTTTTAGCCTCTAAAGACAGAAGAGTTAATTATAATTTACTAGTTAAAATTAAAGAATATATCGATACAAGTGCTGAAAACCATGTTAATAAAGAAGAGATAATTGATTACTTAGTTCAATTTGTTTCTACTTATGTAAACTTAGAGTTCAATGATGAAGATGGTAAGCCGATTTTAAATCAAAATTTATCTGATAAAGTAAGATATAAAATTAAGCAATTTAGTAAATGCGGATGGTTAAGCGAAGATAGCGACAACGATTTTAATCACTATATTTCTTTAACAGATTCTGCGATAGAAATTTTAAAAAGCCTGCAAAACATCATTAAAAATGAAGATACTCCAGAAGAGTATACTGGTTTTACTTATAATATTTACACGATGGTTAAAAATATTAGTTTAGATAAAGGCACCTTACTTATTGAACAAATTAACATTGCTAGAGATAACCTTAGTAATTCTTTACAAGGCTTGAACACAAGGATCAAAAGGTTCTTAAAAAAGTTACTAGAAAGTCAAAATATATCACCAGAAGAAATCCTTTTAGAGTTAACTAGTAATTATGGCTCAAAAGTTGCTTTTACTGTTTTTGATAATTTAAAAAGCAAAGATAATCCAAATAAGTATTCACCTGAAATTATTTCTAATCTTGAAAAATTGCTTGATGATGGAATTGGTGGACCTTTAAATAGCTTAATTTTAAATTATGTTGTAACAAAGAAACTTCAAAACAATCCAAAAGGTAATGAGATTGCTCGTGAATTTTTTGTTAACTCAATTAATAAAACTATCAATTTTTATCAAAACATTGATAATGTCATTTCTTTTATTGATCATAGTAACGCCAAATATCTTTCTAATACTAAAAACATACTTAACTTTATTTTGAATAATACCAGAGATGTTGAAGGCGAAATCAATAACACTTTAAAGTTGATTAAAAAGATTGGCGAGAGTAAAGATAATGAAGTTGAGCTTACACTAGAAAATTTATCTTATATTTCTCCAATTGACGAAGAATCAACATATAAACCAAGAAACTATAAAAATGTAAAAATCCAAACTGAACTTATTGAAGATAATTTAACTGAAGAAGAAATTGAAAGAGTTAAAAAATCTATTAAATTAAATGATGAATATTCAAGAAAGAACATCAATAAGTTCATAATGGAAATCTTAAATAGAAAGATAGTTAACGAAAACAAAACTTACTTTGAAATAAAAGATTTTGAAGAAATTGACACTAAAGCACTTATCAAGTTTTTCTTAGCCTTTGCTTATAGCGAAAGTAAAGACATTGAATATTTAGTCGAAAGAGACAACACAAGTTTTATTCTTGATGGACATCAAATCGATAATTTAATTTTTAGAGGGAAATAATATGGCAATTAATAGCGATGAATTAGAAGAATTTAATAAAAGTTATCTTGAATTTAAAGATAAAGATAAAAAGATTTTCTCTCGTTTAGTTAATAAATTATTGGCTAAAACTTTTATTGTTTGTTCTTTAAAAGAAGATTATAACGATTATTATGATGCTTTAAGATTATTCAATCCTTTATCAATTTATTTTAATGTTATCGATTATGAAATTTATAAAGAAGAAGACTCAAAAATAATTTACATTAAAACAAGTGAAGATCGCAATAGAGTTCATTTAAATAAACTTGATACGATTTTATGTTTAATTTTTAGATTAACTTACTTTAAAAAGATTAAAGAAATTGATTTATCAAATGATGTTTATATTAGTGTTAGTGATATTTATGATGAATTAAATAAAACACAAATTTATAGTTCACCAAAGACTTTAGGTGAAATTGAAAGATCTTTAATTAATTTACGTCGTAACAAAATTATTGATTTTAACTCAAAAATCAATCCTGAATCTGAAATTAAAATCTTACCAACAATTCAAATTGTAATAAAAGTTACTAATATGTCCGATTTAAATAATCAAATTAAAGGATATATTAATGAAAATGAAGACAATGAAGGAGAAGACAATAATGAAGACTTTGAAGAAAATCAAATTGATTAATTGGCATATCTTTCAAAATGAAACTATTTTAGTTAATGGCAATACTTTAATTTTTGGTGAAAATGGATCAGGAAAATCAACTTTAATCGATGCTATTCATTATGTTATTGATGGTGGTAAAGATATTAAATTTAATACTGCCGCAAATACTAGTAACAAGAATAAAAGAACTATTGAAAGTTACATGAGGCTTAAAACAGGTGTTGAAGGAAAAGAATATTTGAGAAATGGGGACGTTGTTTCTCATATTGCTCTTGAATTTTTTGATACAGTATCAAAAGAAAGTAGTGTAATTGGAGTTTGCCTTGAGTTAGTTAAAGGAAATAAGAGTGCAAACGAAAGATTCTATCAATTAGTAAAGGCCAAAATTGACGATTCCTATTATTTAGTTAGTAACGAAAACAAAACTTTTAAGGTTAATAATTTTTCGGAATTTTCTAAAGTTATTAATAATAAAGAGATCAAAATGAATGTTTTTGATGGTAGTAAAAGAGATAACTGTGCGAAAATTCATCGTGCACTTGGTTTATATAATGATAATTCAGCAACTTATTCAATTCTTTTAAATAAAGCTATATCTTTTAGACCAATTGATGATGTTAATGAATTTGTTTATTCATATTTAATGCCTGAAAAAGACATCGATTTAAATAGTCTTGTTGCTAGTATTCGCTCCTATCGAGAAATAAAAGTTTTAGTTGATAAGGAAGAAGAGAAGAAGATACTTTTAGATGGAATTATAACAACTGGTGATGAACTTGAAGCGAAAGAAGACATTAAAGTTAGTCATGAATATACTTTAGCTGAAAGAAAAGTTTTTGACTTAGATAAAGAGTTTAAACTAAAACAAAACGAATTAAAGAAGTTAGAGTCAGAGATTAGTACTATTGAAAGCACAAAAGATTTTCAAGAAATTGAGAAAGCTAACTTGGAAAAAAGTAAATATGCTTACGAAAATAATGCTCAAAATATTCGTTATCAAAATTTAATAAGTGAAAAAAATCACGAAATTGAAATTTTTAAAAATCTCAAAGACAAGGTCGAAAAATTTAACAATAAAATCAACTTTGAGCTTCCTATAATTAAGTATTTTAACCTAGATATAAATCTCGAAAAATTCAAAAATAGTTTAGATTTGCAAGGTTTTTGCAAGGAAATCTCTGATTATAAGCAACTTTTAAAGGAAGATTTAGAGCCTAAATTTGAAGAAGAAAGATTCCAATTGAATAGTGAATTAAAATCAAAAAGTGAAACTAAACATGCACTTTTAAAAGAAAAAGAAAACTTAGAAAACTATCGAACTGATTTTAAAAATAGAGTTGGAATAGATATTAATGGATTTATTCAACTTGTTAAAAATGAGTTCCAAAATAAGTTCAAAAAAGAGATCGAAATTGGCCCTTTATGTAACTACATCGAAATTAAAGAAGAATACGAAGATAATAGAAATCTATTAGAACAATTTTTAGCTAATCGTCGTTTTGATATTATTGTTAATGGCCGATATTTTGATTTTGTAAGTCAAATTTATAATGAAAATAAAGCAAGATTTGAGTCATTAACTTTAATTGATTTAAATAAGTTTGAAGGTGAAGGGACTGTAAGTGAAAATTCTTTATATAACTATCTTGAATATAATTCGGTCGATGCTGAAAAATATGTAAGAGCAATTTTAGGTAATGCTATTGAAAAAGAATCATTTAACGATTTTGAGTTTAAAAATCAAGAAGTTTTAGGTGATGGATTCAGTTATTTAAACAACAAACTTGTTTTAAAATCTAGAAAACCAATGAAAATTCCTTACATTGGTTTTAGAAGCTTTAAAGAAAGACTTATTAGATGTTTAAATGAAATTGAACTTATTGATGAAGAAATTAAAGCATTAAAAGATAGAATTAATGATGTAAACAATAAGTTAAATATGATTGCAAAAAGCAATGTTGAAGCTTTAAGTGTCGAAGGATCTTTTGTTTATCCAGAATTCCATCAAAAAGAAGCACTTATTAATGAACTTGATGCTGAAATAAAAACATTAATTGAAGAGAATCAAGATTTAGCTGATATTTCACTTAAAATTGAAAAATTGTCTAACGAAATTAGCAATAAGACAGTTTTAATCAAAAATTTAGAACGTGAGTTATCTCAAAAAATTGCAATTTCTTCCACAATTAAAACAAAAATAGACGATATTCAAGAGCAAAGAGATGCAACTCTAGCTAAGATTGATAAACTCAACAAAAATCCTAGACTAAGTTTAATTAAAGAAAAATATTATCACACATCAAATTCATTAAAGGATGATGAGATTAATAAGGAACTTCATAAGATTGATAGCGAATTATTCATTTTAAGAAATCAACTTATTGAAAACATGAATAAATATAATCATGAATTTAGCGAAGTATTTCCAGCCAAAGTTGAATCGTTTAAAGATTATAAAGAACTTTATAATAAAACAATCAAAAATAATTTAAGTAAATATAGATCTCAACTTGAAGAAGCTGAAGAAAAAGCTATTCAAGGATTTAAAGAAGATTATATTTCTAAAATTAGAAAATATATACAAGAAGAGAAGGATCATATTGATAAACTCAATAAAGTTTTAAAGAGCAAACAATTTGGTACTGATGGTGATGTTTATGAATTTATCATGCAAAGAAATAAAAACGAAGAACTTGGTCGTTTTTATGATATTTTTACCGATTCAGTGGATTTTGAACCTAAAGATTTATTTTCGAGTAAACTTGATAAAAAAGATGAAGACGCTTTGATGGAACTTTTTGATGTCTTTACGAGCGATAAAAACAATTCTACTGAAAAAGAAAGAAAATTAAGAATTTATACTGATTATCGTTCATTTATGTCGTATGACATTAAGATTAAATATAGTAACGATGAAATTGCTTATTTTTCTAAAGTTAGTAATGAAAAGAGTGGTGGTGAAACTCAAACTCCATTCTATATCATTATTGCAGCCAGCTTTGAACAAATCTTTACAGCTTCACTTTCATATAACAAAAGAGAATCACCAATGGGCTTAGTAATTCTTGATGAAGCCTTTAACAATATGGACGAACAAAGAATTGAAGCAATGATTTCTTATTTTAAAACCTTAAACGAACAATTTTTAGTTGTTGTTCCATCTCAAAGAGCACCAATTATGATGAGTTATTTTGATACTACAATTACTATGGCTAAACATAATAATAGAGCAATTTTAATTGAAGGAGTGCGTCAAGATGAATAAACTCAGTAAAACAATTTTAAAACTTTTGATTAAGAAATATTTACGTAGTGGCGCATTCTTAGATTTTAAAAAAACTAGAAAAATTTATCTTAGTTTAAAAGACGATGTTCTTGGTAAAATTCATTCATCTTCCTTTAATGAAGATGATTTATATAATGAGTCTTTTAAAGAACTTAAAGCTAGTAAATTTGTTGAATTTGAAAATGAAAATACTCCTGATTTTAAAGTTGTTTTAAACCTTGGTAAACTACAAGACATATTTGAAGTATTAGGAGAAAACGACCCTAAAAAAGAACTCAAAAAAGAGAAAGCATATCTTGAGGATTTGCTTGGAAAATACAAAAATAATGAAGTTTTGCAGGCTTTATTAAAAAAATCTATCGAAAGTATTGACAATTTACATCTTCCAAAATCCATTTATAAAAACCATGAAAGTTTAGAAATTATTCTTAAAGCAGTAAATGGAATCATGGATAATAAAGAGAATATTTTATTAAGAAATCTTTCAATAAAACTTTTTTCCGATTCAAAAATTCTTGAGAAAAATAGTGATCTAATTTTTCAAAGAGTTAAGCAATTTTCAAATTATAATTTTACAGATTTTTATGATTTTTGTGAGCACTATAACATAAGTAAAAATGTTGGTTTTGTTTATGTTAAAGGTGATATAAAAATTAAACTTAATGACCAAATAATTGATTTAAATGCTACAAAGTCAATCTTTGCCGTTCCATCAAATAGCTTAAACGAAAATCTGATTCAAGAAGTTAATGTGAGTAAAGTAATGACAATCGAAAACGAAACAACATTTAATTATTTTAATGATCCTAATTATTTATATGTTTTCTCAAAAGGTCATCCAACTCATCGAGTTGTTAGCTTTTTAAAATTATTACATGATTTTAATCCAAATTTAACTTTTTACCATTGTGGGGATATAGATTGGGGCGGATATAATATCTATTTTGATCTTGTTGAAAAAACTGGAATTAATTTTGAACTTTTTAATATGGGTGTTGCAACCCTTGAAAAGTTCAAAACTTATGGAAAAGAATTAACAAGCACTGATAAACGTAACCTAACTTTACTTAAAGAAAAGAACAAGGTTAAGCTTAATAAAACGATAAGCGAAGCAATAGATTATATGTTAAAAAACAACATAAAACTTGAACAAGAAGCTTTGAATTAAAAAAACTTGCATGGACTTTAGGAGCCATGCAAGTTTTTAAAATTTGATATTTAATAAAGGTTTGAAGAGTTTTATTCTTCTTTAGAAGTGTTTTCTTCCTTATTTATTTCAGTGTTTTCTTTTGGTTTTCCTTTAAAAGTGAACCAATAGAATTTCTTTTTAGGTTTTTCGTTTGTTTCTTCTTTTTCGGTATGAACAACATCTAAACCTTCAACACCACTTGCTTGAGAAAGAGAAACTGTATTAATGTCGCTTGTATCAACTTCTTCAATTTCTTTTGTTGATGGAATAATGAGATTGAGTAAGATAGCAACAATAGTAGCAATAGCAAGAGCGGAAATTTCAACATCGCCAATCATTACTTTAAAGGCATTGTTTCCGGTGACATCACCAATTAAGGAAAGACCAGCAAAGCCAAGTCCAACACCTAATGTAATAGAGACAATAAGTAAGTTTTTAGTATTTGATAAATCGAGTTTTGTATCAACTAAGCTTCTTAAACCATTTCCAGCAATCATACCAAAGAGAATAATTGAAGCACCACCAACAACTGATTGAGGAATTGTTTCAAATAAATTTCCAATTGGTACAATGAAGCCCATTAAAATTGCAATTACAGCAGCAAGAGCAATATTTTTTGTTTCAAAGTTTTTAGTGATTGCTAAAACAGCACTATTTTCACCATAAGTTGTAATATCAGGTCCGCCTAAAATACCACTAACTGTAGTAGATAAAGCATCGCCTAAAATTGTCCTATGAAGGCCTGGATCTTTCATGAAATCTTTGTTACAAATAATTGAGTTAGCACTAATATCACCAAGGTGTTCCATTAATGTAACAAGTGACATTGGTGCAGCCATTAAGATACCAGAAACAAGCATATTTGTATCAATATTGCCTAATCCTTCTGGTCCAAAATAGCCCCAAATTTTATCTGCTTGTTGGAAAATTACGATTTTATCAACTCCGAAGAGTGTTCCGTTTGTGAAGTTTTCAAAATCAATTAAAGGATTACCTGGAATTCCAGGGATAGAAATTATTAATGAATAGACGTAGCCAACAATAAATCCGATTAAGACTGGAATAATTTTAATAAATGATTTTTGCTTTGAGAAAGCATTAACTATAACAATTGTTAATAAAGTAACGATAGCTGAAGTCCATACTTTCCAAGCATCAGGTCCAGCATCGTTTCCGACATATTGACCAAAGATATTGTTATAGAACATTTTTGTAATCATTGTTAAACCAATTAACATAATGATTGGTCCAGTAACAACTGGTGGTAAAAGTTTTTTAATCTTTTCTGGTCCGACTACTTTAACTATAAGTGAGAAAAGCATTGAAATGATACCAACTATTGCAACACAAATCATTACAACAGCGGCTCTTTGGTTGTAATCTGCACTACCAATAGTAAGATCAGGTGCACCACCATCAGCAGTAGGCCAATTCATTACAGCAATTAAACAAGGTAAAAGTGCAAATGAACTACCTAAGAAAACAGGAACTTTTCTTTTAGTAATAAAATAAAAAATAAGTGTTCCGATACCTGCACACATTAAGGTAAGAGGAACACTTAAACCACAAAGCATTGGAACTAAAATAGTTGAACCAAGCATTGCGAACATGTGTTGGAAAGATAATACGATATCTTTTCCAGTGAAACTGTTTTTTAACTTTTTAAGTTTCTCTTTCATATTCAACCCTCCAAAATTTTTGCTTTAAACAAGAAAAAAGCCCCCTTAGAAATTGGGGGCTATTAGTGTCTTAACTAATTAAATACTTTCTTTTTTCTTTAAAGCAACGTCTTTTCATTGTTGTTAAGTTTATCGAAGATTTTGAAACTTGTAAAGAAGAAAAATAAATAAATTTTATTGACCAAAAGTCATTGACTCACAGTCAATAAAGTAAAAATATAAGTGAAAGGTAAAATAATCATGACAAGAAAAGAAAAAGCTGAGTTAACAAGAAAAAAGATTATTGAAGCAGCTAAAGAGTTAAACCAAGAAAAACAAATTAGTGAAATTAGTGTTGAAGACATCACTAAAAAAGCTAATGTTTCGAAAGGATCTTTTTATACATATTTCAATAAAAAAGAAGATGTTGTTGAAGAATTTATGTATGAAGACTGGCAAAATCTAAGAAAAGAAATAATTAATTCAACTGCATCTATAACTAAAAAGCTTGCAGAATACTGTTATTTTTTTGGAAAACTTATTGAAGACAAAGGAAAAGAGATTTGTAGAAGTTGGATTGCATATCGAGTTAATGAAGATTATAAACTTAAATTTGATGAAGAAACTTTGCGATTAATTCTTGGTGAAGATAAAAAAGAGAAAGCACAAACAATTAATGCTTTTCTTTATGGTTTGATGCTTTCTTGGGCAATGGCAAGTGATCAAAGAAAATTAACTGATATGGTAAATGATGCTTTACCAATAATTTTAAAGAGCATTAATTAAAAAAGAATATAGATATGGAAGAAGTAGTTCTTAATAATGGAGAGAAAATGCCTTTATTAGGTTATGGTGTGTTTCAAGTAAACAATGAAGATGCTTATCGTTGTGTAAAAGACGCACTCGAGGTTGGATATCGTTTAATAGATACCGCCGCGGCTTATGGCAATGAAGAAGAAGTTGGAAAAGCAATAAGAGATAGTGGAATTCCAAGAAGTGAAATTTTTGTAACAACAAAAATCTGGATGTCTGATTTTGGAGACGAAAAAACTGAATTAGCTTTAGAAAAAGCTTTAAAGAAACTCGATATTGGTTATATTGATCTTGTTATTCTTCATCAAGCCTATGCTGATTATTATGGAGCATATCGTGCTTTAGAAAAATTTTATAAAGCAGGAAAGATTAAAGCAATTGGTGTTTCTAATTTTTATCCAGAACGTTTACTTGACCTTTATTTAAATATGGAAGTTAAACCAATGGTTAATCAAGTTGAGTGTCATCCGTTCTATCAAAAAGAGTTTGATATTAATGAAATGAAAAAACTTGGAGTAGTTCCAATGGCTTGGGGACCACTTGCAGAAGGCGGTCATGATATCTTTAATAATTCTATATTAGTAAAGATCGGCAAAAAATATGGAAAAACTGCTGCTCAAGTTGCTTTAAGATGGAATATGGATAGAGGAGTTATTGTAATTCCTAAATCTACTCATAAAGAAAGAATGGAACAAAATTTCGATATTTTAGATTTTAAACTTTCTGAAGAAGACATGAATGAAATTAAAAAACTAGATACTGGAAAAACTGAAATTATCGATCACTTCAACTTAGATGTAGTGAGAATGTTAAATAGTGTAAAGATTTAAGGAGGCTTTAAAAATGGAATATATTTTATTAAATGATGGCGTTAAAATTCCTGTTTTAGGTTTTGGAACTTTTCAAATTCCTGCAGATGGTTCGACTTATAAAGCAGTAAGTGAGGCTTTAACGATTGGTTATCGTCATATTGATACCGCTGTTGCTTATTTTAATGAAGAGGAAGTTGGAAGAGCAGTTAGAGATAGTGGCATTCCAAGGGATGAAATCTTTGTAACTTCAAAACTGTGGCTTCAAGATTATGGTTATGAAAATGCTAAAAAAGCTATTGAAAAATCTTTGAGAAAACTTGGTTTAGGTTACATTGATTTATATTTAGTTCATCAACCATATGACGATGTTATCGGCGCTTGGAAAGCTATGGAAGAAGCTAAGAAAGAAGGTAAAATTAGATCAATTGGTGTTTCAAATATGACTCCAAAAATTTGGAACAACTTTGTTCCTCATTTTGAAACAAAACCAAGTGTTAACCAAGTTGAATTTAATCCTTATTTTGCTCAAAAAGATTTAAGAGAATTACTTAAAAAAGATGATGTTAAGTTAGAAGCCTGGGCACCTCTTGGTCAAGGAAATAAAGAATTACTAAATGAATCAGTAATTTTAAAGATTGCTGAAAAATATCATAAAAATGCTGGTCAAGTTATTTTAAGATGGATAACTCAAGAAGGAGTTATCACCTTCCCTCGTTCTGTTAAACCTGAACGTATTAAATCTAACTTTGATATCTTTGATTTTAGATTAACTGAAGAAGAGATGAATGAAATTAGAAAGCTTGACAAAGGACATGGAACTCATAATCCAGAAGCACCTGGAGTTGGGGAATATTTAATCAAAGCTTTTGACGTTCATGCTGATGAAAAATAGATTAAGAGTTTAAATTAAATCAAAAAACTCGCAAATCTTAACTTAATTGCGAGTTTTTTGATATTTTAACCAGAAATTTTAGAAATAAATTTAATTCATTTTTGAAAATAGCAGCAAGAAAATTAAGTCAATAAATGAATTTAAATGAAGAAGTTGCTAAAATATATAAAGGAAGTGAAACAATATGAAAGTTTTATTAATTAATGGAAGTCCACATCAATTTGGCTGTACAAATAGAGCTTTAAAAGAAATTAGTGATGCTTTAGAAAAAGAAGGTATTGAAAGCGAAATTCTTTGGATTGGAAAAGAGCCAATTGCTGGTTGTATCGCTTGTGGAACTTGTAAAAAAACTCATAAATGTATTTATAACAGTGATTTAGTAAATCGAGTTATTGAAAGACTTGATACAATCGATGGAATTGTTGTTGGCTCACCAGTTTATTTTAGTGGACCAAGCGGACAAATCTCGGCATTTTTAGATCGCTTATTTTATGCAGGTGGAGATTTTTCTGGAAAAATCGGAGCCGTTGTTGTTTCTTGTAGAAGAGGTGGAGCAACTGCATCTTTTGATCGCTTAAATAAATATTTCACGATTAAAAATATGATTCAAGTTTCTTCTCAATATTGGAATATGGTTCATGGAAATATTCCAGAAGAAGTTGAAAAAGATGAAGAAGGACTTCAAACCATGCGAACTCTATCTCAAAATATGGCTTGGATTTTAAAATGTATTGAAGCTGGAAAAGAAAAAGGCATCGAAAAGCCAAAATATGAAATTCCAGTAAAAACAAATTTTATTAGGTAACTATTATGAAAAAAACAGCTAAAACATTTATTTATATTTCAATTGGAATAAGAATACTTTTATTTATTCTTGTTGAAATTTTTATATTTTTTGGTTTTTTAAGTGTTTCTTATTATGATTTATATCCAATTGCTTCAATTGTATTTTTTTCAATGGGTTCTATTTTAGCTCTTGCAATTCCAATAGTAGCAATTGTAGTTGGTCATATAACATTAAAACGTTTAGAAAACTGTAAAAACAAAGATGACATGCTTGTTATTTCAATTGTTTGTTTGATTTTTTGTAGTATCATTGCTGGTATTATTCTTCTTTTAATGGATGAAAAAGAATTTAATGTTGGGATTGAAGAAAAGAAAAGTGACACAAAAGAAGAAAACGCAGGTGTTTCATCATTAGAAAAGAAAATTAATGATCTAAAACGACTTAAAGAAAACGGTTTAATTACTGAATCTGAATACGAAGCATTAAGAAAGAAAACAATTAGTGAAGAACTCAAATTATAAAACAAAAAGAAATCTAAGCTATAAACTTTATTATGTTATAGGAAGTATTGTTTTATTTATCTTCCTATTTCTTTTTGTTTTCTTTCTTGTTCTTCCTTTGGCATTAAAAGATTTTCCTGAATATTTAGGATGGGTTTCAATTATTGTTTGTATGATATCATTTGTTGGTATTATATTTGGAGTTTACTTATTGAAGAAAGGAACTTTTCTTAAATTAAATGGAAGAAGGAGCGATGAAGACATAGCTGTAAAAGAAAAAATTAAAGAGGTTTATGAAAAACATAATCGCTATGAAGAAAGCAATGAAAATTAGAAAAACCCTGCAAAAGTAAACTATTTTTTGTTGATAAATTAAAATAGGGGCTTAAGTTAATGGTAAACTGCCAATCTCCGAAGTTGGTTATAGCAGTTCGATTCTGCTAGCCCCTGCCATCTAATAACTAACGTTTTGATACAAAAAAATGAATTCTCAGACTAGAAAAATGTTTGAAAATATCAAGTAAGGTGTGGGGCAATTATTATGTTAGGAATCGAGTTAGTTGTATTTACCTACAAAAAAGAAACCCGGTCCTTGTATTTGGCATATAATTTTTATAGGTAATAATTATGAAGAAATGTAAGATAACAATTTTAAAAACTACATTACAAAAAGATTTAGCTGAAGAATATGGGATTAAAGGTTTTTCGACTTGTCCATTAATGAAAGAAGGTCAAGTGTTTTATAGTGATTATGCTAAACCTGATGGATTTTATGATGAAGCATGGAAAGCAATTTATCAATATGTTTTTGCTTTATCTAATGGATCTGATGGTTGGTATGATGAAACTTTGATTGATACTAAAAAGCATCCAGGAGTTGTAATTGTTTCATGTAATGATGGTCTTAGACCAGTAATTATAAAGATTGAAAGAATTGAAGATTAATATAAATAATTCAGTTTTGCGAGGTTTTTACTAATTTTGAAAGGATATTGATATTATAAATATGGAAAAATATAAGTATGAAACTGTTACTTTAGGCTACTCATTAAGTAAAAAATCATTGACCAAAAAGTTACAAGAAACGTTAGATGAAAGGCAAAAGATGGATGGAGACTTGTTAAATTTGATTTTTCAGATTGGCTTGGAGCTTGTGTAGTTGTTTTTGAAAAGGTTGTTGAATAGAATAAACTGTTTTTTATGAAAGTTATTAAAATAGATAAAGAACACGCTCAAGATTTAAATCTAAAAAATGAACCATTTGATTTAAAAGGTAAAGTTGAAGTTTCGTTTGATGGTAAAAATTGGCTATATAAAAAAATCTTACTTCCAAGTAAACAAATTAAAAAGATGACTTTCCCTGACGAAAATTATAATTTTGATGAGATGAATGATTATGTTTCATTTGGAGCTTATTATAATGATGAATGTATTGGCTTAGCAATACTAACAAAAGACTTCAATTCAAGATTTTATTTATCTGATTTAAAAGTTAAAAGTGAGTATCGTCATCATGGTGTAGCACGTTCACTACTGAATGAAGCTTATAAATATGCTTTAGAAAATGGTCTTATTGGTTTATTTACTATTTGTCAAGATAACAATCTTGATGCTTTTGATTTTTATATAAACTTTGGCTTTGAAATTGGTGGTTACGATAACAAGGTTTACAAAAATACAAAGCAAGAAGGTAAAGCTGATATCTTACTTTATTTAGATATAGCAAGAAAATAAAATAAAATTTACATATTTTTGGTTAATTAAATTACCTGGATTTTAGAAACGATTTCGGCAATCTCTTCTGGTGTTTCTTTAAAATTATTTTTCATCCATATTTTAATTATTGAGAAAAAGCCATCAACAAAGAAACGTGTTATGTAATAAATAGCCTTTTCATTATCTTTATATTTTAGCTTAGCTTTTGGTAATATCTCTTTATTGAATAAAAGATTAAAATCTTCCTCAGCATTGAATGCTAGATTATTTTTAAAATAGGCTTTAAATAAAGAAGCATTCTCCTTTACAAAATAAAGATATTTTAAAACAAGATCTTCATTTCGAGAATTTATGTCTATATTGTAATTTTTATTTCTTTCTTCAAAATCTTCAATTGCTTTCTTTTTAGCATCTTCTAAAAGTTCTAAAACATTAGAATAATAAGCATAAAAAGTAGTTCGATGGCATTTTGCAACTAAACAAATTTCACTGACGTTAACATCTATAAATTCTTTTGTTGATAATATTTTGCATAAAGCATTAATTAATTTTTCTTTAGCATTCATATAAAATCCTACACTTTTGGTTAATTTTGTCGTTAAAAAACATTGCTGTAAATTCTTTAATATAGTCAGTAAATCGAGTCAAAAAGATTATAGCATTATCAATCTTGAAGATTTACAAAAATATTGAAAGGATGGAAAAAGATGAAAGATTTTGATGAAGAAAAATTAAGGGAAGAGTATGAGATTAATCCTAAGAAATCAGGCTTAGAAGAAGCAAAGCAATTAGATAAAAAATGTAAATTACCTGTTTATATTTTTACTTTTACTTTCGGCATAATTGGAACTTTATTACTAGGCGTTGGAATGTGTTTAGCAATGAAAGTAATTGGTGATGGATCAGCATTATTCATTACTATTGGAGTTATTGTTGGATTATTAGGGATACTAATAGTTTCAGTTAATTATCCTTTATATTCATATCTTTTAAGAAAAAGAAAAGAAAAATATTCTAGTTCAATTCTTCTTGCCCTAAACAAAAAAGACGATTAATATCGTATTTTTGATGATAATTTAAATTAAATTGAGTTTGCAAAAAACATCATAAAATTGATTCTCAAACAATATAGCTTATTGTTTTTATTTAAAGTGATGTAGAAGAATAAAGGACTTACTCACGTCTAACCTCTAATAAAGTTTAATAAGATTATCAATTATCAAATTTATAGAAGATTAATCTTTACTAAAGTATTTATCGTACAATTTATTGATTTTATCAATCGGTTTAATGAATAGCTTAAAGAATTTACTTTGGTGTTTGGACAGATAATCTCCATTAAGTGTTGCATCGTTTTCGATTCTATTTAAATTATATCCGCCATTTACTTTCCAGTTTTGGAGCATACCGATGTTAATAGCATCTTTTGGGCAAAAGAATGAGCAACGCATACACATTAAACATTTATTGTGAAATTTAATTTTGTTAGTCTTTGTATCTAAAGTAATGTTATTTATTGGACATTGCTTAATGCATTTTTGACACATTATGCATTTAGAATAATCAACTTTATAAAAGCAGGAATTAACTGGACCGCCAAGTCTTTGGATTTTAAAAAGAAATGTATTAAAAGCCAATATTGGATTATATTTAACTTTATGAACAATATTATTCTTAAGTTCGTAGATCATAATATCTAAAAGTTTTTTATTATAAGTGAAAAGTTCTTTTATAAAGTTATCGTCATAACGGAAGTGAATATTGTAAGGCATTAAGAAGTGATATTCATTTAGCAAATTGACTTTATCCTTTTTGATCTTCCTTATTAATGTATACGAAGATGAATTATTCAAGAATATTGGTTCGCCACTTTGTTTAGCAATAATTATTTTTTGATTTGGAATAAACTTTAATGACTTAACAAACTTATCAAAAATAATTGGCGCATTAAAAGCATAGATCGGATAAGAAAGAATTATTAACTCATACCCTTTTAAATTAGGCTTTAACGACTTTCTATCAATAGAAAAAGTATCGACTTCAAATAACTTTTCTTGTTTAAGTCTATCTCTAATTTTCTCAACTAAATATTTAGTATTATATGTTCCAGTGAAATAAATTATTAAGCATTTCATTGTTCATTAACCTTGTTTGCTAAATTGAAAATTTGTTTATTTTCTATAGGATTTAAAAGGTTTTTATTTAAACTGTAAATTTTTGGATAGCCCCATGAGTGAAATAGTCCGCGTGGTCCAATCCATTTATTTAATGGGGTATAGTCGCAGTCAATACCTTTTAAAATAGATAGGGCAGCTTTAGAACTATCCATAAAAATGAGTTTCATTATTTGAGGAGTAAAGATATAAAAGAGTTTGTTATAAGCTTTATTCTTTTTATCAAAAAGTTTTGTAACAGCTATCCCAGGATGAGTTAAAGTTATATTCCTATTTTGATTTTCTTTTAAGTAAAGAAGATAACTACTTAATAGATGTTTAGAAAGGGCGTATCTTTTGTGTTTGTTCTTGATATTATTCAAAGTTGAAACAAAATTTTTGGCGTTGCTTAAAAGTAGAGTTTTGCGAATTAGTTTAGTTGATGAAGTGATGCTACTTACAACAGCTATTTTAAGATTTTTATTAATTTTTAAGAGTTCATTTATAAGAAAAGCTGGATTAAAAAAGTTAACAATATAAGTTTTTTCTATCCCATTAATTATTTCATAAGGCTGGTGATAAATTCCACTGACATTTACAAAATAATCAACTTTTGCAAGGTTTTTAACTAAATCGATAATATTTAGAAGAGAATTTCTATCCAAATAATCAAAATAAATTACTTCGATTTTATTATGAAATTTATTTTCAAGTTCATTTTTAATTTTGTCACCTTCTTTTAGATTCCTCACTAAAAGGTATAAATCATTTTGAAGATAAGAAAGATAAGTAACAAGCGAATAACCGATTCCACCTGTTGCTCCGTTTACTAAAATAACTTTGTTTTTAACGTTAAGGACGTTTTGATCAACGCAGTTAAAGTATTTTTCTTCCTTTTTCATACCATTAAATTTTAAATAATCTTAACTAAAGATTAAACTTTTAATTTTTAAAAGAAGTATATCAAGATAAAATATAGACGTTCGAGGTGTAAATATGGAATTTATTAAGATCAAAGCTTTATGGAAAGATTATCCTGAAAATTTATATCGTGTCTTCTTGTTTAAAAAAGATATTACATTAGAAGAAGTGAACTATTATATTTGTTTATTAATCAAAGGTAGATTAACAGATGAAGTTGTTTTTAAAGCTGACAAAGATACTTTTTATGGATCAAGTGACTTTTCAGAAACACATGATACAATTCCTTATGAAGATATTAAATTAAGTGATGCACTAGATAAATTTAAGCAATTAACTTTTAGATATTTTCCAGAAGGAGACGATTATGAATTTATTGTTAAAAGAGCTTCCAAAAATATCTATGAATATCCAATTAAAACTGATTGTCTTTTAGTTGAAGCTAAAGGTAATGGAATTATTGATGGAAATATTTCAAAACTTTATGACATTATGGAAAACGAAGAAGAAGTAAATTCTTTAGGTTTTGATTATTATCATGATTTTGATTACGATTTAATTAATCGAGAAATAATTCTTGGAAATATAGATTTTCCATTTCAGTGGCATGGAAAAATTGATGAAAGTTATTAAATTTGACCAAAATTTAATTTAATGACAAAAAATCTTTAAATTTTTATAATTATATTATGAAAGAAGGACTTAAGAGATTATATAAAAATTTTAAAAGAGAAGATGTAACGCCATCTCTTTTTAAAGTTCTTATTGAAATACCACAAGGTAGTAAAACAAAATATGAAATCGATAAGGAAACTGGCTTAATAAAATTAGATCGTATTTTATATACCTCAACGCATTATCCACACAATTATGGTTTTATACCTTTAACTTATTGTGAAGATGGTGATCCTCTCGATGTTCTTGTTTTATGTAGTGAATCTTTACACCCCTATACACTAGTTACTTGTCGAGCAATTGGTGTTTTAGATATGACTGATAACGGCAAAAAAGATTCAAAGATCATCGCTGTTTGTGTTGATGACCCATTTTATAAAGGCTATCAAGATATTAATGAATTACCTCGTCATATTTTCGATGAAATCAAAAACTTTTTTGATATTTATAAAAAGCTAGAAGGAATTGATGTTGAAGAAAAAGAAGTAGAAGGTAACAAAAGAGCTAAGGAAGTAATTTCGCATTGTATTGATCTATATGAGAGTGGACTAATTTAAACGATTTTCTTTCTTTTAATAAAAGGAATTTTTGATATAATATTTTTCGCGGCCTCTTGTTGAAATTGGTAGACAAGGTAGACTCAAAATCTACTGGTAGCGATACCGTATCGGTTCAAGTCCGATAGAGGCCACCATATTAGAACAACATGTCTGATACATTCTTAGTCGATGACTAGGGGTGTGCAGACTTTTTTTGATTTTAGGCTTAAATGGCCACTTTTTAAAATTACGCCGTTGTGATAGTGGGAGCCGAAATCTCTAAAATTCATCAAAAAACCATCATTTTTAAGGTTCACTTTGAAACGGCAGGTGTGCACTATTACACGGCAACCCTTATTTTGCACACCCCTAACAACGGCAACTGCACACCCTATCCTTTTAATAATATTGATTGACCATCTGGTTCTTATGTGCCGGGTGGTCTTTTTTGTTACGCGAGAAATATTTTTTTAACTTTTTTCAATTTATACCCCCCATCAAAATGTTTCTTAAAGCTTATAACGAGATGATTAAGAGCAAAGACCTTCTTATTACTAATCTTATAGAAGCAGTTAACAAAGCTCTTGATACATCACCATTGGATAAACAAATAGAAGCATTATCTAATGAACTCAATAATATGAACAAAGAGTTTGAATTGCTTGTTAAGATGAATACGATCACGCAGCAAGATCAAACAATTTGGCGAAAAAAGTATGCAGAACTTGAAGATATTTATAAAAACAAAGAAGCTGAACTTAATTCACTTATTACTAAAAAGAATGAAATAAAACTAAAAGTTAATAAGTTTAATATCTTCATTGAGACACTTAAGAAAGGTGAACTCATTACTGAATGGGATGAAGCGTTATTTAATTTCAATCTAGAAAAAGCAATAGTCCATAAAGATAAATCAATAACATTCAAGTTCTATTCAGGATTTGAAACAACGATAAAGGCTGAGGAGTGATTCCTTGGCTTCTTTCATTTTTGAATTTTTCTTAAGATATGCAATTTATCTTTTTTGCAAATGGCGTAGAAAGTTATTGTAGTGTCTTCGCTGATTATCGGTATAACTACTCTGTTAGGTTCGTTCCTGAACTTAA
>CALVLC010000036.1 GCA_944336335.1 uncultured Bacilli bacterium | reverse complement strand
GGTCTATTTGGCAAATTAGCCAAAACATTTAATAATTTAGCTAATGATGAGCAAAAAAGAAAAGCCAATTTTAATGCAAAGATAAAATATCAAAAAGAGAAAATACTTGATTTCTTAGGTCGTTAATAACTGAGTTAAAACTAAGCAATTACATAAGAAAGACTATTTAGCAAAAAGGTTGGATTACTCTTGAAATCAATTCATGAAGAATACTAATTGATTTATAATAGAGTTATATCCAATCTTGCTAAATAATTATTTCAAAACAATGAATATTTATTTCCATTAAAGATCGTTATAAAGGTTAGAAAAACAAAATTAGTTTGAACTTATAAATAATTTGAAAGGGGAGATATGACTGAATTTAAACCAGGCGATATATTAAAATCAATCGATGGCAATAATATTAAAATCATAAGATTCCTTGCAAGTGGTGGGCAAGGTGATGTTTATGAAGTTGAATATAAAGGTGAAAGAAAAGCTCTTAAATGGTATAGGACTTTTGGAACAAATAAAAAGAAATTTTATGAAAATTTAAAGAACAACATCTCTAATGGCTCACCAGATAAGAATTTTTTATGGCCCGAAGCTTTAACAACAACTATAAATAATAGTTTCGGTTATGTCATGAAATTAAGACCAAAAGAATATCATGAGTTATCTGAATTTATTATTGCTCGTGGCGTAAAATTTCCTTCATTTAAAGCAGCAATAGAAGTTTGTTTAAAAATTACTTCAGCTTTTAGAATTTTGCACAACAAAGGTTATAGTAATCAAGATTTAAACGATGGCAATTTCTTTATTAATCCCGATACTGGCGATGTTTTAATTTGTGATAACGATAACGTCGCACCTAATAATACAAATATGGGTATTATTGGTAAGCCACGCTATATGGCTCCTGAAATTGTTTCAGGTCACAATAAAGTTTTGCCTAACACACAATCTGATCGTTTTTCATTAGCGATAATATTATTTATCATCTTATGTAATAATCATCCTTTAGAAGGGAAAAGATGGGTAAGTATACCTTGTATGACTCCAGCATTTGCTGAACAAATCTATGGAAACAATGCCCTTTTCATCTATGATGAAAATGATAGAAGTAATGCTCCGGTTGATCGACTTCAACCTAATGTTGCTCTACGCTGGAAATATATGCCTGATTATATTAAAGATGCTTTTAAAAAATCATTTTCAAGAGAAGCTATTTTAAACCCAAGTAAACGTTTAAGAGAAACAGACTGGCTTAAAGTTTTAACTAGATTTGAAAGTGAAATTGTAAAATGCGATTGCGGAAATGAAATATTTATTCACGATGCAAGTGATACTAAATGTGAAAAGTGCGGCCGAATTTATAACGTCAAACATAAATTAAAGTTACCAGAATATTCTCTAACAATTGCTAGAGGAACTTGGCTTTATCGTTGTCAACTTGGTTCTTGTAATGATACTGAAGCCCTTAATCCTATTTTGCATAGTGTTTATGTAATTAGTAATGGTAAAAAAGTTTTATGTCTAAAAAATGAAATGGGAAAAGAATTAAAAGCAATAACTACTTCAGGGCAAGTTAGAATGGTTAAACCAAATGAACTTGTCCCAGTTTTAACAGGTATAAAATTTATTGTTTTTGATAAAGAAATAAAAATTATTTGACAAAGGAGGAGGAAGTTATGCCAAATATAATCGATACAACTGAAATGGTAAAGAAAGTTTTACCAATAATTTACGTTTTAGATACTTCTGGAAGTATGTCTGGAGAAAAGATTGCTGCAGTTAATGAAGCAATGCATGAAACAGTAGATGTTTTAAAAGATATTTCTGAAAAGAATCCAGATGCCCAGGTAAAAATTGCTGCATTAGCTTTTTCGACTGGATCAAGATGGATTACTAGCGAAAACACTCTTGAAGATTTAGAAGATTTTGTTTGGACCGATCTTGTAGCGGGCGGGACAACCGACTTAGGTAATGCTATTAGTGAATTAGATAAAAAACTTTCAAGAAGTGAACTTCTTAAAAGTGAAGTTGGTTTCTGTATTCCTGTTATTTTATTTTTAACTGATGGTCATCCTACTGATTCGTATATTAATATTTTAAAAAATGCTAATAAAAATAATACTTGGTTTAGACATGCAACTAAAATTGGAATTGCAGTCGGAGAAGACGCTGATCAAGAAGCATTAGCTAGAGTTGTTGGAAATAGCGAAGCAGTTATAAGTGTGCATGATAACGATACCTTGAAAGCTTTAATTAAAGTTGCTTCAATCACATCTTCAATGGTTAATAGTAAGAGCAGAACAAGTTCTGATACAAATAATGCAGTAGAGATTATTAATCAAACTATGCAAATGCTCCCTTGTAAAGGTGTTACTTTAAATAAAAGTTCATCTTCTGAAACAAAGAAGACTGATAATAATTCAAGTGATTACACTATTATTGATTTAGATGAAAGTAATTGGTAATTAAATGATTTCAAATTATTTGATATTTAATCAAACAGTTTTAGGAAACTCGCATAAAAGAAAAGGTTTACCATGCCAAGATTATTCTTTATCTTATCGTGATAGTGATGGTAAGTTTTTAATCTTTGCAGTTGCTGATGGACATGGTGATAGAAGATGTTTTCGAAGTGCATTTGGCTCAAAAATTGCATGCGAAGTATTGCTTGAAACTTTAAGATCCATTGTTAATGACGTTGATTTGACGTTTTTAGAAACGTTGTTCAATGACAAGAAAAAAGAGTTAGATTTCTTCTATAAATTAAAGCTTTCAATTTTAAATAGGTGGACTGAAAATGTAACTAACCATTATTTTAATAACCAAATAAGTGAGGATGAAATTGTTAAGTTTAAAATAGAAACAACTAAAGGCTTAACAAATGATGAGATTATTAAAGCTTATGGTACAACTCTTCTTGGTGGATTATTAATTGATGGCTATTTAATTTTAATTCAACAAGGCGATGGGCATATATTTATTTTCGATGAAAAAGGTAATAGTTTTGATCCAATGCCTATTGATAAGAACTGTGTTGCTAATGTTACAACATCAATGTCTGACAAAAACGCTTTAGATGAAATGAGACATGTTTTAATTGAATGCAAAGAAAATATAGTTGCTTGTTTAATGGGGACAGATGGTGTTGAAGATTCATTTTCATCGTTAGAATCAACAAGTAATTTTTACAGTGACTTAATAGAACTTTTGCTAAATTCTTACAAAAATAATGAGGATTTGCAAAGTAATTTAATTACTAATCTTGATTATTTAAGTGTAAATGGTAGTAAAGATGATATTAGCGTTGTAGGAATTGTTAGTAAATCTATCGACAAAAAATTGCTTGCTATTTATCAAAGCAAAAAAGAAGAACTTAAATGCAAACAAGAAATTAATCGAATAAGCGAAAAGCTAAATTCAATGAATCGTAAGTTATCTTTTTTGGAAAACAAGTATTTAGAAGCTAAGAATAAACTTGATGCTACTTCAGAAAAATTTGATGAAACGAAGAATCAATTTTCTGACTTAAAGAAAGATTACAAAAAAAGAAATACTTTTTTCAGTGATTTAATTAGAAGTTTTCTTTTGAGTACATATGATGAATTCGATCATAAATATAAAGAATTAGCCACTGAAAGAGAAAAGAATTCAATTGTATTTAAGAATGCTAAGAAGGAATATTTTGAATATAAAAAAGTTTATGATGGTTTAGAGAAATCAAAAGCAAGATTAGAAAAGAAATATTTGGTTTTGACGAAAAAGAAATAATGGTGACTTTGAATCAGTTTTAATTTTCTGATTAGTCTTAAATTTTTTCAATTAAGTCGCAAAACTTCATTTATTTTTATTTTTTAGAGGAATACATTATGGATGATTATGTCATTGAGATTATTAAAAAAATTAAAGAACAATATTCTGATGATATTTTTGATGATGGAAAAAGACTATTTTCATTATTTAGCGACTTTCTTCCTGATAGAAGAAAAGAATTAAGAATATTAAAAATATTTTGTGAAGATGATATTTTAAAAGCTGTTTGCTCAATAAAATCTAAAGAAGATCTTCAAAGTATTGTTTATGACGTAAAAGAAAATTACTTAATGGATGAAAAGTTTGCACATGAAGGATTAAAGTGGTTTGTTAAGGCTCTTTATGGCAGTGAAGAAAATTTATTGAGTTTTTTCAATGGTATAAATATTACTGAAGATCATTCAAAGGAGAATCTTATTAATTTTTCTACTATCGTTGTTCCAAAGCCAAACGAAGAAAAGCATTATCTTAATGAAGAAGATAAGATACTTGATTATTATTTTGAAAGAATTAAATCAGACTCAAAAACATGTGACGCAAATTTTTCTAATAAGAGTGAAGATATCAAAAAATTAGATTTTAAGATTGAATTACCTAATTACATTCGTAGAACTGAACTAACCGATTTAGATAAGCGTTTTCAACAAGAATGTGAATACTCAAAGACTTATAATAAAAGGAATATACCAGCTGAATTGGAACTGGCGAAAAAATATAGTTCTATAGGATCTGCAAAAGCATACGAAAGACTTGGTGAAATTTATTCTTACCAATATCTTTATGGTCCAAAAGTAGATATTAACCAAGCTATTTCTTATTATTTAAAAGCAATTGAGATTGGTGGTTTAGATTATTTAGTAGATTTTCTTTGGCTATTAAAGAAACATGACTATTTTCAAACAACTACTTTGGCAAAAACGTGTTTTGCTTTAATTAGACGTTATAATCTTGTAGGAAACCACTATTATGAAAATTTATACGAAAGTATTTTGAAATTGTATTTAGATCATGGAATAGGAGATAGAGAAGGAGTTGAAGAAGCTTGTGATTTATTAATTTATGGTTATAAAAGATATCCCTATCCGAGTCAGGCCTCACTTATAGGTAGATTTTATTACTCATTAAAAAAATATGATGAAGCTGTGAAGTATTTTATAGAAGGTAGTGCTAAATATAATGTAGATTCTCTCTATTGTTTAGGTGTTTGTCATTATTATGGTTTAGGCGTAGAACAAGATTATGAGAGAGCGGAACACTTTTTCTCTTTGGCTGATGTTAGAGGAGATTCAAGAGTCTATAAATTTAAGGCTTTACGTTATTATTATGGTGAAGGAGTTGATGTTAATAAAGACTCAGCATTAAGATACCTTTCTGAAGCTAGACGCTTTGATGATTATGTTGTTACAAAATATTATGATGCAATACGAGAAGAGCTTTTAATGGCAGATGGCGAATTATCTTGGCGATTAAAATAGGAAAGCAACTAAATAATATTTTTCACTTGTATTAAAGTTACTTCCTAAAATTTGATAATGATTTTACCCTTTTAAGATTTTTTGCATTAATTTTATGAACCCATTATTAAAACTAAACGTCAGTTAATCTATAATTTCTTAATATTTGACAAAACTTGATGAGATTAAATCTCTTTTCAGTCATTACTATTCTACTTATTGGTTGTTGAAAAAATCATTTCTATAGTTGTAAAATAAAAAAGGAGGACAAGAAAATGGAAAAAAAATTGGATAATAAAATTACTTATGAAAAACCAATTCTTTTAGTAGAAGAAAACATGGTTTTCACAAAGGAAGTTTGGGACGAATTTAATAATGGTCATTGGTGTTTTGGCTGCTCAAACTGTAACTGTAACTAATTTAAATCAAACAATTTTTATTTTTTAAATGGAAAATAAACAGAATAAAAGAAATTCTGCCAATGAATTTTATTTTCAATGGCATTTTTTAAATTATTGTAATTTAAGGTGTAGTCATTGTTATCAGGGAGATTACAATTTTTTTGAGTTACCTTTTGAAAAGTTGATTGAAATTGCTAATAAAATTATTGAAGCTTTGAATAAATGGAACATGTTTGGAAGAATTTCACTTACTGGCGGCGAACCTTTCATGAGCAAATCTCTTTTTGCTTTGCTTGATTATCTTGATAAGCAAGATAGAATTTGTTCTATCCATATCCTTACTAACGGAACTTTAATTGATGATGAAATATGCAAAAAACTTTTGAAATATAATAAACTCGATGAAATTCAGGTCTCTCTTGATGGTGGCACACAACATGTACATGATGCTACGCGTGGCGAAGGTAATTTTGATAAGGCTATTGATGGTATTAGGTTATTAAAAAAATATAACTTCAAAGTATCTAGCATGTTTACAATTACTAATAAAAATAAAAATGACATTTTTAATTTTATTAGTTTAGCCATTAAAGAGAATATTGATTATATTTCTTTAGAAAGAGTTACTCCGTGTGGGCATAGCGCTAATGAAGATATTATTTCTAGTGATGAAATACATCGCATTTATGAACAAATTAATTTAGAAGCTGAAAAACTTTCTAACGAAATAGCAATTAGAAGAACTAGACCATTATGGGCGAATTTGTCAAAAAATTCTTTTGATAATAAAGTCGGCGGGTTTTGCCCTGTTGGCTTTACTTGTTTAGCAATTTTGTGTGATGGTACTTTATTACCTTGCCGTAGACTTGAAATACCTATTGGCAATATTTTTACTGATGGAATTTTTAAAACTTGGTATTCAAGTAAAATCTTATGGGATATTAGAGATAAAAATAATTTAAAAGGTAAGTGCCATAATTGCAAAAATATTAGCAAATGTGGTGGATGCCGTGCTGTAGCTTTTGCTTTAACAAATGATTATTTAGCGGAGGATCCTCAATGTTGGATGGAAGAACAATTTTAAAGTTGAATGATGATGTTATTCTAAAAAGTGTAAACAATTCTTTTCGGGCTTTAAATGTGAATGATGGGAATCAGTATAGATTAAACTTAGTGTCATTTAAAATGCTTGAAAATGCTGATGGAAAAAGAAATATTGATGATATTGTAAATGAGTTAACAAAAATTTTTGATGTGGAAAAAACCACTTTAAAAGACGATATATTATTGTTTTATTCCGAAGCATTGCAAAAGAAAATTATATTTTTAGTAGAAATAGATGAAAATAATTGATAGTCATGTTCATTTTGGCTTAGAAGATTTCAAAATTTCGGAGAGCAATTTTCATTATAATTTAAACAATGATTATCCTTCATTTTTAAAAATAATGGATGATAATGGTGTTGATTTTTGTTGTGGATTACCGATTCCTGACATGGGATATGATTCTAATAAAAATAATGAATACTTGCTTTCGGCTATGATAAATTCTAATGGTAGAATTTTACCAATTGTAAGATTTGATGATTTTTTGGTTGAAAATATTTTTAACGGATTCAAAGGCGCTAAATACCATGTAGTCTACGAAAAGATACCCTCAAGTTCTCTTTATTTGTATTATAAAATTTTAGAGTATTATAAAAGACCACTTATTATACACGCGGCATTTCTTGATAAGCCAAAGCAAATCAAAAAAATACTGAGAGTTGCACCTAAATTAGATATCATTTTAGCTCATATGGGTAGAGGGCATATTTATGAAAGTGATATGGTTTTAGAAAATGTAAAGAAACTAAAAAACTACGATAACGTTTATTTTGAGACGTCGACTGTTGGAAATTATCAAACTATTTTAGATGCAATTAAAATAGTTGGCTCTAACAGGATTTTGTTTGGTACAGATTATCCTTTCGGAAAAATTTATTTTACGAAAGGATATACTTATCGTGAAGAAATAAAGTCTTTTTGTTCTTTTTTTGACAATGGTACTTTACAAGATATTTTTTATAATACTTCAAAGAAACTTTTTTTAGATCAAAAGCCTTTGCCAAAAATCTCCGTTGTTATAATGAAGCCCTGTTATTTAAATATATTAAAGAAGAAACTATTAGAAATGAGCGAGATTGATAAAAAGTTTTTATCATTTAATGATAAAAGAGGCTCTATTTTAAAAGATTTAAATTCATGTAAGCATACTTTTGCAATATTAGAAAAAGATAAACTAGTAGGTTATATGAGAGAAAGTGGAAGATTACATAATATTCATGTATTAGAGGAAATATACATATTCCCTGAAGAAAGAGGAAAAGGTATTTCTAAATTTGCTTTGGAATTTTTTTGTAATATTTTTCCAAATATAATTGCTAAGACTTTTTCAAACAATGAAAAAATAATAAGACTTTTTACTTCTTTTGGATTTGAAATGTCATTTGGCACAAGGATTTTGAATTGGACTTATGGAAAAGTTGAATAAAAAGGATTGTTATTTTGTGATTCTTTCAAATGTTATTTTATATATTCATGAATTTTTTAAAAACGAAAATTTTGTTTTTGTTGATACAAACATAGTTCAAAAAAAATATGTAGATAACCTTAAAAACACAATTTATTTTGGAAAAAATAACTCACTATTTTTGACACCATCGAATTCTTTAAAACTTTCTGCTTTATCTTCGACTTTTGGGAATATATATACAGTTACACATGCTTTTAGAAATGATTTAAATGATGAAACACATTTATCTGAGTTCCATTTACTTGAGGTTGAATGGAATTGCGGGACTTTAATAGAAGTTGAAAATTTATTATTTCATTTTATAAATTTTTTGATACAAAAATTTAATAATTATTTAGAAAGTAATCAAATAACTATTATTAATAAAAAGGAAATTTTTAAAAATTTTTTCCCCGTTTATGATTTTTTAAAGGTGGATAAATTGCTTGGAGATTCGCGCGGCAATGTTGATGAAGTTTCTAATATTTTATGTAAAAAAACAAAAATTCCTATTTTTTTGGCTAATCTACCGACATCGTTTTCGTGGAGAGCAAAAAAGGGTTTTTCTGGAAATTTAATTTTCCCTCGCATTGGTGAGATAGTGGAATATTCAGTAAGAGAAACGTCTTACGAGTTTTATTTAAAAAAATTTACTTTTTTAAAGTTTGCCGATAAGATGGGTTGGTTTTTAGATGCAGCTAAAAACAATATAGAACCAAAAGCAGGTTTTGGTTTTGGAATTGATAGATTTGTTATGTGGCTCCTGGATATTACTGATATTAATGATATTTTTTTAAATAAGGAATCTAATTTTTATGAGTGTTTATAGCGATAAAGCTTTTATGTGTTTATATAAAATGACACAAGAAATGAGAAAGAAAGATTTAGAATTAGGGAGACAGATCAAGTTATTTTCTCAATTGTTGTTAGCCGGGATGTCTACTAAATCAATTCCAAAAGCTTTTATTGAAAAAGTGGTTTCATCGCAAAGAGATGACGGAGGTTTTGTTGGCAACACTGATACTATATGGACAATATATTTTCTTTCTCATTTCGAAGAATTTGAACAAAATAGATTAAAGGCAATTGAGCGGCTCAAATCTCAAAAAGAAAATTTAATTCGGGGAAGAACAAAAAGGGATATTGCTAGAATTCCTGTAACTGGAATTTTGCTTTATTTGATTCCTGAGTTAAGAAGTGAAGAAAAATATAATGAACTTAAAAAATTGTGGGAGTCCGAAAAAAATTCTCTTACTTATAAAGCCGCTTATTTTTTAATGGCTGCTTCAAAAAAACCGACCTTGCGCAAAGAAAAAATTGTACATGATACACTTTTGTGGCTTTTAACACAACAAGAAGATAATGGAGGATTTGCGCCTTGGAAAGGGCACCCTGTAGGTTCGAACGTTTACTGCACAGGAATAGCTATTATTGCTCTGATTGAATATTTAAATATTGACTATGATTCGCCTATTAGGAAGGCCTATAACTTTTTAGTTAATACTCAAATTACTAATGGATTATGGCCTTACCATGAGATAGAAGACGGAGGAGCATGGGGTCTAAGAGCGTTGATCGAGGTTGAGAAAAAATGAAATGTTTATTTATATATCCAAAACCTACCGAAAAAAAGCATTTCCGTTTCGGGTATTCTATTAATATTACTTATTTATCTGCTATTCTAAAAAAAACATTCCAATCTGACAATTATTTTTTTGATTTATCATGCCAAGAAATTGATGATGGAACAATAGTTGAATTTATTAATTCTAAGTCAATAGATTTTGTGCTCGTTGATTTTGATTCTTTTTCGCTTAAAAGATCAGAAAACATTTATTCTGGTTATGATTTAATTTGTAAGATTAAGAAATCAACAAATGCTAATGTAATTGCGTTTGGATATTTATGTGCAACAAAAAAAGAAGATATACCTTATGCCGATTTTACTTGTAAGTCAGATCCAAGATTTAATATCTGTAAAATTATAGGTAATTTCATTGGAAACAACAATTTTTCTGACATTATAAGATATGATGACTTACCCCTTCCTGATAGAGATTTATTAAATCAAATTCCTTTTTATAAACTAAATAATTTTTCCAACATTATACAAACATCTCAAGGTTGTTTAAATAACTGTTCTTTTTGTCAGAGAAAAGGGCGGTATTCACAATATAAAACACATTCGCTTGATTATATAATTTCAGATTTTCTTGATTTAAAAAAAAGGGGTGTAAAAAATGTTTGGATTATAGATGATAATTTTACTTTTGATTTAAATAGAGCGAAAAATATTTTAAACGCGCTAAAACAATTTAATATTTCTGATGATATGCATATCGCATTAAGTAGTACAGTAAACATTGATTTTGATTTATTAGATTTAGCCTACGATGCTAATGTAAAAATTATTAGTTTTGGATTAGAAAATTCTTCTGAAAAAGTATTAAGATTTTATAACAAAAACATTTCAAAGGAAAAAATAATTGATATTATTACTTATGCAAATACTAAAGGCATTTTTACAGTTGGTAATTTTATTATTGGTTCTCCTATTGAAACCGTTGAAA
The DNA here is from genome assembly GCA_944336335.1 of uncultured Bacilli bacterium. Classification (GTDB taxonomy): domain Bacteria; phylum Bacillota_I; class Bacilli_A; order RFN20; family CAG-826; genus Onthovivens. The sequence continues at coordinate 45,635 of CALVLC010000036.1, read as the reverse complement.
TGATTTTAGAAAACTTTGATTTTATTTCTTCTTTGCATTTAGATCAAATTAACATTAAAATCTTAGATTATATGATAGGATCCGCACTTTTTGATTCTCTACCAAAAGAAATGCAACGCGAAAAAGACCATTATTTTTCCTGTAAAGAAAACGGGCTAAGTGATATTTCGATTTCAACTCTTACAGAACTTAAAAGAAATTATTTATCATCCTATTATGCAAATAAAGAAAGCAATCTTAGAAAAAAAGTTTTAAAATTTGGAATTCCATATTTGCCTATAAAAGAAATTGATTAACGAAATATAAGGTTTTTTAAATGTTTTATTTATATTAGGTTTTATTAATTAAATATGTTAACTCAAATCATACCAAATAAAGATATTACGGAGGATATTCTATATGGCAAAATTCAAGTACATTATTACAGATTCAAATTTTTCAATTTTTTTATTTAAATAATTACCCACAAAAAGTTATTAATTTGAATGGAAAATTGTTTATTGTGTTATGTTGTTTCTTCCGATAATTTTAGCATACGGTTTATGTTAAACAAGAAATATAGATTTTCATATTAATTAATGCTTAAATTAAATACATGAAGTAAGAAGAGAAGAACATAAATTTTGATGAAGAAATAACAAAGCTTCAGGAAAACATAGAAAACAAAAGTTTTTGATAGTAGCTTTAACAAAAATTAATGATTGCAAAGAAGAATCACTTAAATTAATACGAATCTTAACTTATATACTTCAAAAGAATGTAAATAGTGATTCAAAACTTATTTATTTTAGTGATATAGATGATTCTTATGAGTTATATAAGAATTCATCGTCTATAAATGAGACAGTTAAAAAGTTACCAAGTGGGTTCATTAAAAAGAGTCCCGAGGCCTTTAAACCATTTGTTAAAATTGATGAAAGTCATTTAAAGAAAACTCATATTAATATAACAATTGATGATGATCCTTCGTTAAAGAAACTAAATAAAATAACTATAGCAAAGAAATTAGAATTTAATCTAAAGGACAAAGTTTATCTTGCTCGTTGCAATACATATTAGTATCTTAAAAAGGATGGTAATCAAGGTAAGGTAATATATGAAGAAGATACAAAGGCTACTAAGTTATTTGATGATGAACTTATATCTCCATCATTAATTTCATTTCTGCTATTTGAATGCTTCTTAAATGACTATCCTTTATATCTTGCTACAAAATATTTAAAAGATGATTGTAGAATTGAAATCACTGAAGAAACTTTAGCAAATCACTTTTTTAGAGCCTATGAGATTATTAAACCAGTTATAAATAGAGTAAAAGAAGCTGCTGAAGATATAGATGTCTTTAAGTTAAGTAGATTACCAATTGATATTCTTGATGTTAAGAACCAAAAAGTTCGTAAAGCTGGAGAAATCTACTTGAATATATTTGGTTCAGCAATAAGTGAAAAGAAATTTTCAATCTTTGATGTATCAGATGATTTGATTTCAAAATTAAATGAGTTAAGTAACAATCAAGACTTAATATATCTTATCCTTGATGTTGATGAAGTTGGAATTACTAATTCAGAAAAGATTAAAGAAGTAGTTACTTTTAGAGAAATCGATACTTTCTTAACTTCTACTAAATATACCTAACTTGAAAAAGAGTTAATCGATCTTAATGAAATGAACTTTGATATGATTCTTAATGCGCAAGAAATCGAAGAAAAAATAAGAATGATGAAAAAGCTATTGCAAAAGAAAGAAATCGAATATTGATTCCTTTAATTAACAAGTTCTTTGATTATGTAGAATCCATCAAAGAAAAGGGGAGTAAATCAACAAAGCAAAAGTTAGAACTACTTTTAAAAGCAAAAGCGAATATATATGCATTTTTAAATAATGGGAAAATTAGTATAGACATAGATTACTCATCCTATAAAGTGCTTTTAGGTGGGGCTAAGTTCTATGTAAGTAAAGGAAATAGTAAAGTTTTTGCTCCAATTACATCATCATTATTTAGCCTTATAGAAAGCTCTTTGAAGAATGATTTAGACACTATTGAATATCTTTCTTATCTTATAGGAACATTAGGTTACGAAGAAGGCTTCGACATTGAGGAAGTCTTACCTTGGTCTAAGAAAATGAAAGATATGTTTGATTATGGAAGGTATTAAAAACCTTTAAAAAACTCCAAAAACCTCACAAAACTAACCTAAATTTTTAAAAACGTAGTAGAGCTTTAGTTGTTATTACATTTGCTATTATTGGTAACCTTATTAAAGTTTTATCTTTATTTTCAATTTTCCCTAAATGCTTTAGTACAATCTTTAGAAATATTTTTATTTAGTAACTATATATCTCTTTTCTTGTTAAAACTTGGTTCTTTGATATTTTTATTATCATCCACTATTCGCCAGTAAAATTACCTATATAATTCTTCTTATTTTGTAATTATAGACAACTCTTGTGTTTTCTAAGTTGTAATTATATGCAATTTGACTTAAATTTTTGTTTTAAGTATATGAAATCTTATTTAAATATTATTTATATTTAGAATATATTTCCATTTTCACCTCAAATGATTTAAAGTACTAGTAAAGGAAGAGAGATTATGAAAATTAAAATATCAAAAAGAAGCTTATAACAGACTTAATGAGTTACTTAACAAAGAAAATACAACTCTAGAAGGAATGATTGAAAGAAGAATGAATAAATATATTTCTTTGATCAAAAGTTCTTTTAAATGGAAAGATAGTGAAATTACAAAAGACATTATTAATCGAATCACTAATAATAATGAAAGATTTAACTTTTCTAGAATAGTTAAGATTTATAAGATTACTTTTGTTGAAGCAGAAGAAATATATACTTATTTAGAACAAGCTGGTTTTGTTGAAGCAAAACAAAAAGATGAAAATAAATATAAAAATTATTTAAAAGATAACGAAGAAGTTGGAGTAGAAATAAACCTATCTAAAGAAGCTGAGGAAGAATTTAAAAAGTATACTAAAGTATATGGTGAAACTTTAGAAGGATACTTTTATGATGCAATATATGAATATCTAAAAGAAAATCAAATTGATGATTCTTTATTAGAATATGAATGTGTTCAAAACCTTATTGCTGGACTTAAAGGTGACTCTATTAAAAAAGAAGAGTTGACAATAGCAAGAATTTAAATACTGTCTCATTGTGGTTTTAGATTTGTTGGTGGCATTGTTGGTACATTCAAGAGTGGAAATATAAAGAACAATGTGAACAATGGCAAAGTAACAAATGAAGCTGTTTATACTGGTGGTATTGCTGGTTGCGCAGTTACTAATTCACAAGGAAACATTGATGGCTGTATTTAATAATGGCGACATTGAAAGTAGTGATAATGGTGTTGGTGGTATACTAGGAGGAACCATTAAAAATACATGTAATGTAACTATTACAAACTGTCAAAACTTTGGAGATATTTCAGGTAACAATAAAGTTGGTGGTATAAGCGGAGCTTTAACTGGTGGCACTGCTGATGCAAGCAATAAAAACCATGGAAAGATCACAGCTGTTGGTACTGATTTTGGAGACATTATTGGATCTACAAAATAGTTGTTAACGAATTAAAAAGTTCCCTTTGTAACTTAGTTTGAAAAGGGAACTTTTTAAAATTGAAACTAGGATTTGACTCCAAAATCCTTGCAAAACTAATGTGTTTTTAAGAATTAATTGATAATTTAGCAAGTAGTACCTTCATAAAAAGCGACGGATATTTTAGTAAGTTTAAAATCTAGATTTTTAGTTTCTATCATATTTAATATGGTCGAAATTGTTTCGCAAACTGTTTGAGTGATATCAGGAGAGATGCTACTAACTCTAATTGGATAAGGGAAAGATTCTTTAATATTGTCGTAGCCAATTACTTTAACTTTATCTTTTAAGTTTAAATCACTTAAAACTTCTAAAACATCAAAAGCTAATAAATCACTAAAGCAGAAGATTCCATCTATAGTTTGAGTGGTAAGCTTTTCAATCAATAAATCTTTTGCCTTATGAGTTTCATCTCCAACAACTTCAAAAGGAACTTTATTTAAATTATCTTTTACAAAATCTTCAAAACCTTTATGTCTTGTTTTATCAATATCTAAGTCTTTATGTTCTGTGTAATACAAAAGATTTAATGATCCTTTTTCGATAAGTGTTTTTGCAGCAAGCCTACCACCTTCATAGTCATCGCTAAAAACACTAGTTGTATTTGTTTTAGAACCATCTCTTCCAAGTAAGACAATTGGTGTTTTACTTTTATCAATTATGCTTTTTGCTTCTGGAGTTGGCTCAATAAAAGTGATAATTCCTGACACATGAAAAGAGATAACTCTTTTTGCAATTTCAAGTGATAAATATCCAATTGAATGTCGATCAATAAATATCATCGTTTCGTATTTATAATCGAAAAGTTTACCTGTTAATTTATCAAGCATCATGGAGTAATAAGGGTTATTTAAGTTATCATAAATGATTGCTATTACATCCATTTTACCTGCTCTTAAAGCGCTGGCCCTCTTATCTGGAATATAGCCTAATTTATCAGCAATTTGCCTTACTTTTTCTTGAGTTTTTTTGGAAATATTTTTCTTTCCTTTTAAGGCTCTAGAAGCAGAATTTACTGATATTCCAGCTAGTTTTGCGATGTCTTTTAAAGTAGGTTTTGCTTGAGTTTTCATATCTCTATTTTACATTAATTTTAATGTAATGCAATAGAGATTTTATCGGTGGTTATCGCATTTTATTCAATTTTAGGTTAACGATAACCTAAATTTTATTGACTTACAAAAATTAATGCAATAATATTGAATTAACAAAGCGAGGAAAAGCAAAATGAGAAAAGCATTATTAGTATTAGCTTTAACTACTTTTGGCGTATTATCTATGAGTAGTTGTCAAGCTGAACCTACAGTCGAAGAGAATCAAACTTATACAGTTACATTCAACGTTGATGGCGTCAAAACAGATAAAACAGTAGAAGCAGGAGAAAAAGTTACTGCAATAGAAGAGCCAAAAAAAGATGGTTATACTTTTACTGGCTGGTATACTTCTGCAGATTGTAAAGAAGAAGATAAATTTAGCTTCGATACAGCAATTACATCAAATTTAACTTTATATGCTGGATTTGAAAAAGTAGAAGAAGAAGTTAAAACTTTCACGGTCACATTAGAACTTAATGGTGGAACACTTGATGGCGAAACAAGTTTTGAAATTACTGAAGGAGAATTAGTCACAAAACCTACTGATCCTACAAAAAATGGATACACGTTTGATTTTTGGGCAAGTGATAAAGAATTAACTATAGAATTTGATTTTGAAACAACTATTATTACAAGTGATATTAAATTATATGCAAAATTTGACTTGGTCCCAGTTGAAGTAAAATACAATATTGAAGTTACTAGTGAAGCAGGTGTTGAATATCGTATTGATTATGCTGCCGATGGAAATGCTGAAACATATTGGAAAGCACAAGATGGAAGTGCGCAAACTTTAACTTTAGACCTTGGTGCTACAAAATCAGTTAATTATATTAGTCAAGAATTTGTCGATATGGCTTCTTGGAATTTCACAATTTCAGGATCCATCGATGGAACAACATATGTACCATTATTAGATAATTCAGAAGCTACAGTTGGTTCAAAGTTTGAAAGAAATTTAACTGGTTATTATCGTTACATCAAAATGGATATCGCTGAAAGTGATATTGTTGCAACCAGTAAGGAATTTGAAGTTGAATTTACTGAATTAAATGAAGGAATCAATCTTGCTTATGGCCAAAAAGGTTTAGCAGATTGCCATGCTGGAGGATTCGAACCTGAAAAAATGTTTGATGGTAATACTGGAAATTATCACTGTTGTAATTCACCGCATGATAACCATTATATGGGTATTGATACTAATGAAGATTATTATGTAGATAATATTGAACTATATTTCCCTAATGAAACAGATCATAAATTCAATGTTGATTATGCAAGTGTTGCAAATGGTGGTCAATGGATTCAAAAGGATGAATTGAATTTATTAAACAATACAGAAGAATTTAATTATATTAAACTTGAAATTAATGATTTGGTTTCTTCTTTACTTGTTCATTATAATCAAGCTAATTCAGCAAATGCATGGCCAGCAATGTCTGAAATGAAAGTTAATGGATTTAAATTAAATAAAGATGTTAGTGTCGCTGAAAATGTTATGGATTTAGGAAGTCAATCATATCTTTCTAGAATTTATATTGGCGAAGCAAGTGGATTAACATTTGAAACATCTTTAGATAACAAAACCTTTGAAGCTGTTACACCTACTATTGAAAATGGTTATGCTGTATTTAACAAAGAATGTAGATATGTAAAAGTAACTGGAACTGCTGATTTATCAACATTTAAAGTATATTCTGCATCATTTATTCATAATTTAGCTTTAAATACAAAACCAACAGCATCAACTAGAAGCCAAGATGCTGGTTTCTGGGAAAATATGATGGTTATGAATAAAGATTGTAAGCAAGCTCAAGGAAGGTTCTGGTGTGCTCTTGCTGGCGATACAAAAGAAACAATCAATCTTGACCTTGGGATTAATGTCTTAGCTAATGATATTTTCTATAAATATCAAGATCCAGGCGCAAACTATAACTACCAATTAAAGATTTACGTCTCTAAAGATAATCAAGAATTTATTAACGTCTTGGATACAACTGCAAATGAAAATGGTGGTAGCAATGAACAATCCTACACAGCTGTTTTAGAAGGCGAAGAACAAAGCTTTAGATATTTAAAAATTGAAACTTATAACAAAGGTGGTTTTACTAACTGTAATACATTAGAGATCCATGGAATTGGATCACCAATTATTTAATTAAATTATGAAAAAGAAATTATTGTTGTTAACAATTCCTTTATTAGCAACCTTATCCGCCACATCATGTGGCGGAGAAGTCGCTAATGAGGAAAAAGAATTAAAAGCATTTATTAAAGACCAAGAAAGTCTATATGAAATTACATTTAAGGAAGGAGAAACTCTTTCCTCTTTATTTAATGTTGAAATTGAAAATAGATCAGTTATAGATTTTTATACTGATGACACTTTTTTAGTAAAAGCAGATTATTCTACATCTTTAAAAGAAGGCGAAACTTATTTTGCTTTAACTGAATCTAGTGCTGATGTTATTGAAATTTCAACAGCAGAAGATTTTAAAAACATTACAAGCGAAGGTAATTATCGTTTAGTTAATGATATTGATTTTAAAGGAGAAATAATTGATTTAGGTTTTGACTATACAAACACATTTAAAGGTTATTTTAATGGTAATGGTCACACCTTATCTAATTTCAACTTACCAGATAAAGAATATAGTGCATTATTTGGGGTAGTTGAAGGTACAATTTTTAATGTAAAAGTTGAAACAAATATTAAAGCAAGTTTTAAAGAAGCAACTTATGTTTCACCTCTTGTTGCTTACCTTAAAAAAGGTGGCTTAATTAGAGAATGTAGTGCTTATGGTGATATCTCTATTTCAACTGAAAAAGAAAGAGGTGGAGTATATTTAGGAGCTATCAACGCGCGTAATGATCAAGGAGAAATTTTACTTTCAGAAAATTTTGCAAATCTTTCCAATTATTCTAATGTAAACGTGTTTACTGGTGGAATTGTTGCATATAATGGTGGCGGAAATCCTTTTGATAGTAAATTAACTTATTCTTATTCAAGTGCTGATTATATTGTTTCAAATACAACTGGACACAATACATCTTCTTATAGTGGAGGAGTAAGTGCTTTTAATTTTGGCGAAATTACTCATGTTTATTCAAACGACAAAATTATTAGAAGTAGAAGCCATGATTATCAAGCTTTTGGTGCGTCCTTAGTTGCTGATAATAATGGTGGAAAAGTTAGCAATTCATTTGGATTAAGTGATGTAAATGTTGTTTCAGATAGTGGCTATGTTTTTAGTGGTAACACTGTAGGAAGAAATTTTAAAAGTAGTTTAGAAGCAGACAGTGGAACAGTTGAAAACTTATTTGGCTATGATAAACAAAACATCATTTCCTATAATGGATCTAGAACTTCTTTAAAAGAAAATCTTTATTTTGAATCGTTAAGTTACGATGAAGTTTCTAGTAAAGAATTTTTAGAAAAACTTGGATTTAGTGAGGTTTTCAATGTTAAAGATGGATATTTACCATCAGTTCATTCAAATTTTGAAAAGATTGATTCAGATGTAAAATATCAAGAAATTTCAACTGCTGAAGAATTTTTGGCAATTAAAGATAATTTAAATGGAAAATATAAATTAACTAATGATATTACAATTTCAGCTGAAAATTATTCTCCAATTGGTAACTATCAAAATCCATTTAAAGGTATTTTAGATGGTGCTGGTCATACTGTTACTTACGAAGTTTCAGCTGCTAGTAAAAATAGTCAAGATGGTTTATTTGGGTTCTTAAACGGTGTAGTTAAGAATTTAAATGTTAAAGTTTCTGGAAAGATTGAAAACTTATCTAACAATGTTATTGTTGGTGGTTTAAGTGGCTATGCTTTAAAATCATCAATTAAAAACGTAAACGTCAAATTTGATAGTGAAATTGATGCAAACGGAGTTGTTTTTGGTGGGCTTGTTGGAATTAATGAAGATTCATTAATTAAAAATTCAAGTGCTAATGGAAGTGTTGAAGCATCGGCTAATGAAATTGAATCCTATCTTGGTGGACTCGTGGGTAGAAATAGTGGCGAACTTTATATGACAAGTTCTGAATCAACAATAAATGTTGATAAAGGTTCGACTGTTTATCTTGGTGGACTTGTTGGAAAGAACTATCGTACAATTGAATCTTCTTATGCTATTAGTGAAATCAAATCATCTAATATCACAGAAGAAAAAGCAATCGGTGGATTTACAGGTGCTAACTTTGATTTAGGAAACATTAAAGATTCCTATTCAAAAACCAATATTGAAAATAATCGCGAAGCAAAAATTAATTTATTAGGGGGATTTAGCGGGGATAATTTAAAAACAATAAGTAATTGTTATTATTTTGCTAACGATGAAATTAAATATAGTGCAGGTGAATCTCTTGTCTTTACTGATATTGATAGAGTAAGTGAAGAAGAATTGAAAACATTAGCATCAAGTTTAAATGGTAGTTTCACTGATGGTTCTAATGGTTATCCAGTTTTAAAGTCTGAGGATAATATATGAGAAAGTTTAATTTAAAAAGTATAGTTCCTTTTACATTGCTCTTAGGTAGTGTAGGAAATAGTAATAATGGTACTTCAAATTTAATGATGGAAAAATCTTATTTAAATTATGATTCAGAGATTAGTGTTTCTTCAGAATCTGGCGAACACACAAAGACACTTATAAATGATTTTGACTATGATACTTATTGGGAAGGAACAAAGAAAGAAAATGAATCAATTACACTTGATTTACTTTCAGTTAAAAGACTAAGTTCAGTAACTCAAGTATTTAAAGATGAAGATGTTTGGTTTTTCACAATCGAAGCCAGTGTTGATGGTGAAAATTATTTTGAACTAGTTGATCATTCTAAAGGTGCGTTTGGGCGTTCATTTGAAGAAAGTGTTACAACATTTGCTCGTTATATTCGACTAAACATCATTAAATCAGAAAAAGGTTATATGCCATCAAGTAAAGAATTTTATGTAAACTTAACTGAATTAAGTGCTGGTGAAAATTTAGCTTTAGGTTTAAAAGGTGATGCTTCATCTTCTCAAACTAGTTATCGTCCTGAAAAGGCTTTTGATGGAAATGGTGCAACTTATTGGTGCGCAAGTACTGGTAGTTATTCCCAATGGTTAAGTGTAGAACTTGGTTCTTTTAACTATGTCAAAGACATTGTACTTAGATTAAATGATTACGGTAGTTATGAATTTGAAGTTGAAGGTCGTAATGAAAATGGCGAATGGGAAAAGGTTGTAGAACGTGCCAAATTTTCAGGTTCAACTTTTAGCTTTGAAGTAAATGGCAAATATGATGCTTTTGTTTACCGTACTTTTGCTGGACCTGGCTGGGCAAATTTAAATGAATTTGAAATTAATGGTTTTAAAGAACTTAGCGATTATACTTTAGAAGACAATGTTCGTTCTTTTGATTCATTAGTTTACGTTGATTCATTTAGTGGAAGTGAAACTATCGAATATTCAATGGATGGCTCGACTTGGTCAACTTTAAATAGTGAAAGCGAAGGAGTTGTCACTAAATTTGTAAGAGCTGGAAGTGACGTTAAACTTTTTGGAACAGTCCTTCAAAATTCACTTTTAGAAGGTATGGATGGTATGGTTAGTGATTATTTAGATCATGATCATTTATTATCAAATATTACAATGAGCGAAAATCATAAAGACAACACATCTAAAACTTGGAAATCATCTAGAGTTGGTCAAACTGAAACAATTGAATATGATTTAGGAAGAGTTAGTTTGCTTAATAAATTTGAGCTTTCTATACCTGCTGGCGTTTTATCTGAAGTCGAAATTGAAGTAAGTAATGATGGCAAAACTTATCAAAATTACAATACTTTTGCGGGCATTTTAGATGAAACAACTAAATTACAACTTGAAAATGCAAGCATAAATGAAGGTAGATACATTAGAATAACCGTAACTCCTCATAGTGATAAACAAGCTGAAATTGTTAACTTAAGTTTATATGGACTTGGAAACAAGGAAGTTGAAAACTGGTGGGAAGACAATAGTGGCGTTATTAGATTTTATCCTAAACTACAAAAAGTAAGTTTGAATGAAATAACTTCTAGACTTGATGAGTTTAGAAATAGCGGATACAAAGTTATTGAACTTCATCAACCATATGAAGGTTTAGCTGATATTTGGGCAGGTCTTGGTGGCACAAACAACTACATGGTTGACCCACTGATTGGTACACTTGATGATTTATTAAGACTTCTTGATGAGGCTCATAAACGTGATATGTATGTCTTTATGTTTGGTAATGTCGGTTATGGTAAAAATACCGCTGATTATTTTAAAAAAGCCTGCAAAGATTATGCATTAGGTATAAATTCAAAAGAAAGAAATTGGTTTGTTTTCTCTGACACATGTCCAGATCCAACAAAATGGTTCTATAGCGATATTGCAAAAGCTTATTACTATGGATATTGGGGAGAAAATGGCCAAATTCCAACCTTCAATTTTGAAAACAAAGAGTGGCAAGATGAAGTTTATAACTACATTGATTATTGGTCATCAATTGGATTTGATGGCATCGCTCTTGATGCCCCAAATGTCTATTACTTTGGAAACGCAAATGCTAGTAAAGTAACTTACGAAACAATTACAAAAACAATGATTAAGAAAAACTTATTTGCTCTCCCAGAAGGTACAGGAGATAATAGTTTTATTTCTAGCTACCATTATTCTTGTATACAAAATTATGGTCTTTCCAGCTGGGGTGGTGGTGCATTTTCACTTGGGTTAAATAACGCTCAAACTAATAGTGTTAATGACACAGAAAATGTTCTTAAAAATAATCGTGATATGACTGTTTCTCTAGGTGGAGTCTCAATGGGTTGTATGAATTTTGAAGATAACTACTTAAATGAAACAGGAAATAATAGAGTTTTAGAAGCAGCTCTTGTTACTCAAACTGGTCATTTAGCTTTCTTACATTCAGGAAGTGATGCTCGAATCGGTCAAGATATTATGGCCACTTGGGATGAAGGTATACAAAATCAAATCCACTCATTATTTGGTTTACAAAACTCAATGGCTGCTTTAAATCCAACTGGACATCGTTATAGATTAAGTTCAATAAATGAAAGTAAAATTTATGCATATTTAAAGAAAGATATGCACAATAATTCAATAGTTATGCCAATATTTAATTACGCAATAGTTGATATTGATTATCAAATTAATTTAATCAATACAGAATTAAATTTTGAAGATGGTGAATATGTTTTCTATGATGCATTCAATGATGAAAATGTACCAGTCACTATTAGAGGAGGAATCATGTCTTTAAGTTCTCCAAAAGAATCTTATAGATGTTTGGTTATTAGATAATTATGAAAAAATTATTATTACCTGTTTTACTTGGTGCGATGTGTGTAGCACCAAGTATAAACAAAGATGTAGAAAAAGCAAATGAAGTAAAAGCAGAAGAAGCATTAAATCAAATTACCTTTAGAAGCCCTAATTCATCTTCAACTGTAAATGCTACTTTTGAAAGTGCCTATGAAGAAGATGGAATCAGGATTAAAGTTAACTTTGTTGATGAAGAAGCTTTGATTGTTGATAATACATATGATATTGGCTATAACGATAATATTGAATTCTTGATCTCAAAGAAAACAGCTTCATCAAGTTGGGAAGTTGGTAAAACATATCATTTTCTTTTATCAGCTAATGGTGAAATATATTTTGAAAGAGCGGTTGGGGCTAACTCATTAGGTGATAGATTTGATAAATCAATGGGCATTGTTTTAGGTGAGAATCTTGACTATAAACTTATTTATATAGAAACCGGTGGTGTTAAAACTGGTTTTAATGCCGAGATTTATATGTCTTATGATTTATTAGGCCTTACAAAAGAAGAAGCGCAAGATAATATTGTTTATTGCCCAGCTATAAGAAATACACATATATATAATGTTGATAGCACCTGGGCTTATTACACAGGAAATGGTTGCAATTGGTCTAATCCTTCTACATTTGTTTCTATTTAAATATTAAAGGTTAGTATTCTCGTAACGTCCTTCTTCATTGAGGGGCGTTTTCTTTTTGCATAAAAGTACTAAAACATGCTTCCAAAATTAATGCTAATTTTATTTACATTAAAATTATTGTAAATTTTTTTAAATTAAAATCAGCGACAATATTTTTAGCAAAAATTTCAATTGAAAAACTATTAAGTCGATAATTATCGTCTTTTTTGAATGCTTGAAAAATTTTAATGAAAAAAATACTTGCAAAAGTTGTAAAATTGTAAGCGCTTCCAAAAAATTTAAGGTAAGCGCTTACATTAAAATTAATGTTTTTTTCTATTAAATTATCAAAAAATACGATAAATAAGGCATTTATCGATTGTTGTCGTGAAAGGTCGTTTTTTTGTATTTAAAAAAGATTGTTTTAAACTAAAATCACTAAAAATAGGAGGATACTATGAAAAGAAAATTTTTAGGAATAGCACTATTAAGTGTACTCTCACTCGGAGCAATCGTTGGTATGACTTCTTGTGGAGAACAAGGAACACCTGACGATTCTAATGATGGTAATAATCCAGGAGACACTACAGATGAAAAAGTCGAAGTCATCTGGTCTGGATTAGAAGACATCGAAACATATCTTTTTGAAAAAGAACCAGATTTACTTGCCGGTGTAAGTGCGAAAACCGAAGATGGTAAAGAATTGACTGTTAAAGTTAACGAAGAACAAAGTGATATCGTTAACATGGAAAAAACAGGTGCTTATTATATTTCATATGATGCATTCGATGGTGATGAACTTGTAAATAGTGATGATGCTCATGCAGATAGAATGGTTATTGTTAACCAAGGAACTTATGTTGTTAACGGAACATTTGATAATAGCATTGCTAACTGGTCAGCAAACGGAAATACTGGTTCATCAGTTTCAGCTTCCTATGACGAAGAAGAACATTGTATGGTTTTAACAACTGGTGCTTCTGGAAATGAATATTGGCAAAACCAAGCAGAAACAAGAGGCTTACAAGTTGAAAAAGGTGTAACTTATAAAGTTAGTATTTCTGCAAAGAGCGATACTGGTCATACAGTTGGTGTAACTTTAGAAAATCCAGGTGCAGGTTATAAAGTCATTGAATCTGGAAATCCTAACTCAGTTGGTTATGCAACAACAAGTGAATGGCAAACATTTAATTTCTACTATACATCCGATGTAGATTGCGAAGATACTAAATTAGGTATCATGGTTGGTCGTTGGACAGAAAAAGATGACGCTCCAGCAAAAATCTATATTGATAATGTTAAAGTCGAAAAAATGGACAAAGTCGCTAATACAACAGGCGTTGAATTTACTGGTGATCACAATGTTACAGTAACTTCATTTGAAGAATATAAAAATCTTGCACCTGTTACAGCAGTTGATGCTGCTGGAAATCCTGTTGAATTAGTTAGAGAAGGCGCTCAACCAACAGAAGCATGGCCATCTACATTTACAGGTGCTTGCTTTGGTGAAATTTGGAAATATGAAGATAGCGAAGGCAATTTATCTTATTTTAGAAGACAAATTACCTACAAAGCTTCAATTGTTAGAGAGAATGAATATGACTATATGAATGCTGACTTTGATGATAATGGTGCATATTGGACATTTGAAGATGGTGCTGCTTACGCAAAAGATGGTAAAGCTTTAGCAACAGTTTCATACGCTGATTCTCAAGCAACAATTAAAGCAAGATATACAGAAAAAACAGATACTTCTGACTGGACAGTTCAACTTTATCAAAATGTTGAAGGTCAAGTTTTAAGAGAAGGTCACAGCTATAAATTAGTTATGAATGCAAAGATTGATAAACTCAACGTTACTAATTTAAGAATGGAATTCTTAGCTGCTGATAGAGCTGCTATAAATAATGCAGAACCAAAAACAGATATTATCTTCACTGAAGCTAATAAATTCGAGACAATTGAATCACCTGTTTACACAATGACAAAAGATGTAACCGTTAATAGAGATAGAAGAATTACTTTACTTCTTGGCCAATATAGTGACGATTACACATTAACAATTGATTCATTACATATCGTTGAAGTTACAGAATAGGTAATTAGTTAAAGTGGGATATAAGAAAAGCGCTTGTTTAAAAACTATTGCTTATGAGTTGAAGCTATCCATTAATACGGTTAGTAGAGCGCTTCGTGATTGTGACGATATATCCGAAAAAACCAAAAAAATAGTTAGGCAAAAAGCCATTGAAATGGGCTATTTGCCTAACTCTGTTCTCTATTCAATGAAATCTAGTGATTCTCATTTAATAGGAATAATTATTAACAATATTCAAAATTTCTATTTCTCAATTATGAATAGTAAACTTACATACTATCTTAAAAAAGAAGGGTATTTAGGTGTAATTATTCCTTTATTCGGAAATGAGTTTAATGTAGATGTTGTTAAAGAATGTATATATCAAAGAGTTGATGGAATAATTTCTTTTGTTGAACCTACTAAAGAATCTCTTGATGTAGTCAAAATTAACAAGATTCCTTTATTAATAGTAGGTAGACACATTGATGATGATTATTGTGATGAAATTTATACTGATGATTATCATGGTGGTGAATTAGCAGCTGAATATCTATCTAAATATGGTGTTAAAAATTATATTTATGTCGGTATCAATGGCAGTGAATGTGCTGAAAGAAGATATTCAGGTTTTAAAGATTATATTCGTGACAAACTAAAAACCAATAAATATAAAAAAGTAATGATTGAATGCTTTGAAAAATATATTCCTTTTATTAAAGAGAATAAGAATATAGGCATCTTTTGCTACAATGATGAACATTATTATTTAGTAAAAAGTATACTAGAAAAACATAATGTAAATATCGATGAGATTAAATTTATTGGTTATGACGCAATAAATGCTAATCTTGAAGGAACAGTTTACATCCCTTCAATTGGCTTTGATTATGACGCAATAGCTAAAGCGGCTGTAAGCAGCATGATTAGCAGTGAAAAAGATCAATGCAAAGGACACTTGTCACTTTGCTATAACGTTCGTTTAGAAGATAAAAAAGACAGAGGTAATAATTAGTGAAAAATAAATTAGCTAAAGTTGGTTTACTTACTGCAAGCATCTTATGTGCAACTACAAGTTGTGGTGGTGGTTCTACACCAAACGATGATGATCCAGGAAAAGATGAACCAACAGAAGAAATCGATAATTCATATGAAAATCCTTTATCAAATTCTGATATCGCTGACCCAACAGCAGTAAGAGTTGGAAATGATGTATATATTTTCTGCACTGGTGGAAATGTATATAAAATTGAGGAATTTTCAAAAAGGCCTAAAGAACTTAATAAAATTGTTAGAACAGTAGCTTGGGGACCTAGCCAAAGTGCAATTTGGGCACCAGATGTTGTCAAAGTTAATGATACTTGGATTTATTATTATTCAAATTCTAACTGGGGCGCAACTGAAGAAACTGGAATTGGTTATATGACCGCTGATAATATTGAAGGTCCTTGGACAGATCATGGAAAAATGTTTGATTCTGGTGAAATTGGTGTTGAAAACTCTATTGATCCATGCGTTGTCGCAGATGATGATGGACAACTTTGGATGAGTTGGGGAAGTTTCCAAGGCTTATATATTGTTCCATTAAATGAGGATGGCACTGGATTGAAATACACTATCGAAGATAGTCATAAAATATTAATTGGTGGTGTTGTTGGCCCTTGGAATGGAGCAACTTATGAAGGATCATATATAAGAAAGAAAGACGGTTATTGGTATTTATTTGCTTCACAAGGAACTTGTTGTGATGGTGCAAATTCTACATACCACGTTAAAGTTGCAAGAAGTAGATCAATTACTGGTCCTTATGTTGATGCTGAAGGTGTTGACTTCCGTGGGGAAGATAGAGGGGAACTTGTCGTAAAAGGAAATAGATACGTTGCAGGCCCTGGACACAACTCAATTATTGTTGATGATAACGATGATTGGTGGATTGTTTATCATGGATATGATGCTATGTTCCCAATGGGTAGAAATTTATATATCGATAAACTTGAATGGGATGATAATGGCTTCCCTTATGTTGAAAATTATGAACCATCATTTGAAGAAGAAAAAGATGGTCCAGTATTTAAAAATTAATTCTTAAAGGAGAATAATTTATTATGAAAAAGAAATTTTTATTTAGTTTAGCTGCTCTTGCTTTAATTGGCACAACACTTGCTTCATGTGGTGGTAGCGGTGATGATGGTAAATTAACAACAGACGATGATGGTAATATCGTTTATGAAGATGTTGAAATCACATTTACTCACGTTATTACTGGCACAGATAGCTCATATTTGACTAACCTAATTAATGAATTCAATGAAGAGTGGGAAGGAAAAATTGAAGTTGTTGCTAACTCTGTTGCTCCAAATGATTTATACACTTCATTACCAAACTTAACATCATTTAGAAGAAACGCTGATGTTATGTTAATTCACGCTGACCACGTTTTACAATTTGCTGGTCAAGAAGGAAGAGTTGAAGGCGAAAGTGCTTATTTTAGAGAATTAGAAGACATTATGGAACTTTCTAAAGTCACTCTTGAAGCTGAAGATTTTCCACCTCAAATTTGGGAAAATATGCGTTTCAACGATCACCAATATGGTATTCCTTTTGACTTACACATGGCAGGTCTTTATGTAAATACAACTTTACTTGAAGAATTAGATCTTGAAATGCCAACTAATAGAGAAGAAGTCATTGAATGCGCAAAAGTTGCTGTTGATAATGGCTATGTTGGTCTTCCAATTGCTACTGGTTATCCAGATACTTATTATTATCAAAATGGCTTCTATAATTATGGCGGACACGAAATTGTTGTAGAAGGCGATGAATATTTTGATGAAAATCAAAAATTATCTGATGGTAGAGTAGTTGTTGCTCAACCAGGTGTCTATGTTAATGATGCAGCCAAAAAGACAGCTCAATCATTAAGAGAATTAATCTATGAAGAAAAAGTTTCTGAACCAAGAATTGTTACCGATGGCGGTCTTCAAGATTTCTATGATGGTAAAGCTTTATTTAATCTTGATGGTATTTGGCTATTAAATGACTTCATTAATCACCAAACAACAGGTGAAAAGGATTACGAATTTGATGTCTTACCTGCCTCAACATTATTCAACTCAACTGCAAACCCAGATTATACTGGTGATATTTCTACAAATGGACATATTTTCGTTATGCCAAAAAATACCCATGATGGTGAAAATGAAACTAGACAACAAGCTTCAATGGAATTTATTAAGTGGATGTTAGAACATTCAACTGATTGGGCAAAATCAGGTAAGATTGCAGCTTATGCTCCTGCAAGAGAAAGTGATGAATATAAAGCTATTCCTCATTTAGAAGGATTTGGTGATATTGAAAACTTTAGATGCATTGAACCAAATAAATATAGTTATGTTGCTTTCTCACCATCTTGGCAAATTACAACTTACGTCAAAGACTTTACAAACACTCAAAACGGACCAGCACCAACCGATTCACAAATCGATGAAAAGCTTGCTGAGTTATATAATGATGGTCTTGACCAAGTCAAGATGGACATGACTGGAATTTAATAAAAAAACGTGCAAAACTGGGGTATTTTTCTAAAAATACCCCTCTTATATGGGAGATTTTATGAAAAATGTAAATAATAATGCACTTACATTTGAGCAAAGAATAGAAGCCCAAAAAACAATCGATCAAAGAAAATCCACGCTTTCTAGATATGGAACAGTTTTACTTTTCTTTGGACCATATCTTTTTTTCTTTTGTTTGTTTTTTGTTTATCCAATAATTCAAGGTGTTATCAATTCTTTTTATTCTTACAACTTTGGCAATCCTGATCGTATCTTTGTTGGATGGCAAAATTATCATGACATAATAATTGGAAACGCAGATATTGCTACTTATAAAACTTATTTTGATGAGGGTTTATTACATACCCTTTATTTTGTTTTATTAACAGTTCCGTTTTTAATTGTTGTGCCATTTATTTTGGCTTTACTTTTGAACCAAAAACCTTGGGGAGAATCATTCTTCAGAGCTTTATTTTTCTTACCAAATGTTTTAAGTGTTTCAACAGTTTGTATTTTATTTAGATATGTTTTTAATCCAGAAAGAGGCTTAATCAAAGGATTTAACTTTGAAAGTGATCTAGCGAGTGCTTGGTTTGTTCTTGTTATAGTTACTGTTTGGTGGACAGTTGGTAACAACATGGTCATCATGAACGCCGGATTAAAGCAAGTCGATAAAAGTTTATATGAAGCTGCCTCAATTGATGGTTGCTCACCATTTAAACAAATTTTCTATGTAACATTACCACAAATTGGAAACCAAATTCTTGTTTGTACAATCACAACATTTATTGCTTCATTTAACGTTTATGGTCAAGTTGACTTAATTACAAATGGTGGACCAAACGAACAAACAATGGTCTTCATTCAAAGAGTCTTGCAACTTATCCATACTTCAAGTTTAAGAAGCGGCACTGCAGGTATTGCTAGCGCAATGTGCGTTCTCTTTGCTTTACTTATCGTTGCAATTTCATTAATTCAACTTTATGTTACAAGAGATAAATCTAATTCTCATCGTCGTATCTTCAAAAAGCAACATGCTTATGTAAAAGAAGGGGCTAAATAATTATGAGAACTAAAAAATCAATTTTAACAGCTCGTATTATTTCAACTGTTTGTTTAACAATACTTGGCGTTTTATGGATTATTCCTTTAATTTGGGCTGTTGGCGCAAGTTTTAAACCAGATATTTATACAGATGCTAATCAATTTTTCCCTAGTATTGAAAACTTTACATGGAATAACTATGCTTTTCTTTTAGGAAGTGAATATCCAATTTTTAGATGGATGCTTAACTCACTTATTATTGCTAGCGTTCAAACAATTTTATATTTAATTATTGCTTCTTTTGCTGCATATGCTCTCGTTTTCATCAAATGGAAAGGAAAAAATATTGTTTTTACAATTATTCTTTCTTCAATGATGATTCCTGGTATTGCCACATTCTTACCTAACTACGAACTCTTATTTAATATGGGTTTATTAGGTGTTGATGATTTTAGATATTATCTTGCTTTAATTCTTCCAGGACTTGGTGGTGTATTTGGCTTATTTATTATTAGATCATTCTTCCTTGGAATTCCTAATGAATTAATCGAAGCATGTAAAGTTGATGGCTGTAGTAATTTCCAAATTTTCTTTAAAGTAGTTTTACCAATGGGCAAAAGTGCAATATTTGTTTCAGCAATCTTTGCTTTCTTAGGAAGCTGGAACGACTACTTAATGCCAACTCAAGCATCCTTATTAATTCAAGATTCAAAAGAAGGAAACCAACTCATTACACTTCCAGTTGGACTTGCTAAACTTGTTAGTGGTATTAGTGGAGGTGATGCAACTCCTCTTGCTGGTGCTGTTATTAGCGCAATTCCTGTAATGGTTGTTTATTGTTTTGCTCAAAAATACATTATTGAAGGTGTATCAAGAACTGGAATTAAATAAAGAAGGGTAGTTAGTTAATTATGTTAAGAAGTGAAAATCCAAGACCATATTTATTAAGAAACTCAAATTTAGTTAACCTTAATGGAGAATGGGATTTTGAATTTGATGACAGAAACATTGGTCATAAAGAAAAATGGTTTAACGAACACAAGTTCTCTAAAAAAATTATTGTTCCATTTCCATTTGAATCAAAACTTAGTCAAATTGGAGATGTAACACGTCATGATCATATTTGGTACGAAAGAGAATTTGAAGTTAAACCAATTGATAATAAACGCTATATATTAAATTTTAATGGTGTTGATTATTATTCAGAAATTTTTATTAATGGTCATTTAGTTACAAGTCACACTGGTGCCTCAACTCGATTTAAAGTTGACATTACTGACTTTGTTAAAAGTGGTAAAAATAAATTAACAGTTTATTGTTATGACAATGGTATAAGACAAGATTTCCCACGTGGTAAGCAATATTGGAAAGACCATGGAGAAGGAATTTTTTATACTAGAACAAGTGGTATTTATAAAAGTGTCTATTTAGAAGAATTGAATGATTCTTATATCGATGAATTTTATTTAACTAGTGACATTGATAAAGGAACACTAGATGTTGAGTTAAATACAGTTGGTGATTATGACTGGATTGAATATGAAATTATCTTCAAAGGAAAAACAATCAATAAAGTAAGAGTAGCAAAAGGCGAAAATGCTTATCTTACTAAAGAAACTTTAAAGGTTTGGAACAATGAAGATGTTTATTCTGGTTGTTTCCATGATGAATCATTATGCTGGACACCAAATAATCCTGTACTCTATGATTTAAAAATTAGACTTATAAAAAGTGATGTAGTAGTTGATGAAATTTCAACTTACTTTGCAATGAGAAAAGTTCATTATAAAAATGGAATGTTCTTCCTCAATAATCGTCCTTTTTATCAAAAATTAGTGCTAATTCAAGGTTATTTTAGAGAAGGTATCCTTTCTTATAAAGATGTTAAAGACTTAGAAAATGATATCGTTCTTGCTAAAAAGATGGGATTTAATGGCGGAAGAATGCACCAAAAAATTGAAGACCCATATTATTACTATCTTTGTGATAAACTTGGCTTTATTGCTTGGCTTGAATTACCAGCTGCTCAATTATTTAATAAATTTACACAAGATGCGATCTTAAAAGAATGGTCAACTATTGTTGAACAAAATTACAATCACCCATCAATTTTAGTTTATGTACCATTAAACGAATCTTGGGGCGTTCCACATTTACCAACCGATCCAAAAGAAGTTGAATTCCAAAATTCTTTATATCATTTAACTCATTCCCTTGATTCATCAAGATTATGTGTTGGAAATGATGGTTGGGAAATGTCAAAAACTGACCTTTGTTCAATCCACAATTATCGTCATGGTGAAAAAGGTGATTTTAAAGTTAATACAACTTTTGAAGAAAGCTTAAAAGATAGAGAAAGTTTAGTTAGTTCAAAACCTGCAGGAAGAGATATTTTCCTTGAAGGTTATCATAATGATGAAGTACCAGTTTTGCTTACCGAATTTGGAGGAGTAAGTTTCGTTTCTGATGGAGACAAAAACTGGGGATATACTACAGTTAAAAATGAAAAAGATTATATCGATGAATTAACAAGAATTTATAAAGCAATTAATAATTCAACGAGTTTAGTTGGTTATTGTTATACTCAACTTTATGATGTTGAACATGAAATTAATGGTTTATTAACTTATGATCGAAAACCAAAAGTTGATGTTGAAGAAATTAAAAAGATTAATGATTTAGTTTCTCCATTAATCACTCTTGTAAAATAGGAGACAAGTTAGATATGAAAAACTTATTTAAAAAATCTAATAATGAAATGAATGAAACTACAGAAGAAACTGTAGTTGATGAAGAGTCTTTATTAAAATCAAAATTAGAAAAATTACGTAACCCTAATATTAAATCCTTTATCTCTTTAAAGTACATTAATAAGGTTTACCCAAATGGCTTTCATGCTGTTTATGATTTTAATATTGAAATTAGCAAGAATGAATTTATCGTCTTTGTTGGTCCATCTGGTTGTGGTAAATCAACAACTTTAAGAATGATTGCTGGTCTTGAAGATATCACAGCAGGTGATTTATATATTGATCAAATTTATTCTAACAATTTAACGCCAAAAGAAAGAGACATTGCTATGGTTTTCCAAAGTTATGCTCTTTACCCACACATGACCGTTTATGATAACATGGCTTTTGGTCTAAAGATGAGACATGTTGATAAAGAAGAAATCGATAAACGAGTCAAAAACGCTGCAGAAATCCTAGATTTAACTCAATTATTAGATCGTAAACCAAGACAACTTAGTGGCGGTCAAATGCAAAGAGTTGCTTTAGGTAGAACTATTGTTAGAAATGCAAAATTATTCTTAATGGATGAACCTTTATCTAACCTTGATGCTAAACTTCGTGTCACTATGAGAAGTGAAATTGTTAAACTTCATCAAAGATTAAATGCTACAACAATTTATGTTACCCATGACCAAACTGAAGCTATGACTATGGCTAGTAGAATTGTTGTTATGAGTAAAGGTCACGTTCAACAAATTGGAACACCAGAAGAAATTTATTCAAATCCATCTAATAAATTTGTTGCTACATTTATTGGAACACCATCTATGAATATGTTGGATGCACATTACGAAAATGGCGTTGTTACTTTTAAAGATGGCTATTCCTTTAAATTAAGTGCAGAAAAACAAGAAGCAATTAAGAGTTTCTTTGAAAAAGAAATTGCAACTTTAAAAGATAGAATCGCTAACATCAATTATGAAGTTGAACTTTTACCACATAAAATTGATAAAGATCAATTAAAATCTTTAGATGCTGAAAAATCAAGTGAAGAGACTTCAGAATATACAACTGACGCTCAATCTGAAATTAAAGCCCACTTAGCTGTTTCAAAAGCTGTCTTAAAAGGTACAAATCAATTTAACATCAAAAATCTTTTCAAAAAGAATGAATTGCCAACATTTGATGAAGTGAAAGAAAAACTCTTAAAAGAATTGAATGATTTAATTGCAAATTATGAAAATTGTTTAAGAGATGGTTTCGATTGCACTTTTGGTATCAGACCAGAGCATATTGAACTTGCGGAAAATAAAGCTTTATTTAAAGAAGCTTCACCAGTTTTCAGCCTTGATGTTCAAATACCAGAATTACTTGGAAACGAATATTACATCCATGGTGAATTAAATGATAAAGAGTTTATTGCTCGTATCGACAATGATCGTAAGATTGCTCAAAATGCTAAACTTGATTTAGTATTTAATGTCGAAAAAATTCACTTATTTGATGATTATTCCAACAAAACTATATTCTAGTTTGTAATATTTAGCATGGGCGATATTTTTTACGGAAAG
This sequence comes from uncultured Bacilli bacterium, assembly GCA_944336335.1. Lineage (GTDB taxonomy): Bacteria > Bacillota_I > Bacilli_A > RFN20 > CAG-826 > Onthovivens. Next base: position 21,962 of record CALVLC010000036.1, on the reverse strand, counting down.
ATTTGGAAAAGGATAATTGCTGGTATTTTGGACTATCTTTTCGTATTTGGTGTCGCTCTTGCTTTCTTTACTTTATTTTCTAGAGGAATAGTGGACATTGGCTTTCACAATGCTGATTTAAAGCTTCAAACATTTAAAGAGCAAGAAAAAACTCATCTTTTTGTAATCTCTAGAAATAGTAATAATGAAATTTATGCAGCTGATTTGATTTCTTTTGATAAAGAAAATTTAAATGAATCTGTGGAAGAATTTAAAGAAGTTATTTCTTATTATTATTTTGAATATAAAGAAAGTGAAGATAAGAGTTGGAAAGAATTTAATACTGAATTTTTTGAGTTTGATGAAGAAAGCTTAAAAAGCGATGTTTTTTCTATTCCATCAATTGACTCGACAATTGATGATTATGTTTTACTTGATACAGTAATCGATCGAAATACTGGTGAAGAAGTTTCAAAAGATGATGAAGGATATGTTTCAGCAATTGAAACTTACTTTATGAGTAATACTGATGGAGTTTATCTTAACGCTTTGAATGATTTTTCTGATACTTCAGAAGCTTTTAATAATATTCAAGCTCAAATTCAGGTTGCTGAAAGAATTGAAATTATGATTTCAACAGCAATCGCTACTTTGATTGTTATGATTTTACCAATTATGCTTAACAAAAATAGTGAAACTATGTTTATGCATTTTTTAAAACTTTGCTATTCAACAAGGGATGGTTATAAGGTTCATATATCAAATAAAGTCATGCGTTCGATTGTTGTTTTGATTTTAAATACAATTTCTGTTTACTTATTTTTAATTCCTCTTCTTATTAACATAATTGTGATTTTTGTTAATAAGGATCGAAGAAGTTTAATTGATATTTCTTCAAATGAAATATGCGTAGATAAAGCGACTTCTACAATATATGAAAACTATGAAGAAATGGAAAAAGAGGAAAAAAGTAGTGCTAAGCATTAAGGGATTTACGAAACGAATTTTACTTTTAGGGGCTGTTTTAACAATGACTTCATGTGCAAAAGAAAAAGTAAATTGGTTTGATAAATCCTTTTTTAATGGAGAAAATAATATCGATTCTGCAGGGTTTTTCACTCAGAAGGAAGAAACTTATTATATTTATTATTATAGTTTGTTTTGCAATCTGTGCACTCAAATGAAAGGCGATATTTCAACTTTTATAGAAAATTCAGAATACAAAGTCTACACTTTAGGCGCTCAAAATTTATCTGAAGAAGAGTTTACAAAGTTTAAGAAAGTAAAAGAAAATTTTACTAAAGACGATATCGCTGAGATGAACAAAGAAATGATTGGGGTGAGCGATATTAAAGAAGTTTACTTAATCGGAACTCCAATGTTATTTAAAATAAGTGAAGCTAAAATAAATGAAGTTTATTCAGGAGCCGCTGCAGTCCATTCTTATATTGAAAAGTATCTATAAAGATAGGTTTTTATTGGTTCTATAATGAATTTAAATAGAGTTTACTAGCAACTTCCTTTAATTAAATAAGGCTAGTTATATTAAATTTTAATGTTAGAATAACATATATGGAAAACAAAAGAGTTTGTCTAGAAGACATTGGAAAAGAACTTGGAGTAAGCAAAAATACTGTTTCACGTGCTTTAAGGGATTGTTCTGATATCAGTGAGTCATTAAAGGAAAAGGTTCGACTTAAAGCAAAAGAAATGAACTACATTCCTAACAATACCTCAATCTTATTAAGACAAAATATTTCTAAATTTATCGGGATAATAACTTGTGATCTTTTAAATCCTTACTATTCAATTAATATCGATCGACTAATTAAAGTTTTAAAAGCAGCTGGTTATATGCCAATTACAATTTTGACTGATTCTGGTTATTTAGATTTTGAGGTTTTAAAAACCCTCTTAAATTATCAAGTACAGGCTGTTATATCTTTTCAAGATTTAACTTTAGAAACCTATAACTTCATTCAAAATAATAATTTTCCAGTTATATTATATGGGTTGCAAAGCCGTTATCCTGGAATTTGCTCAGTTTATAGTGATGATAAAATGGGCGGAGAATTGATTGCCAAAGAATGTCTAAAACTCGAACGTAAAAAAGTTTGCTATATCACTTGGGAAGATGTCGAAGCAAGCCAAAGAAGAGAAGAAGGTTTTACTTCGATATTAAACAAAAACAATTTAAATGTAGATAAACTTGTCATTGGTTACAACAATGACTTCGATTACTTAAGTATAATTTTAAATAAAGAATATGATTTTATATTCGCTTATTGCGATATGATTGCAAATGAAGTGATTACAAAACTTAAAAAAGCTGGTTATAAAAATTACACAATTTATGGTTTTGATGGTGTGTCAAGTTATATTTCACTTTGTAAACATATAAAAAGCGTAAAGGCTCCAACTGACATGATGTGTAATTATGTTTTAGAAGTGATTCAAGATCTTAAAAATACACGTAATTTATCGACAAAAACGAAGATTTTTGATGTAAAAATTTGCTAACATTTACATTAAAATTAAAGTAAAATTCCTCTTTATACATTACCGGTAATGTTTCATAATTAACTTATATATAGAGGAGAAATTTATGAAGCATAAGTTCTTATCGGTTGGCTTTATTATCTCTTGTTTTTTACTTTCTTCCTGTGGAGGAACACCTGTAAATAATGATGACAATAACAAGCCACAAAATCCATCAATTGGAAACATTATTGTTGGAGACGTTAGAGTTCAAATTCTTGATGAAAATACCTTTAGATTTGAAGAAAAATATAAAGGTGGATTTGAAGATGAAAACACATTCTTTATTCCAAACCGTGATGATTATAAAGGTGCAGTTTTCACAGAGGAAGATAAAGATGGCTATCATGTAATTGATTTAGGCGATACTGAAATCTATGTACCAAGTGCGGGTACTTTAGAAGGAATTTATATCACTTATAAACAAACAAAAATTTACGAGTATAAAGACATTGCCAATAGTGGTGAATTACCATCACCTAGAGCGACACCAAATGCCTTCGCCATTGCTGATTCGCCTCGTATTTTAATTCCAGATGGTGGTTATACATATCGAAGTGATGCAGATGAATTAAGTGATTATGTTATTGAAGATGATGTTAGAGATGTTTATGTTGTTACACCTTTAAAAGATGGACGCAAGTTAAGAAAACTTTACACAAATCTTACTGGAAAAGCCGAAATGGTAAGACTTCAAACTTTAGGTGTTTGGGATTCAAAGTATTACGCATATTCAGATAAAACAGCTTTAGAAGAAATTGCTCAATATGATAAATATGACCTTCCTTTAGATAATATGGTCATCGATACTGACTGGAGAAGATCGTATGGTGCAGATGGTATTGGCTATGATGTTAATACCGATTTATTCCCAGATATGGAAGGCTTTTTGACTGATTGTGAAGAACTTGGCATTGACATTATGTTTAATGATCACCCAGAACCTGCTGAAGGATCTTCATCTTTACTCGATCCAATCGATGTTAAATATAGAGAAGATAATTTAACTAAATATTTAAAGATGGGTTTAGATTATTGGTGGTATGATCGTAACCGGTCCGTTGCTTTGGATACTCCAATTTCTTCAATTAATCCTGAAACTTGGGGCATGTATCTTTTCCATGATGTTACTGAACATGCTTTCCAAGAGTTAGCCGGAAGTGAACAGATTTATAGAAGACCAATTATTATGGCTAATGCTGATGATATTTATCATGGTGCATATAGAGATATTAAAAATACTGCATCTCATCGCTACTCTATGACCTGGACTGGTGATATTTATTCACCTGCATATTCTCTTGCTCAAGAAGTAGCAAACATGATTAAAGGTGGAATCAATGATATTGCATATCTTAATAGCGATCTTGGAGGACACCAAGGAAATCCATCAAACGAACTTTACACAAGATGGATTCAATATGGTGCTTTAACGCCTATTTTTAGACCTCATTCATCGAAATATAATCAAAGATATAGACAACCATGGTTATATGGAGAAGAAGCTTTAAATATTTCAAGAGAATACATGAAGATGAGATATAGACTTCTTGGTCTTTTCTATCAACTTGCTTATGAAAACTGGGATACTGGTTTACCATTAGTAAGATCTCTTGAATTTAATTGGGCTGATGATAAAAATGCTGCTAGATATGATGAATGGACATTAGGGGATAATATTCTTTTTGCTCCAATTACAGATGATATTTATAATTCAATTCCTGTTGATTGGATTGATGGAACTGTTAAAGCAACTTATTACAACAATACAAGTTTAGATGGCGAACCTGCTGCAACAATGGAATATAATACTTTTGATTTCCAATGGGGTTCATCTTCTCCAATTGCCGGAGTAAATGCTGATAATTTCTCTGGAAAATTTGAAGCTAAAATTACTCCAACTCAAGATACATCTTTTGCTTTGACTGTTGATGATGGTGTTAGAGTTTATATCGATGACGAATTAGTTTTAGATAAATGGATGGCAAATGATAGCGTCACCTATGAAATTGGAGACTTAAAAGCTAATAAATCTTATAACATTAGAGTTGAATATTATGAAGGTTCTGGTAATGCTTATTTAACTTTGAATTATAAAAATACAAGTGGTTTAGATACAAAGAGTTTCTATTTACCAGAAGGCGAATGGTTAAACGTTTTTAGCGGAGAAGTTTATGAAGGTAAAAAATCATATATTGAGAAGTTTACCTTAGAAGAAAGCCCTATTTTTGTGAAATTAGGTAGTGTAACTCCATTACTTGACTATCAAGATAACACTTCTAAATTTGATTGGAGCCAGATCACATATGATGTTTATCCAAGTAAAACTGGAAGTTCTTCAAGCTATCTTTATGAAGATGACACAGAAACAACAGCTTATAAATACGGACAAAACCGTAAAACTCCTTATGAATCTTATTTTGATGAAGAAGAAGGCTGTTTTGTAGTTAAAGTTGGTAAGAGTGAAGGTGAATTTGATGGAGGCGATGCATTCTCAAAGAGAGAAATGAACTTTAGAATTCATCAAGTTGGCGATTTTGCAAACATCAAAAAAGTTACTGTAAACGACAGCTTAGTTTCAGCAAATATAATTCAAAAAGATAATGGTTTCCCATTCTCAACAGAAGGCGGATCTAGAGATAGTGATGTTTTAAGTGTTGATGTATCAAGTGGGTTAGACCAAGAAAATATAATAAAAATCTATATTAAATAATTTGAAAGGATAGAAGGATTATGAAAAGAAGAAAAATTCTAATTTTAAGTTCGTGTTTACTTCTTAGTGGAATTTCTTTAGTTTCTCTTGCAGGTTGTGGCAATGAATCGCAAAACCAAGGTGAAACTAATACCATTGAATCAGTCGTTATTACTAAAAAATATACTTCTTTAAGAATTGGAAGTGCAGATGTGAAACTTGAAGCACTTGTTAATCCAACTAATGCTAAACAAGATGTTACTTGGACTAGTAGTGATGAAAAAGTTGCTACAGTTAGTGCAGATGGTACATTGTCTGTAAAAGGAATTGGTAAAACAACAATTACTGCAACATCAACCGTTGATACAAGTAAAAAAGATAGTTTTGTTTTAGAAGTTACTGGAACAGTTTTAAGTGGAACTGTAACTGGATTAAATGGTGAAGCTATTAGCGGAGTTACTCTTTCAATTGGTGGGAGAAGTGCAACTTCTGGAAGTGATGGAAAATATTCATTAACACTTGATGGCACTGAAAATAATTTTATTTTAGAAGCAAGCAAAGATGGTTATGCTTCCCGTACTTTTGATTTAACAGAAGAAATTAAAACTTCTGATGGTTCAATTGAACAAGCAGTCACTTTATATGCACTTGATGAAAAAGTTAGTGTAACTTTAACAGGAAAAGTTGGTAACATTAATGATCCTGAAATCGGTGGTGCTGAAATCAAAGTTAATGATACAACAGTAACTACATTAGAAGATGGTTCATTTAAGATCGAAAATATTGAAATCGGTTCTGAATTTGTTTTAACTGCTTCAAAAGAAAATTTCCTTGTCGCTAGTAAAACATATAAACTTGAAGACTTTTTAGCGCAAATTCTTGCTGGAAATAGAACTTTAGATTTAGGAACTATTGATTTAAAAAATGAAACAGAAGCATATGATGTTTACGCATCAGAAGATGGGACACGTCATAGTGAAGTTAACATTTATAGAGGTTTAGAAGATGTTACATTTAAATTTACAAGTGACTTTAAACTTTCTGAAACAAGTTTTTATTTCGAGCTCTTCCTTGATTTTGGAGAAACTTCACCTTCTGATCACGATCATTTAGATAATAGAGATAGTTTATTCTGTATTTCTAGTAAAGGTTTTGATTCAGCAACTCATTATTCAGGAAGCTTTGGAGAAGGAACGCCAACTCATTTATATACTGAAAATCTTGAAACAAATACTTCAGTAGTTGAAGTTACTTTCCCTTACTCATATTTAAAAGCAGGAAGTGAAGAAATTTTTGGTTTCCATGTAATTGACCATTATCCAAGCGAAGCAGATTACAATATGAAAAATCCTGCTGGCTATAATGTAGAATGGTATAACACCTATACATATCCACGCGTTGCAATGGATGGAACAATTTATCAAAGCAATGTAAATAATAATGTCCTTGAAAAAGAAATTACTACAAAAAGTGAAGTTTTAGGCCACGTTGGAACAGATGGAAATTATACTTACTCGATCTCAATGGGTAAGAGTGATACTGGTTTATACATCATTGCTGATAAAGACGATAAAACTAACCCATTTATTCAAGATGTTACTTATTATCATTTCTTTATTGATACTGAACAAAATCAAGATAATTTCGATAGAGAAACCGATAGTAAAGTTAAACATTTTGCGTTAGAAAGTGGAAAATGGTTAGTTAAATACGACGTTAAAGGACCTAATGCAGTTTTTGATAACAAGGTAGAAAACAATGATTTAATCAACCTTGGCGTAAAACACGAATCAACTAAAGGAAAGACAATTGTTTATATTCCATATGAAGTTTTAGGTGAAGGACTTAACAAGGATTCTGCTTTTGGCATTGCTGCAAATATTGAACAAGGTGCTGGTAATTGGAACAAGTGGCAAGCTCCATATGTTGGAGGTTACGTTAATGAACCTCATGTTGAAGAGCCAGCAAGTTTTGTTAGACTTGATAAAGATTTAAAAGTTATTCCAAATACTTGGGGACAAAATTCTCCTGAATTTCAAGTAGGTTCTGTTGAGATTTTGAATAAACAAAGTGAATTAACAGCCTTATCAAACGGAGTTCAATTATCAGCTAAAGTTACTCCAGAAACTGCTGAACAAAGTGTAACTTGGTCAAGTTCAGATGAAACAATAGCAACTGTTGAAAATGGTTTATTAAAACCACTCAAAGTTGGTAAAGCCACAATAACTGCAACTTCAACAAAAGATCCATCTAAGTCAGATTCTTTTGAAGTTGAAGTTAAAGAAGGAACAATTACTGGTAAAGTAACTGATTCTAATAATGCTCCAATTAGTGATGTCACTGTTAGATATGGAGAAAAGAGCACAACAACTAATGAAGAAGGTGCTTATTCAATTAATTTTGATGGAACAGAAAATGGTGAAATAAGCTTTGAAAAAGATGGATATATTTCTCAAACAGAAAATATTTCTAGCTTACTTTCAAGTGAAAACCCTACAAAAGACATTGTTCTATTAAAAGAAGAAGAAAGCGAATTTACTAAGAATGTAAGTGGAAAAATCATTGGCGTAAATGGCGCTTTAAATGAAGTTAGTGTTACAATTGGAGAAACAACAGTTAACACTTTAGAAGATGGCTCATTTATTTTTGAGAATCTTACTTTTAAAGGTGACATTACTCTTCAAATTGCAAAAGAAGGATATGAATCTTGTGAATATGTTGTTTCAATTCAAGACATTATGGATGATGTCATGGATGCAGATAATAATGTCAGTTTAGGTGATATTTATCTTGTTCATGAAAGTAATGGATATGAAATTTATAAGACTGATTCAAGATCAACAAGCCTTTATGTATATAGAGAAGAAAGCGCTTTAACTTTTGATTTCGTTAGTAACTTTAATCCTCAAGAAATTAATGGTTTTAGATATGAAACATTCTTAGATTTTGGCGATACTTTACTTCATTCTGATAATGGTAGACAAGATCCTAGAGATTGCAACTTTACATTAAATGGTGATGGCACAGTTCGTTTTGAAACTTATCAAGGCACAGAGTTTGGACCAGGTGAAGCAATTGCATCATTAAAAGAAGTTGATGGCGAATATCATTTATCAGTTAAACTTCCTTATGAGTTCTTAAGAATTGAAAGAAATGAAGTATTTGGATTTATGACATTTACTCATGAAGAAAGTGGAGCAAAAGCAAATACTAACCCATCAGGTGTAAACAGTGAATATGATAATCAATTCACATATACAAGATGTGGTTTAGATGGAACTTTCTATCTTGATACTTCAAATAACCCATCAGCTTTTGATGAATTAGAAGCCCAAATCACTAAACAAAGTGAAGTTTTAGGTGTTGTTGGTGAAGGATATACTGATTTCCGCTATAAATTGTCAATTGGTAAAAATAGTGAAGGTATCTTTATTATCACTGAAAGCGAAAATCAAGAATTACAAGGAATTAAACCATCTAGCATTTTAAATGTCTTTATTGATGTTGCACAAAACGAAGAAGACTTTAATAGAAACGGAATTGATAACAGATGTACACGTTGGGCAAACATTCAAGGTAGATGGGGCTATAAATATTTCGTTAATCATAGTAGTGATGTTAATACACAGGATAAAGATTATGCTGCTTTAATGACAGAATCTGGTCTTAAATTCCATACTAAAGGAAGTAAATCTATCACATTTATTCCTTATGAGTTATTAGGTAAAGATTCTGGAACTTCAGTTGACGAAAATTCTATAATTGGCGTTGCAGCAAATGTTGAATGTGATGACGAAAACGGTCATCACTGGGGTCAATGGACAGAATATCCAGAATCATACGTTGAAAATCCACATGTTGAGGATGCTAGAAGCTTCGTCAGATTAGATAAAGATTTAAATGTCATCACCAACACATGGAACGTTAAATAATGAAATTGTAGGTAAATATCATGAAAAAAAGATTTTTAACTTTGAGTTTACTTTCAACATTAACTTTAGGACTTGGCGTAAGTTTATTTTCCTGTGGAACACCTGAAAATCCAACAGAAGAAAAGGAAGAACGTTACGCAATTTGGAAAGGTTTAGAAGACATTGAAGTTAATATGGGAACAACTCTTCCAGATTTAACTCAAGGAGTTTCTGCTAAAGATAATGAAGGTAAAGATTTAGTTGTAAAACTTGATGAAGAAATGAGCGATGAAATCGATCTAACAAAAGAAGGATCTTATGTTGTCTTTTTCAAAGCTTATGATGGAGATACCGTTGTTGATGAAAAAAATACAGGAACCCAATTAAGAACTGTTCGTGTAGTTCAAGGGTGCTACATACCTGATGGAAGTTTTGATAACGGAATTCAAGGTTGGTCAGGAAATGGAAATAACGGAAGTGTCATGAATTTTGATTATGATAGCATTAATAAAGCTATGAGAATCAATATTACAAATAGTGGTAACACGTATTGGCTTAATCAAGTTGAATATAATGGACTTGATGTTAAAAAAGGTGTTACTTATGAAATTAGTTTCAAAGCTAAATCAACAACTGGACGAAACATTGGCTGCACAGTAGAAGTCCCAAGTCAAGGCTACAAAGTAATTGAATCTAGTATGCCTAACTCTGTTGGACTTCCAACTGGGACTAATGAATACACAGAACTTAAATTCTATTATACTTCTGATGAAAATTACTCTAGTGTCAAATTAGGTTTAACTCTTGGAAGATTTACAGAAGTTGACGATGCTCCATCCACTGTTTGGATTGATGATATTTCAATGACACCAATGGCTAAAAAAGCTAATTCGACTGGAATTGTTTTTGAAGGTTCAACGACTTATAGTTTTTCATCAATTAGTCAACTAAATGATGCACCAGCTATTACAGCAGTTGATGCAAACTATCAACCAGTTGAATTAACAAGAATTGGTTCTTTGCCTACCGAAGAATATCCTTCTAATATTAGTGATTCTTCATTTGGAGAAATGTGGTATTACGAAGATGATGAAGGCAATTTATCGTATTTCAGAAGACAATTTGAATATCGTAGATAAAAAAGAAAGATAATATAGAAAAAAGATCTTAGTTTAATTTGAACTAAGGTCTTTTTTTGACTATCTAGAAAATAGAAAAGTCCTAGATTTAAAACTTTAATCAAATCGTACTTTTATACATAAAATATTACTTTTAGTGCATAAATTTCCTAATTATTAATTTTTAGAATATTAAAAAAGGAAGGAACAAAAAACATGAAACAAAAAATGTTTAGACACGGAAAATGTCTGCTTTTGTCGGCTACACTCTTAACGGGCGGCTTATTTTGTACGTCGTTCGATAATCCTGATGTATTTAGCGAAAATTCTTCAAGCAATTTGCTTTATGCTTTGGATTTTTCAGACATTAATAATTTAGGAAAGAACACAAGTGGAACAGCATTTGCTGATGCTATTTTACAAAATGGCAATACAATTACATCAGTTGATGGTCCTCAAGGTAAAAAAGGTATTAATTTACCTGGTGGAACTCAAAAAGTAAATTATTTAGAATTACCAACTGACATTTTTGAAGGGCAAGATGTTGTTAGTATTTCTGGCTGGTATTATTTGCCATCAGGTGTTGAATCATATTTAGGTGAAATTGGTATTTATTCACCTGAAAATGATGTCGCTTTCAGAAGTGATCCTTATGCATCTTTTCATAATAACGATTATATTTTTTGCGCTGGGAATCCAAGTGGTATTAACCTTAACACAGGCGTCGCACCAGTTTATGATGCTTGGTATCACATGACATATGTTATTGATGGCGCAAATCATGAATTTAATGTCTATGAGAACGGTGATTTAGTTTTAACACAAGAATTAGATCCAAGTTTTTCTCCAAGTCAATATGCAAGTGAAACAGCGCATTTCTACTTAGGTCAATCTTCTTATAGTGGATATCACGATGAAGGTCCTCATAACGATTACAAAGGTCAAATTGCTGATTTTAGAATTTATAGCGAAGCTTTAGATGAAGCTTCAATTGAAACTCTTTATAATTTCACTGCAAGTGACTTCTTAACAGATGAATGGACATTTGATAGTGAAGAAACATATCTTAGCAATAATGTAAGAGATTATGATTTAGGTATTTATAAAGATCCAGACAATACAAAACATCATTTCGTAAAAGATAGTGTTTCTGATAATGGTTATGTAACAATTCAAGATGGTGCAGCATTAGCTTTAACTGGAAAATCTGCAAATCCAGATAGAGGTTTTACAGAAGACGTAAATCCAAATTTCATTTCTGGCTTTAGTGAATATACAATTTCATTTGATATAAATTTACAAAGTTCTGACTCATCAGATTGGGATAGATTTATTGATTTATATGCTACAATTGATAAAAGACTTACTTATATGGTTTATTGTCCAAGAAATGAACAAAAACTTTTTGAAGTTTCTTATGTAAATAATGGCGAAAATCAACTTCTCGGTGACAATGGTTTCCATTTTACAAACCACAAGTGGATTAATTTTACAACAACATTTGATGACAATAAAATTGCTATTTATGTTGATGGTGAATTGATGAGTGAAATAACAATCGGAGATAATCAACCACGTTGTGAAACTTTCCTACATGATCTTGCAAAGAGTAATGAAGGTAATATTTTGCTCGGAACAAATTCTCACGAAGGCGACAATTTCATTAACGCGTATTTTGATAATATTCGTGTTTACTCCAAAGCCGCTGATACAAGCAATATCAAAGATTTCATTGGAGATGAAATTAAGTCAGTAAAACTTCACTCTAATTATGATACTGATAATGTTGTTGAACCATTTGTTACAGCTGATTCATTAACATTAAAAGGTGACACATTCACAAGAGAAGGTTATGTCTTATCATCATGGAATACAAAAGCTGATGGAACAGGAACTTCATACGCAATTGGTAGTGAAATTTCTACAACAGAACCAGTTGAACTCTATGCAATTTGGACTTTAGATACATTTGAAATTTCTCTTGATGCAAATACTGGAAACGGCGAAACAATTCAAATTTATGTTGAAAAGAACAATCCAACATTAACCTTACCTAAAAATACATTCACAAAATTAGGTCATGAATTTGTTGGTTGGAATACCAAACCTGATGGAACAGGGACATCTTATGAAGATGGTGCAACAATTGAAAATATTTCTGGTAATACAACTTTCTATGCTCAATGGGAAGCAAAAGACTACACAATCAGTTTTGATGCAAATGGTGGAGAAGGAACGCTTGACGCAATCACTGCAACATATGGAACAGACGTTACTTTACCAGCAAATACATTTACAAGAGAACACTACACATTTGATGGTTGGAGTTTAACTTCAGAAGGAACAGTTGCTTATGAAGACAAAGCTACAGTAAGTTCAATCAATGATTATGAAGATGTTACTTTATATGCAGTTTGGCAAATCAATACATATACAGTAAGTTTTGATGCTAACGGTGGAACTGGTACAATGGATAGCATTACAACAGATGCCTTAGCCTATGTCACTCTTCCAGAAGTTGGATTTGAAAATGGCGAACTTGAATTTAAAGGTTGGGCTACATCAAAAGATGGTGAAGTAGTCTATGATGATAAAGATACATTTATTCCTGAAGGAAATGTAACTTTATATGCTGTTTGGGGAGAAGAAGGCACTGATCCAAGTGATCCTACAGATCCTAATGAACCAATAGTTCCAGAAGATGATCCTTTTAATGTTGGAGCTATTGTTGGTGGCGTAGTTGGTGGCGTTGCTGGTGTTGGCCTTATTGGTGGACTTGTTTATTACTTTGTAATTCGTAAAAAACATTAATTATAAAATATGAAATATATTGTCTTTAAGAAAAATGGATTAATTGAGCACGTGCAAAGCGGAATTGCACACAATAAGCATCACGTTCATGAAACAAGAACTATGAATGAAACTGAGCTTATGTTTATTGTGAGCGGCGAAATATTAATCCATCATCTTGAAGATTATTGCTTAAAGAAAAACGATTTATTTCTTCTTCCTGGAGGAATAAAACATTATGGACTTAAGGCAACAGATTGCGTTCTTCATTGGCATCATTTCTATTTACCTGCTGATTCTAAAATTGTTGAAGAAGATGAAGTTGAAAAATATAGAAAGAAAGGCAATCACTATATATTACCAATCAAGTTTTCAACAAACTTCCCTGAATATATTTTGACTTTGTCATATCAACTTGAACAATATGACTATAAGAATAAAGATACAAAGAGAATTAGAGACTTATTATTAACTACAATAATTGAAGAATTCTCCCTAGAAAATAATATCAATGTTCCAGCATTTAAAAATAAAAGATTTAATGCGATGGTTAGTTATATTGATAACAACTTTCAACATGCAGATATTAAAATCGCAGATTTAGCAGAAAAATTTGGATACAGTGAGAAGTATATTTATATGCTTTTTAAAGAATATCTTGGCATTTCTCCATTAAAATATATTTTAAAAATGAAAATGGAAGAAGCAAAAAAGATGCTTTTAAATAGCGATGATACTATTGAATCAATTGCAATAAGTTTGAATTATAGTTCGGCTGAATATTTTATGAGGCAGTTCAAAGAATTTTATAAAATGACACCTACTAAAATGAGATCAATTTATTCAAATTCTCTTGAACTATTTCTTAAAACAAAATAATTTTTGGAGACGTAATTAATATGATTAAAAAAATTTGTACGTTGATGGTTATATCGGCATCAACAATTCTAAGTTCTGTTAATAGTTTAGCTCCATTTAGTAGCAAAGAAACAAAGGCAGAAACAGTAAATGAAGACGTTTTGTCAACAATTGATGGGTTAGAGGTTAGATTTGATGCTTCTACATTAGATTTAGAAGATGGAAGTAAAGTTTCAACATTAGAAAACTTAGCACCATATACTCTTGAAGGAAACGGTGATGCGGCTCAAGATAATTCGGCACGTCAACCAAGTTTTGTTAAATCAAGTGAACTAAACGGGAAACCTGCAGTAAGATTTTCAAGAAATTCTTATATGCAAGTAGGTGCTGATACTGGATTCAATTTAGACGATATGACCATATTTGTTGTTGCTAAGTTTGATGAACTTTATGATCATGCCGATATTTTCTCGCACTTAACAAATGGTTCACCATGGAATCATGAACGGTTCTTCAACATTGAAGGTAGTCAACTAAATTATGGCTGGGCCGATGCTGTTAAAGAAGGTAGTTATTATCAAGCAAAAGTATCATTTGATTATGAATCACCAGTAATTATTTCTGGAAGAAAGAGTGGCGAAGACGCTGATGTAGGTGTCAATGGCACAATTGAATCATCATTTAAAGGCTCAACAAAAACACCTGATATTGAAGCTCCTGTTTCTCTTGGAGGAAGCGCAGAAAACGATTCTTTTACTGGAGATTTAGGGGAAATTCTTGTATTTAACAGGGGTCTAACAGATGGAGAATATCAAACTGTTGAAGCTTATTTAGAGAGCAAATGGGGATTAGAATATTTACATGAAAATGCATTAAGTGATCTCACAATTAATGGTGAAACAGTAAAAGGGTTCTCGCCAACAACATATTCTTATCCGTTATTATTAGAAGAAGATATCAAAAAAGAGAGCATAGCTTTTGAGACATATTATTCTGATGATACAGCAACTGTAAATGAAGTTGGCGCCAATCATTTTGAAGTTGTTGTTGGAAGCGGAAAAAATAGTAGAACATACACAATAAAAGGAGAAAAAATGCAATACGATTTCAACGAAATTCAAAGAACAACTTCAAATGAAGTCAAGTTAAACGATGGCTTCTGGTCAAACATGTATGAACAATATTCAACTCATACAGTAAACTTTATGTTTGATATGTTCGAACTATCAAATTCTTTTGATAACTTTGATCGCGTTGCAAAAGGTGAAAAACATATTTTAGGAAATTTATCTGATCATGCTGGACAAGTTAGAAGACCAGATGATGCAACTAACGTTAATAATACAACATGGACATGGATTGATGAACCTTGGAGAGAAGGTTTAATCTATGAAGGTATTAGAGCAGCTGCTGCATTTATTTATACAAATAAAGATGATAGCAAATTATCTGGTAGTGCTTATCAATTACAAGAAAGAGTTGATAAATATATTGAACAAATCTTTGAAGCAAGTAAGAAAACTACAGCAAAAGATGGAAGAGGGAAACCAGTTGATGGCTACTTCTCAACATATAATATATTAAAGTATGATTATGTTTGTGATGAAACTGAAGCAGCTGGAAGATGGCACCATGACTTATATAACTTTGGTTGTTTAGCTGAAGCTGCAACTTATTGGTATAGAGCCACTGGCGATACAAGATTATTATTTGCTGCAACTCGTTTTGCTGAATTTATTGTTGACTATATTTATGGAAGAGATGGTTTCCAAGGTTATATGGTTGTTCCACCTCATGAACTCCCAGAAGAAGCCATGGAAAATCTTTATCTCTTATATAAAGAAAATCCAGAATTAGTAGAATATATGGAGAAAAAATATTCTAATCTTGAAGGAGTCAGCCCATCAGATAGATATTATTCTTTAGATATCAGATTTGATAAATATAATGACATCGCTTGTTCTTGGATTACTGAAAGAGGTCACACAGAGGGTAGATATAACAATACTTCAAATGGTGCTTATGCTCAAGATAATCAAGATTATAGAGAAATTACAGAAGCTCAAGGACACGCAGTTAGAGCAAATCTTTGGTACAATGGCATGGCATATTTAGCAAACAAAGAAGAAAACTTTTCATTTGCTGAAGCTGCTTATTCAATTTGGAATAACATTGTAAATTCACAAATGTATATTACAGGCGGAACTGGTTCAACAAAGAATGGTGATGAAGCTTATGGTGGAACAAATCAATTACCGCATGATGGATATTGTGAAACATGTGCTTCTGTTGGTATGGCTTTCTATAGTCAAAATATGTTTAACATTTTTGGCGATGCAAAATATGCTGATCAAGTTGAACTTGAAATGTACAATGGCATTCTTGGTTGCTTAGGTTTAGATGGAAATAGTTTCTATTATACAAACCCAATGATTTCAGACAACTATGTTAGACCACAATTCTCAAATGTCACTCCATGTTGTGTTCCAATGTTCTTAAAATATTATTCTGAGTTACCAGAAATTATTTATGCTAAGAGCGAAGACACATTATTTATAAATCAATATGTTTCTTCAACATTTGATTCAAAAGTTGGAAATACAAAGGTTCAATTAATTCAATATTCTGATGTTCCAACAGGAAACGTTATGAAATTTGAAAGCAGAAGTGAAGGCAAATATAACTTAAAAGTTAGAATGCCATCATGGTCCACAAAAGCTGACATTAAAGTTGATGGATTGACTTATACATTTAATGTTAGTGAAGACGGATACATTAACTTTGAACTTGCTTCTGGTAAACATGAAGTTGAAATTACTTTTGATAGACAAGTAATGAGAATGTATCAAGACTATGAAGAAGAAAATCAAGGTAGAGTTGCTTTCAAATATGGACCATTAGTTTATTGTGCTGAAAGAATTGACAACAAAAACTTTATCGATGATGATACAATTACTATCACCAAAACTGAAGAAGTAAGAGTGGAACTTGATGAAACAACTTTTGTTAGAAAAATTGATGAAGAGACCTCTTACGCTATTCCAACAAACATCTTAAAAGTTAATGGAAATAAAGATGGAAGAGTTAGAGAATTAACTTTAATCCCATTCTATTTGAGAGGAAATAGAGATCCACAAGAACAAAAAATGGTTGTTTGGATTAAAGAAGCTGAATAGAAATTTTTAAGAAAAAAAGCAGTGATTTGCAATATTAAATTGCAAATTTACTGCTTTTTTCAAACTCAAATATTAAAGATATATATAGCTAAAAATGAAAATTAGAGTTTTTTCAATAGAAGAGTTTAGTGTTTACGATGGGCCTGGAATAAGAACAACTGTTTTTCTTAAAGGTTGTCCTTTAAATTGCAATTGGTGCCATTCTCCTGAAGGGAAAAGATTTGGAAATGTTTCATTAAGGAGTCCTAATAGATGTCTAAATTGTGGCAGATGCATTGAAATTTGCGAATACAATAGAAAGAAGTGTATTGGATGCGCAAAATGTGTTGATGTCTGTCCTCGTGATTTAATAAGAATGTCAGCAATAGATTATGAAGTAAGTGAATTAGTAAGCAAGCTTCTAAAGAATGCTGATATATTAAAGATTAATAACGGTGGAATTACTATTAGTGGAGGTGAACCACTTTTTCAAGTTGACGAAACGCTAGAACTTGTTAAATGTCTAAAAGGAAAAACTCATATTGCTCTTCAAACTTCTGGATATGGAAATTCTCAAAAATTTAAAGAAATTATCGACAATATTGATTTAGTTTTATTTGATATGAAAGTGATGGACGAAGAGCAAGCCAAAAAGTTTGAAGGGATTGACAACAGTTTAATTTTTAAAAATCTGGAGATTCTTAAAAATTCAAAAACGAAGTTTATAATTAGAGTTCCTTTAATCCCAGGTGTAATTGATACAAAAGAAAATTTAAAAGAAATCATAAACAAAATTAAAGGAGCTAAAGATTTAGTTAGAGTAGAACTACTTCCATATAACAAATATGCAGGTAGTAAATATAAATTAGCCGGTTTAAAGTTTGAACCGATGTATGATGAAAATATGGAGTCAAACCCACATTTAGATTTATTTAAAGCGAATGATATTGAAGTAAGAGTGTTATAGGTGATAGTTATGAACGAAAGAATTAGCAAAATTTATGAAAGATTAAAGAAAAGAGAATATCGTAATTTAAGAAGTGATATATCATTTGATGATTCTTTAGAGTATGAAAAAAATAACGTTCCACTTCCTTTAAGAGTTAGTGATCGATTAAAGAAAATGGTTGAGCTTGAAAAACCTATTATTTTTCCAGAAGATCACATTGGATTTATGAGAACAGTTAAAAATATTCCAGATATTTTGACTGAAAAAGAAAAAGAAGAATTAAGTAAAACTTATCTTCTTTTTGATCATGCTTTAGTTGCAAATATTTCTAGTGATTATGAATATACAATAAGTGTTGGTTTTAACAAAAGGCTTGCAGAAATAAGGGAAAAACTTAAAGAAAAGAATACTGATAAAGAGGAAATTGAGCTTAAAGCGATGGAAGAATCAATTTTAGCTCTTTATTCATTAATTGAAAAATATCAAAAAGAAGCTGAAAGAGCTGATAACAAAGTTTTGGCTATAGCTCTTAAAAAAATTCCTTATGAAGGAGCCACAAATTATTATGAAGCAGCTTTATTTTTAAGAATTATTAACTATACGTTATGGTTAAACGGAAATAAGCACAATACAATTGGTCGATTTGACCAATATATGTATAAATATTATAAGCATGACATTGATTTAAAAATAATCGATGAAGAAGACGCTTTAAATATTACTGAAGAATTGTTTATTTCTCTTAATTTTGATACAGATCTTTATCCTGGAGAACAACAAGGTGATAACGGTCAATCTCTTGTTTTAGGTGGTATAAAAAGAGATGGAACATCTGCTTTTAACGAACTTACTGAACTGTGCTTAAGAGCATCTTTAGAATTAAAATTGATTGATCCTAAAATTAACTTAAGAGTTGATAAAAATACCGATTTTAAATGGTTTAAATTAGGAACAGAATTAACAAAAGTTGGTTTAGGATTTCCTCAATATTCTAATGATGATGTTGTAATTCCTGCCCTTATTAAAATGGGGTATAAGGAAGAAGATGCTAGAGATTATGTTGTCGCAGCATGCTGGGAATTTATCATTCCAAAATATGGTATGGATATTCCTAATGTTGAAGCACTAGCTTTCCCAAAATGTGTCGATAAAGCAATTCACTCAAAGGGATTTTTAAGTGCTACAACTTATGAGGAAGTTGAAAAGCTTGTGAACAAAGAAATAGAAAAAGAGATCAAACGTTTAATAGATAAAACTAGAAATATTTTCCTCATTCCTTCTCCGTTCCAATCAATATTAATGAAAAATTGTGTTGAGAACAAAAAAGATATTTCAGAAGGTAATAAATATAATAATTTTGGTCTTCACGGAGCCGGCCTTTCAACTGCAGCTGATAGCTTAGCCGCTATTAAAAGATGTGTTTTTGAAGACAAAACTGTTAATAAAGAAGAACTTGTAAAAGCAATTGACAATGATTATGAAGGTTATGAGAAATTAAGAAAATACTTAGTTTCTGCACCGAAAATGGGAAATAACGATGATTTTGTTGATAATATTGGTTGCAAACTTTTAGATAAGTTTTCTGAGGAATGTTCTAAATATAAGAATGGAAGAGGCGGAATTTTTAGAGCAGGGACAGGTTCGGCCATGTATTATGTTTGGTATAGTGAAACTTTAGGTGCAACGAGTGATGGAAGAAAAGCAAAAGAATCATTTAGTGCCAACTATTCGCCATCTTTGAATAGAAATTTTGATGGTGTTTTAAGTGTTATAAAATCTTTCACTAAACCCGATTTAACTAAAACATGTAATGGCGGACCATTAACTTTAGAATTTCATGACACTCTTTTTAGAAATCAAGAAGGTATTGATAAAGTTGCGTCTTTAGTTAAAACTTTTATTCTTTTAAAAGGGCATCAACTTCAATTAAACGCAGTCAATCGAGATGTATTGCTTGACGCTCAAAAGCATCCTGAGGATCATAAAAACTTGATTGTTCGAGTTTGGGGTTGGAGTGGTTATTTCAATGAGTTAGACCTTGCTTACCAAAATCATATTATTAAAAGATTGGAATTTTTGAATTAATTTAATAAACAGAAATCTTTTTAGCATTTTTAAATTTAAAGAAAATTTGTTAGACAGTGTTTGTCAAGGAATATTGAAAGTTACTTTTAACCATTTATCAAAAAAAATATATGAAATTGAATCATTTTAGGTAATTTAAAAATGAGGAATTTAATATTTTAGTTATCAGGAGGTCAGTTGTGTTTTTTTTAACAATGATTATGGAATAAACTGAAGGATCAACGGAGCTTCTATTGTTGTTTCCACTAAAAAGTGCTATTGTAAAAAAAGGTAAATTATGTAGGGAAAATTATTCGTATTATAGTGTGTTTTTGAGTCAATTGATTTTACTGATTGAGATTGGATTAGTGTGCGATTATCCGCTTCTTCGGTGGTTTCAAGAAACACAATTATATAGATATAGGGGCATTACTGGATTTTAGGAGCTGATATATGGAAAAAGTTAAAATAATTCTATGTGGACACGTATTATCCGTGCTAAGTTTATTCCTTTGTTTAATCATTATTTATGTTAATATTCAGAACTTGACTTTGGGAAAATTATTTACTGTATTTTATTTAATAGTACTTATTGTTTCTATCATTGTTTATCTTGCTTCAACTGTTTATTTAGTTTATTACCTTTTTAAAAAATAATTTTTACAAGTTTTAACAATTTCTTTCGGCATTATTGTAAACTATTTAAGGTAGTTTGATGACAACATCTACTAATTGCGAGTGATCAAACGAGTAGTTAGCTATTAGTTTTGCACCAAATGCACGTGTGTTTTTTACATTCGAGGAGGTAGTAAAAATATTTCGAAATCCTTAACTTATATATAAAAGTCTAGATAACTGTTTTTTTGACTATTTTCTTGTTCTTTTTCATACGCCGACCTCGTTGTCAAAAAACGTTAAATCAAAAATTTACTTCTATGTAAAAAGAAAATAGAACATTTATAATTTAATTAAAAGATAGGAGCTTTATTAATTATGAAAATTTCATTATCTTTATCAAAATATAATGACTTGATATGCCTATTAAATCTAGATGGTTCAACTATAGATTCTTTATATGTTGGTAAGATGAAGGATTATATAAGTTATGTTGAAAAAGCACTTTCATGGAAAGATAAGGAAATAACTAAAGATCTCATCGATCGAATTGTTAATAAAGGCGAAAAGTTTAACATAAGTAAAATCCGTAAAACATATAATATTAGTTTCACTGAAGCAGGAGAAATTTATACTTATTTAGAACAAGAAAAAATTATTAAAACACCATTTAGTGAGAGAAAACCCTTCAAAGCTCAACTAAATGATGAAATTATTGAAGTTGAAATTAATGCTCCAACTGACATCGAAAAAGATTTTTTGAAATGTCTTAAAGCTTACGATGATGATTTAGATGATTTTGTTTATAAAACAGCAAAAGACTATATCTTGGCAAATAAAGATCTTTTTACTTTTGATGATGACGAACTTGTTCAATTATTGATTGAAGATATTAAAAATAAGAGAGTTAAGAAAGAAGATGTGAATCTTGCTAAAATTCAAAGAAGTTGTAGAGTTGGTTTTATTAAAGCCAAAGCTATAGAGATGTATTTAAGACATAAAGACATTATATAATCCTTTGAAAAAGATTTTTTTATTGTTCTAGTTTTTATTGTTTAGAGTTTTTAAAAGATTAATTTGAGTGATTGAAATTATATAAACCAAAATCAGATTTTCAATTTATTTGAATTAATGTTACATCTGATATAACTAAATTGCAGAAATCTTAAATGAAAGAAAAATTAACTTTGGCAAAATCTGTTAATTGCAAAATTGGAACATTATTGTTTTTTAGCGTAATCGACTCTGGGGCCGGAAGTTGATACTTGAGGTTGAAATTGTTATCAATATTCT
>CALVLC010000035.1 GCA_944336335.1 uncultured Bacilli bacterium | reverse complement strand
GGAGCGCTGATAATGTTGTTATTTCCTTTATTGATTTATACAAGAATGTTTTAAAAAATAATGAAAAATATCTTCATTTAGAAAGCTTTTTAAAGGAAGACTATAGGTTAATTGGAGAAGAATTCTTTAAGATTGCTAAAGAAAATAAGCTAAATATATTTACATGTGGCGAAAAAGAAGACTTAACAGAATATGGTTTTTCTAAAGGCAGCTGCTTAACAAAAGAATTTGCTGCTTCATTAATGAGTAAACTAAATAAAAATGTTAAATTTAAAAGAAGAACACATCGTGATAATGAAAATTGCAATTGTGTTCAAACAGTGGATATAGGAGCATATAATTCTTGTCTCTCACTTTGTAAGTATTGTTATGCTAACTTTAATGAAGAAGAAGTTAAAAGTAATTATAGGAATCATAGTGATGATTCATCATTACTAATTGGAAAAATAAAAGAAGATGATGTAATAAAAGAAAGGATAGATTAAAGATGGAAAAAGAAGTAAGTTTAAAAGAATTATTAGATTATTTAAATAAAGGTAAAACATTAAAACAAGGTAATGAATATAAAGCATTAATGCACAAAGTGAGTAGTGAAACACGTAAATTAACTTTTGAAATAAATACTAAATATCATGATGAAAAAGAGCTAATTAAGCTCGTGGAAGAAATTATTGGTCAAAAGTTAGATGAAAACTTTTCTTTATTTCCACCAATCTATATTGATTTTGGAAAGAACTTAAAAATAGGAGAACATGTTTTTATTAATGCTGGATGCGCCTTTCAAGATCAAGGGGGAATTGAAATTGGTAATTATGTAAATATTGGTCATGAATGTATATTTGCTTCTTTAAATCATGGCCTTAAAAAAGAAGAAAGATATGATTTAATTCCCAAAAAGATAGTTATTAAAGATTATGCTTGGATTGGCTCAAAAAGCGCTATTTTACCGGGCGTTACAATTGGTGAAAATGCAGTGGTAGGAGCAGGAAGCGTTGTTACAAAAGATGTACCAGATAATACTGTTGTTGCGTGTAATCCAGCTCGTATTATAAAAACAATAAAGTAGGTTTTTAAATTAAAAATCATGCAAAACTAATCTTAAATATTAAAAAGAGCAGTCGAGAGACTGCTCTTAATCATATCTTTATTACTTAATAATGAATCTCAACATACATGTAAATAAAATAAAGAATTATATTAAATATTATAAAGTTTGATAGAGCAAATAAGGCAAAGCCCAAAGTTAAATCACTATTTAAAGAAACTAATAAAATACCACCTATTAAGCAAGCTATTCCAATTACAAAAAGAATGATTGCACCTGTAAAAGCAACTCTATTGATAGTCATATTTTTTATATGCTAAATCAACAAGCATACAATTTTCTTTATTAAAGTTTTTAATGCTAAATATAACAAAAACAAGAGTTAGAATACATTCAAGAGCACAACCTATTGGCAATAAATAAAAATCACTTTTGGTATATATTATCGATAAAATAAAAAGTGCGACCGATATTAAATAATATAAAGAATTAAACAAGAAACTCTAAAAATACGTAAGCGCATAATTATTTTTTAAATAAATATAATGGTTCTTTAACTATTATTTTGTGTTCTTTAATAACAAAAGTTTTGTATGTCAAATAATCGATATATTCACCATTTTCTAAAGCTTGGTCTTCGATTTCTTCTTCTTTTCCGCTAAGAGAAAATAATCCAAAACTAGTTGAGCCATCTTTATAAGTGTTTTTAAAAGCAAGATTTGCGCCTTTTGTTAAAAGTGGGGCAGTTGTATTTAACTCTAAATTCTTCTTATCTTTTTTATATTCGATGAGTTTTTTAATGAAATTAAACCAATCTTCATCAATTTCCCAGCTCATATCATCTTTATCAAATAAGCTTTCAAGATGGTCAGCTTTAGTTTCTAAACCATTATAAATAAACATTGGTCCTTTCATAAATGGAGCTAAAGATGCTAAGTTTCTTAAAAGAGTAAAATCATGAGAAAATTGATAAAGTCTTCTTTGATCATGATTTTCAAGCCCTCTAATTCTTAAAGCTTCAGCAGGAGTCATACTATCTTCTAAAAGTAATGAATATTTATAGTAATCAAGCCATCTTTCATCTTTTGTATCGAGATAATTTCTTAAATTTTCATAAGAATTATATGGATAGAGTAAATCAAAAGCGTATTCAATCAGTTCGCCATCACTTAAACAATTAAAGTTTTGCGCTCTTAAAGAATCAACAAAACCTGGATGGACGCTTTCAGCAAGTAAAATAGTTTCAGGATATTTTTCGTTTAACATTTTCTTTAAAGCAATGAAAAATTCTTTTTTAATCAAACTTGCAACATCAAAACGATAGCCATCAACACCAAGTGAAGAGTAATAATAAATAACATCAACAAGATAGTCGATTAATTCTTGATGATTATAATCTAAGTCATAAACATCGGACCAATCAGCAACTTTATTTGAGATTTTTCCTTCCTTATCATGGAACATCCATTCTGGATGGTTTTCTTTAATCCAAGAATCTCTTGAAGTGTGATTATAGACAATATCAATCATGACTTTCATGTTTCTATCGTGACATGCTTTGATGACTTTTTTAAAATCTTCTTCATTTCCAAGTTCAGGATTAATCTTTGTATAATCCTCAATTGAATAAGGAGAACCAAGAGTTCCTTTACGATTTAACTTACCAATTGGTGAGATTGGAAGTAGATAAACGATATCGACGCCTAAAGACTTAATATAGTCGATTTTATTCAATAAGCCTTTAAAAGTCCCTTCTTTTGTAAAATTTCTGACGTAAACCTGATAAATAATTTGGTTTTTTAAATAGTTTTTCATATCTAATATGTTAGTGAATAGAAAAAGCAAAAGCAAATTAAAAATGATTATAAACGTTATGAAATTTGATTATATATGAATGAGAAAAAGGTTTATTTTATCTATTAAAAAAACTTTTTTGTAGGTAAAATGATTGAGGTATGAATAAAAAAGAATGTGGGGTTTTATTACATATTTCTTCTCTTCCTGGAAAGTATGGAATTGGAACATTAGGTGAAAATGCTTATAAATTTATTGATTTTTTAAATAGTTGTGGTTTTTCATATTGGGAAATTTTACCAATTGAAGATATTGGAAATGGTAATTCACCCTATGATATTCCTAGTGCGTTTAGTTTAAATTATCTTTTAATAGATTTTGATGAATTAATTAAAGATGGTTTATTAACAAGTCGTGACTTTAAAGATGTTGATTTTGGTACAAACCCAAGAAAAGTTGATTATGCTAAGCTTAAAGCTAGTAAGACTGCAATTTTAAGACAAGCTTTTAAACGTTTTGATAAAAATAATCTTGAATTTAAAGATTTTCAAAATAATCAATATCGTTATCAATACGCTCTTTTTCAAACAATAAAATCAAAAAATCACGATAAAACTTGGTTTGATTTTCGTCTTGAAGATCGATACTTTGGGACTGAAATCGCTGAAGAATATACAAGTAAATATGAAAATGATATTCAATATTTCATGTTTATATCTTTTTTATTTATCAAGCAATGGAAGAAATTACACGCTTACGCTAAAAAGAAAGGAATCGACATAATTGGAGAAGTTCCTCACTTTTTAAGTTATGATTCTGATTCAATGTATATGTCTCCAGAACTTTTCGTTATTGATAAAAGAAACATTCCAACTTATGTAGTTGGTTTCCCGCCTGACAACTTTAGAAAAGAAGGACAAAAATGGGGTTATCCACTATATGATTGGGATTATATGAAAATGAACAATTATAAATGGTGGAGATATCGTCTTGATATTGCAAAGCAGTTTTATGATCGAATCAAATTAAATCACTTTAGAGGTTTCTACCAAGTTTACGCTGTTAAATTTAGAAGTAAAAACGGACGAAAAGGAATTTACTTTAATGGACCTGGCCTTGATTTTATTAACGATATCAAAAAAGATTGTTCCTTGATTGCTAATAATTTAGGAACATATTCAAAAGAAGTATCAGATTTTGTTGATAAAACCGGATTACCAAGTTTAAGTGTTGTTTTCGGTAATTTTTTTGCTACTAAATTCTATTCAGAATCATTTTTACCTTCTAATATAAAAGAAAATACTTATTTATATTTAGATAACCACGATAATTTACCTTTAAAAGGGATGATTGAAAATTTAACTCTTGAGCAAAGATTGTTAGGTGAAAATAGAATTAAAGAAGAAGCTAGTAAAATTGGTATTAAACTTAATGACAATCTATCTTTATTTGAAAAAACAAGGGCTATGTTTGAACTTGCTTTTGCTAGTAAAGCCGAACATGTGACTTTAACAATGCAAGATATTTTGTTCCAAGGAAAAGAAGCAAGAATGAATGAACCAGGAACTGTAAATAACGATAACTGGACTTATCGTTTTCTTTGGCATGATTTAAGTAACGATGTTGCTAATGATTTAAAAAAATTAATAATTAAATATCATCGAGAGAAATAAATTTAAAAATTTTCTAAAATTCTTAAAAATGCTTGTTTTTGTTAAAAAAACGATATTTAAGCCAATTTTTTACAAATTTTATAAAACTTAAAAAATACGACAATTATCGCTTTATTTTGCATTGTTTGTAAAAATAATAAAAATAATTTAAGCAAATTGATACAATTTTTACTATAATTCGGAGGAATGCGATAACTATCATATTTTAAATATTTGACATATTAAAAACTGCTAATTATAATGTAAGCGCTTACAGGAATTAATATGAAAAGTAGAAGAACTGGAATTTTAATGCATATTTCATCTCTTTATTCTAACTACGGAATAGGCAGTTTTGGAAAAGCTGCTTATGATTTCGTAGATTTTCTAGAAAAATCCAAAGTTACAATTTGGCAAATTTTGCCATTGAATGTAACTAGTTTTGGTGACTCTCCTTATCAATCTCCATCAAGTCTAGGACTTAATTATTATTTTATAGACCTCGACAACCTTATCGAGGGGGGCTTACTTCGAGAAGATGAAGTTAAATCTGTTGATTGGTTTGATACCAACAATAGAGTTAACTATGAAAAAATATTTAATAATCGCTTGAAGCTATTAAAATTAGCTTTTTCAAGATTTAATAAAAAAGATAATGATTTTATCGGATTTTTAAATACTCATAAGGAGTTTGATGATTTTGCTTTGTTTATGACTATTAAGGAACTTAATGGTCTTAAATCTTGGAAACAATGGGATGAAAAATATAGAAATTATTCTTTAGAGTTGGAAAAAGAAGTGAGAAAAGAAAATAAAGATACTTTCTTATTTTACTTATGGACTCAATTTGAATTTTTAAAACAATACAATGCTTTAAAAAAATATGCCAATGAAAAAGGCATTCAAATAATGGGTGATATGCCAATTTACGTGGCTTTTGATAGCGCAGAAGTTTGGAAATACCCAGATCTTTTTGAATTGGATGAAAATCACAATTCGATTCGTGTAGCTGGATGTCCACCAGATTGCTTTAGTGAAAATGGTCAACTTTGGGGTAATCCTTTATATAACTGGGAATATCATAAGAAAACTAACTATAAATGGTGGAACAATAGAATCAAAGCAAACTTAAATTTATTTGATTTATTAAGAATTGATCATTTTAGAGGATTTAGCGGCTACTATGCAATTCCCTATAAAGATACAACCGCTAAAAATGGCAAATGGGTCAAAGGTCCAGGATTTGATTTATTTAAAGACAAGTTAGATTTACCAATCGTGGCTGAAGATCTTGGCTATATTGATGATGATTTTGCTGAACTGATGAAAAAGACTAATTATCCAGGAATGAAAATTGTAACTCAAGCCTTTGATAACCTAGATCCAAAAAATATTTGGAGACCTTCTAACTATACATACAATTTCTTCTCTTATACAGCAACACATGATTCACCAACAACAAGGCAATTTATTGATGGTCTAGGCGAGAAGCAAAAAGAAATGATGCTCGACATTCTTGCTGATGAATGTAAAAAGTTAAATGTTCCGTTTTCAAGAAAATTTAACAATGAACAATTAACTCATTGCGTTATTGAATTAAATATTGCGAGTGGTTCAAAAGTTGCAATAACTCCAATGCAAGATTTGCTTGCTATTGGAAAAGAAGGAAGAATGAATTTCCCATCAACGTTATCAACTGATAATTGGAGTTGGAGATTAACAAAAGAAGAGTTTGATAATTCTTCAAAAAATATTAGTGACTTACTTTCAAGGTATGCAGATATCTATGAAAGAAGACAATAAATTTATAGTTAAACAAGGAGAAAACTATGGTAGAAAAGACTGATGTCGTTAGCGACAATGGAGTTAACGGAAAGCTTCAAGATGAGACCACAGAGTCTTCAAAAGTCAAAAAAGTTTCCGAGCATGAAGATGCATTCGTCTCTTTGAGACATATTGACAAAATTTATGACAACAATGTTCAAGCAGTATTTGATTTCAATCTTGACATTAAAAAGCATGAATTTATCGTCTTCGTTGGACCTTCTGGTTGTGGTAAATCAACAACACTTAGAATGATTGCTGGACTTGAAGACATCACTAAAGGTGAACTTTACATCGATAATGAACTCTGTAATGACAAAACACCAAAAGATAGAGATATTGCAATGGTCTTCCAATCATATGCTCTTTATCCACATATGTCCGTTTACGAAAATATGGCATTTGGTTTAAAGATTAGGAGATTGCCAAAATATGAAATTGATAGAAGAGTTCATGAAGCTGCAAGAATTCTTCAAATTGAAGAATACCTTGATAGAAAGCCAAAAGCTTTATCAGGTGGTCAAAGACAAAGAGTCGCTTTAGGAAGAGCTATTGTTAGAAACGCAAAAGTCTTCTTAATGGATGAGCCTTTATCTAACCTCGA
>CALVLC010000034.1 GCA_944336335.1 uncultured Bacilli bacterium | reverse complement strand
CATTTTGGGAATTAGCAACTTGTTTGGTTTTTAAATCTTTTTCGCTATTTTTTTCAATGATTGCTCTATAACGATGACGTAAAGTTTCTTCTAACTTCTTGTCTTCATGTCCATAGTTAATATGTTTAATTTTGTAAAATCCATAAATAGCAAAAAGAATCGAGAACATAATTGCCATTCCAATGACAACTGCTATAGAAACATAAAAAGCAACATTACCTAATATTTCTTGGCCGTTCATCTATTAAATATCCTTTTATTTGTTTAAAGTGTGGGCTTAGAAATTAAGCCCACACGGTTTTGTTTTTTTTAAAAAGTTAATTTAATTATCTATTTGGGTCTTCAACAATTTTAGCAACTGCACTAAATGAAATTTCATTAACTGTGCCGCCGGAATTTTGTAAAAGGCCTCTCATGGTCGATAATTGTTTTGAGGTTAATGGTTTTCCACCAGTATAATCAGCTTCATCAGTAGTAGCATTGTTCACTTTATACTTAAGCAATGAATTAGAATAGTCGATGCTTTCTCCCACTATCTTTTTTTCTGTATCTACACCAATCTCAAAAGACCAATAAGCGCTAACTAAATCTCTTACAGTCGAAGTAATATCATCGACTGGAACATCAAATTTCCCAGTAAGCTTGGTTATGCTTGGAGTTAATGTAACAGGTTTTAATGTAACAGGTTCAATATTTTGTTTAATATCTGATGTGACACTTAATTCTTGTTGAGTACTTTGAAATTCAACATAATTTACCAAGTTCCCTTTGATTTCAATGCTAATATCAATTGTAATCATTAAACCGGCATCATATAATTCACCAAGAGTTAACCCAAGATTAGAACCTTCTCCATCAGTATCTCCTATATATGAAACTTTAAATGCCCATTTTTTTCCTTTAGTATCAGTTGTTACAGTATCTGTTGAATCGCCAAACATGATTCCTGAATCAAAACTATCATTATTAGCGCCACCTTGGTCTAATACTAAGCGACCATCGAAATATCCTTCTTCTTCGGGTTCAACATTTGCAACAATTGTAGAAGCCGAAGTATCGACAGATAAATTTTTACTATCAGCTTTAACTTCTTCAGTAACAAGAACGCCAGTTGAGATAGGACTTCCGGCATTACCGCCTTCTCCAAAATACCAAGCACTAAAACCGCTACCAACAACAGTTGCGCAGCCAACGATAGGTAAAACGACAGCTAAAATTTTCCTTTTCATCATAATAAATCCCTCACAAATTTTAATAATCGTTATCTTTCTAAAGAAATGTTAACAAAGGCTAACCCCAAAATAAAAAAAAAAAAAAACGAGCATTTTTGAACTAAATTAATGATTTTATTTCAAACATTTTCAATAACTTTAAATTAATTTTGATTTTGCAAGGTTTTTATTAAAAATAAAATTTTACATGATACAAACCTCTCATAGCAATTTAAGAGAGCGTTTTAGAGTTAAAAAATCAAAATCAACATGTGTTGATTTGAAATAATCTTTTTTCTTAAGAAATAATTATTTCTTCAACTCAAAATAGGCGCAAAAGATAAATTTTTCTACATTATTTAAGCTCTTGCATTAAAATATCTTCATGAAAAATTTTTTAAAACATCTTCATATTGTGTTTAGGCACAAAAAATTAGTATTAATTCATACATTTAAACTTGGTATACCGCTTCTTGGAATCAATCACGACTTCTCTAAATTCTCTAAAAGTGAATTTATACCAAGTGTGAAATATTTTAGTGGCAAATTTTCTCCTATCGTAAATGAAAGAAAAAATGAAGGATTATATTCTTCAGTATTTACTCATCATACTAATCACAATAAACACCACTATGAATATTGGATAAGTGAATTTAAAGGTGATTTCATCTTGACTAAGATTCCCTATAAATATTCTCTTGAATATGTTGCTGATATGATTGCAGCAAGTAAAACATATCTAAAAGATAGATACAAAAAAGATGAGCCACTTAAATTCTTTTTAGCTCGTTATGACCACTACTTAATGCATTCAATGAATAAAGAATTCATCAAGGAATTACTTACAATATATTCAAATTCTGGATTTAAAAACCTAAAAAAGAAAGATACAAAAAAGTTATATGAATCACTTTCTAAAAAGTATCCATATAACGAATATATTCGATGTTTTTCTTTAAATAATTCTTTTGTAAAAGAAGATGTCACTCCGGAATTCACTGAAGAAACATTAAGCAAACCAGTATAGAAAATATATAGATAAAGGAAATAAATATGAAAGAAATTGAAGTTTGTGCTGCTGTAATCATTAAAGAAAACAAGTTCTTATTAACACAAAGAGGTTATGGAACGTATAAAGATAAATGGGAATTTCCTGGTGGAAAAATAGAAGAAAACGAAACTAAAGAAGAAACCATCATTAGAGAAATCAAAGAAGAATTAGATACTGATATTTTAGTTGATCATTATCTATGTAAAGTTGAATATGACTACACTACTTTTTATTTAAAAATGAATGTTTTTTGTGCTTCTTTAAAAACAAACCATCTTGTTTTTAAAGAACACGAATCATATAAATGGGTTAGTTTTGATGAATTAAATGACCTTGATAAAATCGATCTTTTACCAGCTGATCGATTAGTAATTCCGTTTTTAAAAGAATATCTAAAAGCTAATAATTTACTTTAATGATTCATCAGTAAGTAAAGTTAAGTATTCATAAATATCATTAGGAATACTTTTTTCTAGTTTCAAAATGAAATGGTAGCAAGGCTTGCCATCTTTGTTTGCTCTAGGTTTTGTATCTAAGTTTAAAATTGAAGCTTCACCTAAAAAATAAAATCCTTCTTTGCTAACCATTTTTAAGTTTGACTTTTGCACAAAGACCAAAAGTTTAAGTTTTTTAGTTGGCGAAAGTTTTCTAATCTTATCAATTTCACCTTCAGTTCTTTTTTCAAGAGTCGAGCGTGAGCTCCATACAAGGAGGCTGTTATCTATAAAATGATCATCATATTGAATTGCGTCTTGTCCTTTATGGTAATCAATAAATATTGGAACCACTCCTTCTTTTTCTTTTACTGAATATCCATACATTGTACTAACATTATTTCTACCTAAATTTAATATTCTAGTTGCATCAAAACGAGTATACTTTTCATAAAGTTTAAAATAATCAAGGCAATCGTAATATTTCTTGTTTGCATAATATGCATAGCTTATTCCATCCTCGATAAACTTTTTAAAAGTTGAATTACTGAGCATTTCTTTAAACTTCGATGTAATAATTACTTTCTTTTCTCTTATGTCTACTTTTCCTAGAGAAATCTCTTTTTTCTCGATGTTAGTTAGTAAAAATTCATTAATTCTAGAAGGCATATAATCTTTCATCGATATATCATCGCTTAGCTTATATTCATCTTCACTTATCAACTTAGTTAATACATCAACCTCAAAATGTCTTTTACCATCAAAAACAGTTCTTGCTAAAAATTTTAGAACTTTTTTTTCGTCCTCATTTAAAGTATCTTTGATATATTTCTTGCTTACTAAAAACTCATAATAGGAATCATAAACTCTATAATCTAAGAAGACTCGAGCTGATAAAGAAGAATTTTCATCTATTTCAATTAAAGAAGGAATATGATTTAAGCGATTATAAACGTCAAGGAAATCTTCATAGACGTCTTTTTTAGAGTTAATTGTAGCTTTTTCAATTGAACTAAAAATATTTTCTTTTGCAACTTTATCAAAATTAATTGTGGCTTCTCCAGGTAAAATATCATTTATGGCTTTTGTCATTTCGCCTTTTGTTAACTTCCCTTTATTTAAAGCTTTGGCTATGTTGAAGTTGCCTTTATAGTTACCAATAAAATCTAAAATGACTAAATATTCTTTTCCAGGAAATTTCCTTAAACCACGACCAATTTGTTGAATAAAAACAATTGCTGATTTTGTTGGTCTTAAAAGAATAATTTGATTGATCGAAGGAATATCAACACCTTCATTAAAAATATCAACAGTCAAAATATAATCTAAAGTTTCATCTTTATTTAAGCTATCGCTTTCTAACTTTTTGATAGCGTTTTCTCTATCTTCGAGTGAATTACTCGCATCAAGAAAAAGCGTTCTTTTACCAAGTTTATTCATCTTTTGAGATAGTTCTTTTCCAATATCTTGCCTTGAAACAAAGATCAAACCTTTATTTCTTTTCCCTGAATAATTATAGTATTCAGCTTCTTCTAAAATATGTTTAACTCTTTCATCAGCAGTTAATAAATTAAAATCACTTGTATCTTCAAGTATCTTTCCATCAACTGTAATATCTTTTATTCCAAAATAATTAAATGGAGTAAGAAGGTTTAAATCTAATGCGTCCATTAATCTGATTTCATAAATGATGTTGTGATTAAAAAGTGAATATAAATCATAACCATCACTTCGATCAGGAGTTGCTGACATACCTAATAAAAACTTAGGTTTAAAATAATTAATAATGTCTTGATAATGGTTTTCACCAACTCGATGGACTTCATCAATAATAATTAAATCAAACTCATCTTTAGCAAAGCGCTCAAAATTTCTTTCTATTTGACCATTGGTTTCATTTTCTCTAATCAGCATCGAGTAAGAAGCAAAAATAAAGTCCTTATCTTCAATGTCTTTTCTTTTTCCTGAATAAATCGTGAATTTAATTTCATTTTGAAAAACAATATCAAAAGTATCTTTAGCTTGCTTTAAAATGGTTTCTCGATGCACTATGAAAAGTAATTTTTTAACCTTAAATTTTTCAATATATTTTGTTAAAAATGCACTAGCAAAAGTTTTACCAGTTCCAGTTGCACTAATGAGTAAACCACGCTTTTCTCCATTATTAATAAGTTCATTTGCTCTAAAAATAACTGACTTTTGCATGGAATTTGGTTCAAAAATATGAATTTTTGTTTCTGGTTGACTTTGCTCATTAATCTTTTGTCTAATAACTAATGATGCTTCATAATCACTTTTATAGCGTTCAATTATATCCTTCAAAGGATAAGCTTCATTAAACATTTTGTTGAACTCAAGAAGAATATTTTTAATTACTGGACTATCTTCTTTTCCAACAATTTCGCTATTCCATTCTTTGTTTATAGTTAATGCACTTGATGTAATATTTGATGAACCAATTAAAGCAACATACTTATCTTTTTCTTTAAAAATATAGCCTTTTGTATGGAACCCAAACTTATCATTTTTAGTTAAATAACACATTTTAGTTTCAATGTTTGGGCAATAATTTAAAAGAAAACTTAAAGCTTTAGGATCACTAAAAGTTAAATAATTTGTAGTAACTATTTTACCTTTAACACCTCTTTCCATTGCTTCTTTTAAAGGTAATTTTAATTTATTGATTCCACCATCATTTATAAAAGCAACTGAAAAATAAAACTCATCACAAATAGAAAGATGATATTGAATCTCTTTTAAAACTTGTTGAGATTCTTTTGGATCGTTATATATAAAAGAGTTTTTTAAATAGGTTTTATCAAAAGTTTCATTGAGACCTTTATAAATCAAATCAATTTCATTAGACATGCTTAAATTATAATTTAACTCTCTTTTTTAAGCTAGCTTTGCATTTGTTCTTTAATGTTTCTGAAATCCATTCTCCCTCATCACTTCATCTAATTCTTTAATCAAAAAAGCGCATCTTAAAAAATAAATAAAGCGACCAATTAACCAAACAAAAATCAAAATCTCACTTAAGATAATAAGTATTACCTTTATAAAAATATTGGTCTTTTTAAAGAAACCTTCTTTTCTAATAATCTCGCCTTCTACTTCTTTTTCATCTATATGTCTATATTTATAGACATAATCTCCATATATATAAGAGTGCTTTAGTAAAACTTCTCCTTCTTTAGATATGATTTTGTTCTTTGATTCATCTAAAAGAACAAAATCATTCTTTTCTTGATCAGCAATAGTTATATAAGGAGATAAAAACATAAATATTGATAAAATCATTACAAAAAGACCAACTATAAAGCCAAATAGAGAAGAAGATTCAACATAAGTTTCTTTACTTGTAAAAGATAAAATAGCGTTTTCAGTTAAAACCATGGCTTCTACACCTAAAACAAAGTTAATGAGTTTTAAGTTTCGATAAGAATGACCTTTTCTTTTAACTTTAAATAAACCATAGATTGCTAGACCTATTTCAATAAAAGATATAAGAGCAATTAAAATAGCTATATATGCGTTATAACTAGTTAACGTAAAGTTACCAATATAAACATTAAACATGTAAATAAAGTATTCTAGTCCACTAGCAAAAACTAAAATACTAACAGTTAGGTTACGTTTTTTATAGTTATCTTCATTTGTTAATAAACCAGTGTAACAAAGAAGTTTAGCTACACCCATTAAGATATTAATAACACCACTTAAAAAGAAAACTACTCCGTTAAAAATAGCAAGAATCCATTTACTAATGCCAATTAACAAGTTAAAAGTTAAAGATATAATTGTAGTTAACTTAAATAGCTTATCTTGCTTTTTATATTTAAGATATAGTTCTTTAATTTTCATAACTAAATTTTAACAAACCAATATTTTAACCAAAATAAAAAACTTAGATTTATAGGTATAATATCTTAAAAACCATTTAAATCTAAGTTTATTTTTTGAAATTAAAAGAGATTTAATTAAAAGTTAAATTAATCCTTTGTGAATTTTTCAACAGCCTTGGCACGAAGTGTATCATATTCTTCTTCAGTAATTGTGCCGGCTTCTTTAAGATCTTTTAACTTGTTTAATTCTTCTTCTAAGTCTTCAGTTTTCTTTTCTTCTTTTGCTTCATCAACTTTTGGTGTTACAACTCTTGACTCATTGAAACTAAGAAGATCATCTTCACTAGCAACAAGCATTAAGATACCAGCGATGATTCCACCAAAGATTAAAACAATAACGGAAATTCCAGTAAGTTCTGATTTTGAATTAGCAACTTTTAGTTTCTTTAAAGCAATTGAATCAACAATAACTGGAATAAGACAACCAACTACTGAGACTAAATAGCCTAAAGATACTGGTAAAGCAAGGAAAGAGGAGATAAAAGCGACTCCAGCTCCAATTGCTCCAACGATGATTCCTAAATAAAGGAATACTTTAATAGCAGTTTTCATAGTTCAAACCCTTCTTTCTTATATAAAAATTATGAATTGTAAAGTCAATTTGGTCAAATAGAAATTTATTACTACCTTAAATTAGTGAGCTTAATATAGACTTACAAATTCTAATAAGTCTTTCATCGCTTCTTTTAATTCTTTGTTTCTTTCTTTTTCTATTAATTCTTCTAGATACATATAATCTTCATCACTTAGTTGATAGCTTAAGTCATAAGACCACTCAACAATACTAGCAAGAAACCTAGCTTTCATGCTCTTTTTACCATAGCAATATTGTTCTATAACAATTCTTAAATATTCATCCATATCAAAACCTCTAAATTTAAATCAGAAACAACACAAAACTTGATTAATTCTTTAGTTTTTTTTATTTAACTTACTCACCTTTAAAGTTATCAATTATTTTCTTACGAAGTTCAAGATACTCTTCTTCGCTTATTGTTCCACTATCTTTAAGTTTTTTAATCTTTTCAAGTTTAGTTCCTAAATCTTCTTTTTTCTCAGTTTGCTTAACGATTGTAACTGATGATTTTTTGTATCCGAATAAATCTTCTTCGCTAGCAACAAGCATTAAGATGCCAGGAATGATTCCACCAAAAATCAAAACACAGATTGAAATTGCTGTTAATTCACTTTTAGTGTAAGCATTAGCTAATTTCTTTAGAGCAATGCTATCAACAACAATAGGTACAGCACAAATAGCTACATATAGGAAACAAATTAAACTGACTGGAAGGGCTACAAAACATCCAATCAAGAAAATTCCAGCTAGTATGCTATATAAAACAATAATTATATATAAGAATACTTTGATTACAGTTTTCATAAATTCCCCACTCACCTCATTGATTAAGTATTAACCACTTTACTTTGATTGTCAATCAATACTCTAGAAAAAATAACTTATTTTTTATACAATAATGTGATTAAAACTTGCCCCATAGACAAATGGTAAAGTCACATGTCTCTGAAACATGGTTCTTGCTGGTTCGAGTCCAGCTGGGGCAGCCACTTTGAATTATATCTATGCAATATTGAGCATAGATTTTTTGTTTCAGTACATTTAAGAATTTATACAAATTATTTTTAAAAAAATCTAAATCACTTACTTCAAAAAAAGATTCGTTCCATTCAAAAACTCCGCAAAGAACAAATATTTTAACTATTTTCTCTATTTAAAAACTTATTTTTTGATATAATGATAGGTTCTCCGATTTTGTACGGGGTATTTACGGGGTTTTGATAAAAAATCCCCTTTTTTATCGGAAACTCGACCCCGTAAAAAATTGCACTAAATAAAAAACCATGAAGGTCTTAATAGAAAAATAAAATCATTAAAAAATATTTCTTTTGGCATAACTAATTTCGAACATTTAAGGAATAGAGTCTTTTTGATATATAAGAACTTCGAACCATCAGCCGAAAATTAGTTGGGCTTTGATACTAACAACCCCGTAAAAAAACGGAGATTTTTAAATTTTTAAGACCCCGTAAAAAAATGAAGACCCTAATAATAAAAATCGAGGCGCCCCTATTGAACGAAAAAAAGATTACTATCTATTATTAAAAAAGTGAAGAAAGTGATTTGGTTGAATACAAAACCAATTATTTTGATAAGGACGGAATTGGAAAATATATTTGTGCGTTAGCAAATTCGGCTTTATTAAAACATGAAGAAGAAGCTTATATAATACGGGATCAATTCCATCTAAACATGAATATTTTTCTTCTATTTCTTTAACTAAAGAATGGCTGTTTTTATATAACAAATATAAATTTTCTAAAGAAACTTCACTAATTTCATGAGCTGGAACAACCATATAACCTTTAAAGCCGTCTCTACCAAAAATATAATCAACAAAAAATTCACTAAAACGATTAGCTAAAAATAAAAGTCTTGTGTCGCCAGTTGCTCTATACCAATAAGTTGCGGCTTCAGTTAAACAACCATAATTATAAACATCATGAGTCCATCTTCCGCTAGCTGGAGCTTCATTGCAAACTACATCATAATTAAATATTGAATAGATAGAAAAATATCCATCAAGTGGCTTGCCATTTTTATCTTTATAAGTTGTTTTCTTGCCTGCTTCAAAGATTAAATCAATATATTTCCTAATTCTTTCTTTGAGCTTTAATGCATCTTCTTTTAATTCATCATTATCTTTATTATTAATAATGAATTCTGTAGCTGCTCTCATTGTTTGATAAAGTAAACCTTCTCTCCATGGTTCTTCTTCATATTTCCATTCTGTATGATAAACATCACGGTCATTAATTGGTTTAAGAACTTCTTTAGCGTGTTCGCTAACATTATTAAATACTTTCTTTTCTCCATTTATGAACTTTTTAAATTGTTCAAAGGAATTTGATTTTTCAAACATATCAAAAGCAAAATTGATAGTATGTTTAGATAATTGACGATAAAGGTTTTTAAAATCTCCATCAAGTAAAGTTACTTCGTTTTCATTTAATTTTTGTATTTCTTGATATTCATAGCTCATATAAAATACCTGCTTTCTTTAATCAAGAATGTAAAGCATTAATGTTAATGTTTCTAGAGAATAATAAAAATTCGGAATCTTTTTTTCGATTCCGAATTTTAGTGCTTAAATTATCTATTCAAGTATTAGAGGGTTTTAGTCTTAGCTTTTTCTTTTTCAGCTGCTTCTTTTTGTCTTTCAAGTTCAGCTTTTTGGAAGTTGTAGCCATCTCTACAAGCATCTTCTACTGTAAATTCACATTTAAAGCCAAGTTCTTTTTCAGCTTTATCAGTTGCAGCAAAGTTAATTGGAACATCACCATCTCTTCTAGGAGCAAATTTATATGGAATTTTAACTCCGGTAGCTTTTTCATAAGCCTTTATGATTTCTAAAACAGATGTTCCTTTACCTGTTCCAAGGTTATAAACGACAAGTCCTGGATTTGTTTCAAGTTTTCTTAAAGCAAGAACGTGACCTCTTGCAAGATCACAAACATGGATATAATCTCTAACACCAGTTCCATCAACTGTCTCATAATCATTTCCAAAGACATTAACTTCTTTTAAAACGCCACAAGCAACCTTATTAACATAAGGAAGAAGGTTATTTGGAATACCATTTGGATCTTCGCCAAGTAAACCTGATTTATGAGCACCAATTGGGTTGAAATATCTTAAAATAGCAATATTCCAATCTTTATAAATAAAAGCCATATCAGTTAAGATTCTTTCAATCATAACTTTTGTTTCTCCATATGGAGAAGTTGCACTTTTTACAGGAGCTTCTTCTGTTAGTGGAACTCGATCTGGTAAACCATAAACAGTTGCACTAGATGAGAAAACAAAGTTTCTTACATCATATTTTTCCATGGCTCTAAATAGGGCAAAACAAATTTCAAGGTTGTTTTCATAATACATTAAAGGTTTTTTGACACTTTCACCAACGGCTTTATATCCGGCAAAATTGATAATGGCATCAAATTTTTCGGCTTTGAAAAGATTGTCCATTGCCTTAACATCGGCACAATCTAATTTATAAAATTTAGGTCTTACATGTGTAATCTTTTCAATTCCATCTAATGCTTCCATTTTGGAATTGTAAAGATTATCAACAATAACAACGTCGTAGCCATTTTCAATTAAAGAAACAACGGTATGACTTCCAATAAAACCTAATCCACCAGTAACTAAAACTTTCATAAATATCCTCCCATTTATCTTTTACTTAATAATTTGGCTTCATTATCAAGTATCTTTTTCTCTAGTGCTTTTTCTTTCTTATCTTCTTTATTAGCAATAGAAGGTAAGATTGAATCACTAATTAAATCCATAATAGTGTCAGCAATGATTTTTTCAGTACTACTTTTTACATAAAGTTTTAATGCAGTATAAGCAAGACGCAAAGTAATTTTCTTGTGATCGCTATTAAGTTGAACTTCATTCAAAAATTCCCTTGCTTCGCTAGCTGCATTTTTATCAGCAGTTTCTTGTAAGTCGCGATAAAAATTATACAAATCATTTTTGTCTTCAATATAATCTTTATCAATTGCAATTAAAGATGCGATGTTTCTTAAAGATGCTGAATTTTTAAGTAAACTGATAAAAATTGTATATGCAACTTGTTCTCTTGAATAAACTTTTTCAACTGGAGAAGGAATAATTTTAGCTTTTACATAATTGTTAATCATGTAATTAGTAACTTTGTTTTTGTCTTTCCCTTCAAAAGAAGATAAAACTCCATTAATAAAATTAATGCTTTCTTCCATTTTGATGCCATCAGGAATTGCATCATAATCTGGTAGTTCATACGAACTTAAGCCATTCAAATATTTAACAAGTTCATCAAGTTTTTCATTCATCGCTAATATTTTACAACACTACTATTAAATTTTTGACTTTTTTTGATGGAAAATTACATTATTAATAATGTAAATAGGAGCAAACGATGAATTTTATCAAAAATCACCAATAAGTTTTCTTTTTATACTCGTTAAAGTAGGTATAAGGAATGTAGCCGTCTTTTTGAAGACGAGCAATCACAAGAGATGGATCAATATCGCATAATTTAGCAAAGAATAAAATTGAGGTTAAATTAAAACTTTGTTTAGCAATAAATCTTTCATATAAATTTTGATCAATTAATAAATTTGCTGCAAACTTATCAACCCTTGCTTCTTCTAAATCTGTTGAATCATTATAAGTCAATTTCATCGATTTATTATCCGCTAAAAGAATATGACTAATTTCATGAAACAAGGCAAAGTAAAATCTATCAAGTGATTTGCCACAATCATTAACTGCAATTAAATAACAATTTTCATTCGCTAAATATTTAGTAAATCCTCTAAGTTTAGATTCTCTTAAATAAGGTAAAACAATCAGTTTAACTCCCGATTCATTTAACGTCATTTCAAGATTAGGAATAAGCGTTCCAACATGTGTATGTGATAATCTTTTTAACAAAATAAGTGAAGATTTAAAGGCTTTTTCATTGTATTCTCCACATTTTTGCTTTTTAGAAAGTTCATAAGCAAGGCGAATCCAGGCATTCTTTAAAACCTTTTCTTTATAAGAAACGTTGGTTCCTCCTAACCTTTTACATTTAATTAACTCATCATCTTCTATAAGTTCATTTAAAGAAGAAATGTTTAAAGCGAGGCATATTTTCTTTTCAGTTTCTTTAATATTTCTACTCTCTTTTTTAATGTTTAAAACATCATTTAAAAATCTTTTATCAAAATAAGAAATAATTTCTTTTGTTTTAATTTGTTCCAACTAAAAAACTCCTTTCACTAATATAAAGGAGTTTATGAGAGGAAATTTAAAATAATTTGTCAAAAATGAACTTTATTAAGGTGTTTTATATTACTTCCTAAGTTCTTGTGGCATAAACTTTATCTATTTTCTTTTTAGCCTCATCGAATTTAACTGATGTATCAATTTCTTCGTTATATTTATATGATGCATTTCCTTCAATTTTTACATCATAAAAGAATTTTGCTGGTTTTCCAGGAATAACATTTTCTCCAACACTAGAAAAATCAAAATACATACGATATTCCATATCAAGCAAGAAACTTGTGATATATCCTTGATGATTAAAAGAAATTTCACACGTTCCTTCAATTTCACTATAAGTAATAAAACTTCCAATTTCTCCTAAGAATCCAGGAGTTACACCAGCAACAATTTTTAAAGTTTCATCATTATATTCAAACTTTGGATCATCATATAGATGTTTCCCGACTTCTTCATAATGCAAAGAATCAGTTGATAAAATAAAGGCATCCATTACCAAATCATAAGCGTCTTGACCACCTTCTACTTTATTTACTTCATCAGTAAAAGATGACTCTTCATAAATTAAAGAAGCTATTGAATATTTCGAAT
Source organism: uncultured Bacilli bacterium (assembly GCA_944336335.1). GTDB lineage: Bacteria > Bacillota_I > Bacilli_A > RFN20 > CAG-826 > Onthovivens. The sequence goes on along the minus strand of CALVLC010000034.1, from coordinate 4,532 downwards.
CACTAAGCGCATAAACTTCTGAAAGACTAGCTGAAGAAGAAAACATACGGTCATAACTTTGTCTTTTATCAGCAATACTGGTTGAAGAAGAAAATCCATATTTTGCATCCCTATCAAACATGATTTCTTCATTGGTTTTAACCTTTGTTCTTTCATAGCCTTGGTATAAATATTCGTTATCACTTTCACTTATGCTATAAAAACTTGTGATATCACCTTTCTCAAATTGATTAATGATTTTACTTGCTTCTAAATCAGTAATTTCACGGAAAGGTTTTTCACCTCCTTCCCCACAAGAAGCAAGCGCAAATGTACTAATAAATAAAGTTCCTAATATAAATAATTTTTTCATAACTGCCCTCTTTAACTTTAAAATTATAATCTTTTAAGCTTTGAATTTCAGCAAAAACCCTGTAAATCTCAATCATTTTATTGTCCTTTAGTAATTTTCAGAACATATTCTTCTAAATCCTCAAAGAATTTTGAGTTATTAAATTTAACACCTAATTCTTCATTAAGTTTAGTTGTATCTAAAGCATAACGAAGATCATGACCTTTACGGTCTTTAACGTATTCTATTAAACTTTCGTCTTTATTTAAAACTTTGAGAATGAACTTAATGAGTTCGATATTTGAATGTGCATTATGTGTTGAGATATTATAAATTTCGCCTGACTTTCCTTTTTGAACTATTTCATCAAGTGCATAGACATGATCTTTTACATTAATCCAATCTCGAATATTATTGCCATTTCCATAAACTGGAATTTTATGGTTATTCATCGCATTTTTTATAACTAATGGGATTAATTTTTCTTCGTATTGATACATACCAAAATTATTTGAGCATCTTGAAATTGTTACATTTAATCCATATGTTTTAAAAAAAGATAAAGTTAATAAATCACTACTAGCTTTTGAAACACTATAAGGATTGGTTGGAGATAAAAGATCATTTTCTTTAAAACGATAAGAAGAATTTAAAAGAGTTGCTCCATATACTTCATCAGTTGATACTTGATGAAATCTTTTAACCTTATATTTTAAAGATAACTTTAATAAATTTAGTGTTCCATTAATATTATTAACAATAAATAATTTAGGATTAACTATACTTCGATCAACATGACTTTCGGCCGCAAAATTTATTACATAATCAAAATGATATTGCTTAAAAATAAGGTTCATTTTGTTATATCTAGTGATGTCTTCTTTAACGAAAATGACTCTTTTATTTTCTTTACTTAATTTAATAACAAGGTCATTTGAAGCATAGGTTAATTTATCAACTACTACTAATAGATCGTCTTTATGCTTGGAAAAATTTAAAAAATATAGACAATAATTTGTCCCGATAAATCCTGCTCCACCTGTTATTAAATAAGTCATTTTGTACCTGTTCTTAATCTAGAAATTAAAAACTTTCAAAAAACAGGATTATCCTTATCTTTTGTAAAGAATTCTAGAACCTTATTGTAATTGTTTTCCTCTATAGTTAATCCAAAGATAAATGCAACGAATACGTATATGCAAGTAGTAAAATATCTAAATTTGAATTCAGTATGATATTTGCCTAAACTTTTGTAATTATTTCTAATATTCATTTTATTTACTTTATCAACTATTAACTTAGGATGATTCATAATATTTTTCTCTTTAAAATCACTATAATTTTGTATCAAATATTTTTTAAATAATGACTCAAAATTGGCTTTAATGTATTCAATTGCACTAATATTTAATTTAGATTTCCAAAGATTATTTAAAGGTTTCTTATAAGCTTCTGTTATTGATTCACCTTCTATTGGATTGTGAATTGGATCGCCAAGAACTTCGATACAAGGACTACTAACTAAAAGTAATCCGCTGCTCTCATTGTTAAAAAAGTTCATACATTTTTCTAAGTCCTCATAATCATTATGGTCAACATCAAAAATTAAAAATATCCCTTTAAACAATTCCCCAAGTTCACTGTTAAAAATTCGATCAATATCCATAGTTGAATCAAATTTTACAACAATATCATGTATTCTAGATTGTTTTGATGTAGCCACAATAACATCTATATCATTATTCGCAAAATCGGCTACTTCAAAACTTCCAATATCATTAAAATTAATAGATGTTTTTAAACAAGTAAATCCATACTTATAAAGAACAGTCGCTATTAATTGTTGTTCAGCCTGTTCACTCTCTACAATCAATAAATATTTATTTTTCGCCATTTGTATTATTTAGATATAGGTCGAATAATTTGCTTAAATACATTTTCTCAATATTATTAACCTGTCTAATATTTGGATAGAGCTTCGACAATCTATAAAGACTTGAAAACCCTTTTTCCCACTTAGCAAAATATATTTGATCAGGTCGCAAATATTGTAGCAAATTAGTATTATGTGAAGAGAAAACAAGTTGAATCTGCTTTTCAGAAACTAAATCTATTATTAATTTAATTGCACTTGGATGTAACGCAGACTCGATTTCATCGACATATAAAACGCTATTTTGTGTTAAAGAAAGGATAGTCGTGACGAGTATAACAGCATTTCTCATACCCGAAGAAATCATCGAATATGGCAATTTCGTTTTAAACCCATCTTTATCTTCGATTTCAATAAAATATTGATTGTTTACAGAAAAATTAGTTGGTCCTTCTTTTTTATGAATTGTGAATAATGGGAAATCTTCATTTTTCTTAAAAATTTCTTTTACTTTATCAGTTTGGCTAATTAATAAATCATTAATGCTTTTACTTTCTGAAAATATATTCCCAATGATAAAACCACCAGCGTTTACCCTATCAGCTTTCATTACGACAAAAGAATTTAAAAATGTAAAAGCGCAATTTAAATCACTATCATCTGAATTTTTAGAACTTAGCGAACGCAAAGACAATAAGAGCGGCGAACTTTCTTTATCAATTAAAGTATCTTTCCCCTTATAACTCAAACGTAACCCGATTCGATTGAAAACATAGTTATCGTTTTTTCTTAAAAATTCTTGTTTAATACCAGTTACTCTAGAGATTTCAAGATGATATAAAAATTTATTTTGTTCTAATTCAAACTCAAATTGAATTAAAGATGTAACCAATGCATCGCTAGTAGATGTTTCTTTTGATTTTTCTCTAAAATTTTCAAAATTTATATTATTTACAATGAAAGGCTGTAAAACATCTAATGGCGCGTTCAAAAGAAAAACAAAATGCGCAATGGCATCAATAAAGGAGGACTTTCCACTACCATTATGTCCATAAATAGCAATAGGGTTAACTACATCGCCCGTAACCCTATTAGGTAAATAAGTATAATTTCCTTTTTCGAAATCAATTTCACATTTGCCGATAGAATTAATGTTTTCTATAAAAATTTTTTTAAGCATAATTTTCCTTTCACTGTATATTTTATACAGTAAATACTATTTTTCAAAGAAAATACTTGTTACTTTTTATCTATATCTAATCTCTTCAAAATCCTTTAAAGCTTCAGCAATGACATCATCCATATCGTAATATTTATATTTACCTAAACGACCACCAAAGAATATATTTTTCTCATTTGAAGCAAGTTCTGCATACTTTTTGTATAAATTATTATTTTTCTCATCATTCATTGGATAGAATTTTTCCATACCTTTTTTATAGTCAGATGGATATTCTTTAGTAATCCAAGTCACTGGTGATTGATCGTTTTCAAAATATTTATGCTCAATAATTCTTGTATAAGGAACTTCTCTTTCGGTGTAATTTATAACACAATTTTTTTGATAAAATTCTTTTTCGATGCGTTCAACTTCAAATTTAAGTGAACGATATTCAAGTTCACCAAATTTGTAATCATAGAATTCATCAATTGCACCAGTATAAATAATATTTTTAGCTTGTTTATTCCAGTAATCCTTATTCTTTAAATAATCTTCGTTTAATTTTACTTCGATATCACCAATGATATTTCCAACAAGTTTTGTATAACCACCAATTGGTATACCTTGATATATATCATTAAAGTAATTGTTATTATATTCAAATCTTAACGGTAATCTTTTAATAATAAAGGATGGTAAATCTTTACAGTCTCTTCCCCATTGTTTTTCCGTATAACCTTTAACCAGTCTTTCATAAATTGTTCGACCAACAAGGGAAATTGCTTGCTCTTCTAAATTGGTAATTTCTTTAATATTTTCTTTAGCCTTTTCTTCTTCAATTTTAGCTTTAGCTTCTTCGGCAGTATTGACACCCCAAATTTCATGGAATGTATTCATATTAAAAGGCATATGGTAATATTCGCCCTTATAGTAAGCTAATGGGGAATTAATAAAATCATTGAATTTTGCATACTTATTTACATAATTCCAGACTTTTTCATCACTTGTATGGAAAATATGGGCACCGTAAACGTGGACGTTTATGTTGTCTCTTTTTTCTGTATAAACATTACCTGCAATATGGTTTCTTTTTTCAATTATCAAAACTTTATAGCCGGCATTTTTAAGTTCACGAGCAACTATTGCTCCATATAAACCACTACCAA
>CALVLC010000033.1 GCA_944336335.1 uncultured Bacilli bacterium | reverse complement strand
ATTAAACTAGACATAGTGACTTCCTCCTTTGCAATGTGCTAAATGTAAGTTAATTTACACATATCACAATTTACATGAATTCACGATATTTGCAATCGCTGATGGAGGTCACTTCATATTGTCTAACTAATGGTGATTTTATATTTAATCCACTTGTTTTTCTTAATTTCTCATGTTTATTGCTATTTTTTCTTACTATATTAAAATAATAAACATTGGAGGTTAAATTTTATGCTTAATAAAAGCTTAGCACGCGAAGTTATAAATATAGCTGCTTCTACTGGCGCTGACTTTGTTGAAATTTTTAACGAAGATACTATTCGTAAAAGCTATGTAGTAGAAAACATGAAAGTTGACGCGACCACAGTTTCTGCAACAAGCGGTATCGGATTAAGACTTTTAAAAGGTACAAGAAGCGTCTATGGATCAACTAGTGATAAATCTAAAAAAGGGTTGATTGCTTTAGCAACAACATTATCTAAATCCTTTGATGGGAATAGAGAATTGCCTGAACTTGAAAATTTCAAAGATATCAAAATCAAATCAATTCACAAGAAAAGTACACCTATTTCTACAATAAACCCTGCAGAAATCATTTCTTTATTAAAAAAAGCTGATTCTATCGTCTTAAATTATGATAAAAGAATTGTTCGTGCAATCACTTCGTTTGCACTCACAAAATCTGAAATTGAAATTTTTAACTCAACTGGTAAGCACTGGGTAGATCGTAAAGAATATGGTCGTATGGCTATTCAATCTGTTGCCAGTGAAAACGGAAAAATCGAAACGAGATTTGATGGGCCAGGCGCTCAAGGCGGTCGGGAATTCTTTACAACAGATATCGACATTGAAGCTATCGCAAAAAATAATGCTGAAAAAGTAATCTTAATGTTACAAGCTAAAGAATGTCCAAGTGGTAAATTCCCTGTCATTATTGGAAATGGATGGGGCGGAGTTATTTTCCATGAAGCTTGTGGACACCAGCTCGAAGCCACTTCTGTTGCAAAAGGCTTATCTGTTTTTTCAAATATGAAAGGTCAACAAATTGCTAACACTTGTGTTAGTGCATATGATGATGGTTCCATTCCAAATGAATGGGGCTCAAATAATCTTGATGATGAAGGAAACATTCCTCAAAAAAACGAACTCATCAAAGATGGAATCCTAACTGGCTATTTAGTTGATTCGTTTAATGGAAGAAAAATGAACGAACCAGGAAATGGTGCTTCTCGTAGACAATCTTATAAATTTGAACCAACATCCAGAATGAGCAACACATATATTGCTCCAGGAAAATATACCGAAGAAGAAATTATTAAAGCTACAAAACTAGGAATTTTTGCTGTTTCATTTAGTGGTGGTTCAGTTAACCCTGCTACTGGAGAATTCAACTTTGGTTGTTCAGAAGCATATATTGTTAAAGATGGAAAAATTACTGAACCAGTCCGTGGTGCTACTTTAATTGGCAATGCTAGAGATATTCTCAAGCACATTGACATGGTTGGTAATAATTTAGCTTTTGGACAAGGTATGTGTGGTTCCGTTAGTGGAAACGTTCCAGTTAATGTCGGCCAACCAACTATCAGAGTCGACGAAATTGTTGTTGGCGGAAGAGGAGGATCAATCAATGAATTCTAGTAAATTTTTCGAAACTACATCAAAAAATGAAATTTCAGCAAGTGAATTGAGTTCTACAAAATCAACCTCATTTTCTTTTTCTTTATTTAAAAATGAGTTAGTTTCTTATTCGGTTGATTCTTCAACAAGAATTAGCGCTAGAGGAATTTATAAAGATAAAATTGGTTTTGGCTCTACAGAAAAAGACGATAATTCAAATTTCCCGTTTTTGGTTGATGCTATTAAAGAAACCGCAACTTTAAGCGAATCAGAAGATGAACCAATTATTTTTAAAGGTGCTGAAAAATATCAAAAAAGAAATCTTTACTCTAAAAAATTAACTGAATGGTCTGTCGAAGACAAATTAGCAATATGTCATAAAATTGAAGATAAATTAAAAGCTGCAGACCAAAGAATCACTGATGTTGAAGTTGAATATCAAGATACAGATTCAGAAAGAATTTTCACAAACTCTTATGGTTTAAAACTTAAAGATAAATCAAATTATTTCTTAATTTACGCTTCGATTGTTGTTAAAGATGGTGAAGAAATTAAAACTAATGGAAAAATTTTCTTTAATACTGATCAAGACAAAATTGATATTGATGCGTTCTGTAATGATATTGTTGAAAAAGGTTTAGAAAAATTACACGCTGAATCAATTAAAGTTGGTAAATATAAAGCTGTAATTGATAAAGAATGTGTTTCCTCTTTACTCTCTGCACTTCTTTCTCACGTTTCTAGTGAAGAAGTTCAAAAACATTCATCAAAACTTGAAGGTAAATTAAATCAAAAAGTTTTAAGCGATAAACTTACTGTTTACGAAAAACCACATTTAAAAAATCTTTTCTTCTCTTACTTTGATGATGAAGGCGTTCCAACACAAGACAAAGTCATTTTTGATAAAGGTGTTTTAAAAACTTATTTCTATAACTTAGTTACAGCTAAAAAAGATGGTGTTGAATCAACCGGAAACGCATCAAGAAGTGGAAGCAAAATGTCTATTTCATTTAGCAATATAGTCATTAAACCAGGAAGACTCTCAAAAGAAGAATTATTTAAAAAGATTGGTAATGGAATTTATGTTACTGAAATCAACGGTTTACATGCTGGATTAAATCCAACAAGTGGCGATTTCTCTTTACAAGCTGAAGGATTCCACGTTGTTGATGGTAAGAAAGGTAGTCCAATTACTTTATTTACATTAAGCGGTAACTTATTCGATTTATTTAACAATATTATTGCTGTTGGAAATGATAGTGAGCTACTTCTTTCTTCATTTACGGTTCCTTCGATTGCATTTAAAAATCTTAAAGTTTCTGCTGAATAATAAACAAAAATTTCAATCAAAAAAGGCGCAAAACTGCGCTTTTTTTGATTGTTTAAATAGTTTTAATTAGTTTTTCTTTTCTTTTAAAATGTATAAAATTCCTACAGTTTTTGGACCACAGTGAGAAGAAATAACACATCCTGCTGTTGTATGAATTATTAATTTTCTATCGATATGTTTAGAAAGTTCTTCGATAATATAATCACTTTCCCCATCCATATGACCACTGTCTGTAACAAAGACTCTTGCTAAATCCATGTTAGGTAAATCATCGACAAATTCTTGAATTTGAGCATCAACTGCTTTTCTGTATTTACCTCTTGGTGTTTTATAAACTGTTAATTTCCCATCAATGACTTTTGCAATTGGATGTAAATTTAAGAAATGAGCCAATAGTTTTGTCATTCCGCTACATCTTCCACCTTTGTGTAAATAATCTAAACGATCAATACAGAATTTAGCACTTATTAATGGGACAAGTTCTCTAACTTTTCTTGCAATTTCATGAACGTCATCGCCTTCGTTTCTAAAGTCAACCATCTTACAAACCAATAAACCAGTTCCGGTTGATAAGTTTTGAGAATCAACAACTTCAATTCTGCCTTCTGGAAATTCTTGAGAAGCTAAAACTGCGTTTTGATGACTTGAAGATAATGTGCTTCCAATACCAGTAACAATAAGGTCGTATCCTTCATCAATTAAAGGTTTAAAGAAATCAATATATTGATTTACATTTGCTGCTCCTGTTGTTGGAGTGTTACCAGTTTCTTCAACTTTCTTATAAACGCTTTCTGCATCTAAATTAACGCCATCTAAATAATCTTTATCATCACCTTTAAAAGAAACATGAAGTGGAATAATTCTAATATCGTTTTGCTCAATGTAGTCTTTATTTAAGTCTACTGTTGAGTCAGCTACAATTATTACTTTGTTTGCCATATTTGCAATCCTTTCACATCGATACTAATATTTTATCAAGACTAAACTTTATAGTTAATAAAATTTAAAAATGTTTTTTTCTTTATTGTCATATTAATTTTTATTATTATTATAAAAGTTTGAATGGAAGGAAAAATATGAAGAAAAAAAGAGAATTTAAGCTCTGGAACGAATTTAAAGCTTTTGTTTCCAGAGGAAACGTTGTCGATATGGCTGTTGGTGTCGTTATCGGCGGTGCATTCAGCGCAATCGTTAATGCTTTGGTAAAAATATTCTTAAGTGTATGTACTTGGGCTGTACCTGGAGGCTTAAAAGGATTAGTAACAGTTTTGCCTGCAACAAGCGCTGCTCAAGCTGGTATGAACACAGAAATTGGATTAGGACAAGTTTTTAGTGCTTCAAAATTACAAGACTTAGCTCAAAGTTATGCTGAATCAGTTTACGGAACTGGTGTTGAAGACGCTCTTGTTCAACAAATGAAAAATGAAATTTTATCCAAATACACACTTTTTGGATCAGATTATGTTTACAACGGAGCTTCTACAATTGACTGGGGCACATTTATTAATGCTATCATCAGTTTCTTAATTGTTGCTTTAACATTATTCATTATCTTAAAAGTTTACAACACACTCCAACAAAAGAGAAAAGATGCTCAAGAAAAATTACTTGAAGAATATTACAAAAGAAATCCTGAAGCTAGACCTAAACTTGTTGTTGAAGAAGTTCCACTTCCAAAACCAACTGAACTTGATGTCTTACTTGAAATTAAAGATTTATTAAAAGACAAAGAAAAGAAAGATGACACTAAAAAAGCTGAGTAACTATCCTCAGCTTTTTTCTTTTATTCTTCTTTAACTTCTTCTTTTTTACTTAGATTTAATTGATAATCAATCAAGTCTTTATAAGCTTTAGAATCTGTTTTACTGTTACATGCGTCTTTTATAATTTCGCTATCTATCAACTCGCTATCAAAATCTAATATGTTTTTGATTATTGTTGAGAATAATGCAACTTCTTTTTCAACTTCTCCAACCGTTAAATGGTCATATAATTTTCTTGCTCTATTAATTGCGTATTTAACTTCACTCTTACTTTTTTGATCATAAGCGATAAAAAGAGAATAAACTTTGATTGAATCTAAAGTTTTACATCTTTTAACAATTTCTCTAGTTTCTTCATCGAGCTCTTTATAAAGTTTGGAGCCTTCTTCTTTACCTTTAGAAATGTAAGTAATAAAGACTTTATTTAACAAAAGAGATCTTTTTGTTGAAGTAGAAACTTTTTCTGGTTTTGCTAAACAAGAATCAATAATTTGAATAGCTTCATCAAAGTTACCATCGTTAAATTTCTTTAAAGCTGTTTCAAGATTAACTTTTGCTGTAAAATCTGTAATCTCTTCGAAAACTTTGAATTCAGTATTTTTAATTCCTTTATATTCGTTAGCTTCTAATTTTAATTTTTCATTATAAGCTTCAATGTTAATTTTGTTTTTTAAAGAAATTAAACGATAACCGTCGTTTAATGTATCTAACTTAGCAGGGAAATAATCATATAAAACAATACATCCAGCAATTGTTGTTGAGATAATTAAACCAAATTTTACAATTTGTTCTGGATCGAAATGTGTGTTGCTATCGCCCGGAACCAAAGTGATAACAAAATACATTACGACAAATTCCAATAAGAATAAAATAAGTGGGAAAAATACATAGAACATTGGATTAGCTTTTTCTCTTTTTGGTTCAATTATTGTTTCACCTGTTAATCCATTAAATCCTTTAAATCTGAATTTTAATTTGCCTTTTGCAGAGTTTTCACTAAAATCCTTATAAAAATTTAAACCTAAAACGTTGAAAGATAAAATTTTATAGCCACCTATTAAAGCACCTAATAAATGTCCAAGCTCCATCAAGATAACGTTTATTACAATACCAACAATTAAAGCTACTAAAATAAATAAAACGTTTTCGCCGGTATTACTTCCTAATAAACCATCATTAATTGCTGGTTGAACGACTAAAAACCCAACAAGCAATACGATGCCTGCCATTAGTAAATATATTAAATCACTAATTAAGTCTTCTTTTCTCATTTGTTTCCTCCTAGCTTATCCAGCTAACGTGTGATAATTGAAGGCAATGAAAAACTTTAATTACTTTCATAATTTTAAATGTTATTTAAATATCCTTCAACTATAGATTTAATACTTTCTTCATTTAAAAAGCATTTTAACTTTTCTTTTATATCTTCTTTTGCATAATTATCATAATTAAAATAAGTTAGAAAATAATTACTTAGGCCGTAACTAATAAAAGAAGATACGTCTTTCCTAGCATCAATACTTAATCTTTGATCACTTTTTAAATATAAATTTAAAGATTTATAGAAATATGAATAAGTCATATCTTCTAAAATTTCTCTGGCCGATGAATCCAGAATCTCTTTATAAAATTCTTCTTTGCTAAAAAATAAATTCAATAGATTAGATCCAACTTCTTCTAAAGTTTCACCAGTAAAAGGTTCTAACTGTTCATCGATGATAATAGAATAAACAAGATCATATATATTTTTATAATGATAATAAAATGTTTGCCTTGTTATTTTAAGTTCACTTGCGATTAATTGAACATCTATCTCATCGATTCTTCTTGTGTTAAGTAATGATAAGAACTTATTTTTGATTTCTTTTTCAACGTTTTTCATCTTACGTTCATTTCTTTTTTAATATTTTTCACTTTTATAAAATGTTTAATCACCCAAATAATAATCAGTATTGAAAGCGTTACAGAAACCATAACTAACAATACACTTAAAGCTGGGAGAGATAAAATTCTTGGTGCGTCGCCCTCTAATACTAGCCAGTTTGTACCAAATATTGTCCAAATAAAGATGACAAAAATCAAGACAGATGCTACTGCTAAAACGAAAAATCTATATTTATTTACTGGTAAGCAAACTTCAATTAGAACAAATAAAGCAGCTATAGATATGTACCAAGTAGCGATAGATCTTAAGGTGTCTTCTGTAAATCCGTATGTTTGAGAAATCCCACTAAAGTGAGCAACACTATAAAAAATAGCAATTGTTACAGAGAGTAAAATTCCTGGAGGTAAAGCATTCACCATAATATTCTTTATAAAGTTGCCTTTTATTCTTTCGCTGTTTGGTTCTAGTGCTAACAAGAAACTTGCAATTCCGATTGAACATAATTCCCAAGCGTAGAATGAACCTGGTGAGAATGGCCAAGTTAAACCTGTACATAATCCAAATATTAAGAAGAACGTATTAAGAAGCATTGAAAATGCTGTTTTAACTAAGAATAGAGAGCAGGTTCTTTGAAGATTGTTGATAACGCGTCTTCCTTGAGCGACAATGCTTGGTAAACCATTAAAGTTATTATCAGTTAAAATTAAATTGGCTAAATCTTTTGCTGCGTTTGCTCCGTTAGCAACTGAAATAGAAACATCGGCTGATTTGAAAGCAAGAATATCGTTTACACCATCGCCAAACATAGCTACTGTATGACCGTTTTTTCTTAACGCTTCAACAATAACTCTTTTTTGTTCAGGAGAAACTCTTCCGTAAACATCGTAATTTTCAACGTTGTTTTCAATAAACTCGTCTTCTTTTCCGGTTAAACTAATACTTTTATCAGCGCCTTCAAGATTTACTTTTAAAGCGATATTTTTAACAGTAAGTTCGTTGTCGCCACTTAAAATTTTAATTTTTACATCGTTACGCTTGAACCAATTTAAAACTTCTTGAGCGTCTTTTTTGATTTCATCTTCAATGACAATAATTCCAATAAATTTTAAATCTTCAGGAACTTTTTCATCATTAATATCATTTTTAGAATGAGCAATCATTAATACACGCTCGCCTTTATTAGAAAGTTCTTCAATTTTACTTTTTATTTCATCGTTATCATTTACACATTTAATGAAACCATAAGCGCCAATAATAACAGTTCCTACTTCCTCAAAAGTTGCACCACTATATTTATAAGATGAATCAAAGTGAACAATTTGTTTAACTTTAAAATTATCTTTTGTTCCGAAATAATTTTTAAGAGCAACTGCTGTGGTGTTAAAGTCATTAACAGCTCTGTTAATATTACTTAAAATAACTTGAAGTTCATTTTCATTAAATGGTGAACCATCAAGTTTAATAACATTATTTACAAACATATTTCCAGTCGTGATCGTGCCTGTTTTATCAATACACAAAACATCTGCTCTAGCTAACATGTCTAAAGAATACATGTCATGAACTAAAACATTTTTCCTTGATAAAACAAGGACTCCAGCAACTAAAGTTGTTGAAAACAAAAGATACATTCCGGAAGGAATCATTGAAATCAAAGCGCCACAAATTGGAGCGATGATAATGGTTCCGATTAATTCATAAGTAACTTGATCGGAATTTATAATATTTGAGTTAGTAAAGGAAATAACTAATATTTGGAGTATTCCTAAGACAGCAACAATAATTCCTAAAAACTTAAAAATGTTGTTGATTTGCAAGAATAATTTTGATTTTGGTGCTTTAAATTCCTTACTCTTTGCGCTTAATGTGTTTATATAATTATCTTCGCCAACTTTTTCGATAACAACATAAACCTCGCCGCTTGTTAAGTAAGTTCCACTTAATAATTCATCATTAGCAACTTTTTTGGACTTGTCACTTTCGCCTGTTAAGATTGATTCATTAACATAGCACGAACCAGTTAAAACTCTGGAATCACAAGGGACCATATCACTTGATCTAAGAATAACAATGTCGCCTAGGACCAACTCTTCATCATAAAGTTTTTCTTCTTTGCTATTACGAATTACAGAATATTGTGATTTATTTTTAAGAGATAATTTATCAACGATCCTTTTTGCTCTAAAATCTTGAATCAAGCCGAGTACTAAATTAGCCGAAACAACGACCATAAACACCATGTTAGACCATTGATTAAAGATGGCTAAAATTATTGCAATTGAAAATAAAAGAAAATTGAAAAACGTAAATAAATTTTTAGCTATTATCTTTAAATAACTGCTACTTTTAGACTTTTTGATTTTGTTAACTCTCCCTTCAAGAGTTAATTTTGAAATCTCTCCACTACTAAGCCCTGTTTTAAAATAACTTGGTAAAAAGTTATACTCCCCTCTGCTTTCCATTTATTCACTCCTTAATGCTGTAACTGGATCTTTCTTTGCAGCAGCTCTTGCTGGTAAAAGACTACTAATAAATGTTAACAAAATTGAGATAGCAATTAAAATAATAACTGATGACCAAGATAAAGCAGCGATATTTCCAATGCCATAATCTGGGTAAATTGCGTTTAATATAGCGTTGATTGGGAAACAAACAATATAAGCAATCAAACAGCCAAATCCGCCACTTATAAATCCAATAACAACGCATTCGGCTTCAAAGAGTCTACCAACGTCTTTCTTTCTAGCGCCTAAAGCTCTTAAAATACCAATTTCTTTAGTTCTTTCGATAACGCTAACATAAGTTATAATACCTGTCATAACACAGCTAACAACTAAAGAAATAGAAGCAAATACGATTAAAACAATAGATAAAATGTCAATAAGTTGATTAAGTGAACTAGTTAAAGTTCCGACCATATCAGTGTAATGAACTTGTTCACCAGCACTACTTGCGCGGTGAGGATCTTCTCCTGAAGCGTCGATTACGTTAAATTCATCTAATCTCTCCATCAAAAGAGTTTTATTAGATAAGCTTGTTGGGAAAATAATTAAGCTTTGAATATTAGAATAAGAATTAATATAAGCCAATAATGAAGCAACCAAAGGATAGGCATCCCTATAATTAGACATTAAAACGTAGCCAGCAATTTCTTCAATGGTAGGCAAAATCAATTCCATCCCATTAGCTTTCATTTCTGTAGTTACAAGATCTGCACCTATTGTATTTGCCCATTCTAAATAATCTTCAATTGTGTAAGATTCTCCATCAGAATTAGTTGACAACCCCGTAAAAACTGAATAAAAATCAAAATATTTATTGAACAAATTATTTAATGAATTAATCAAATTTTCACTATTACTTTCACCGCTTGAGAGATTATTTAAATCGCTTAAAAACTCTAAATTATTTGCTCCTTCTTTCCAGGAAATATTGTTTATGAAGTTGTCATAAATTTGAGATTTTTGATTTTCTTGGACCAAATATTCTTGTAAGGAATTTTGGTAAGCAAGTCCAGCGGACATTGAAGTCATTGGACTATCTTTTTTAGGCCTTAAAATACCAGAAATAGTAAGTTCAATGCCTTTCTCTGAATTCTCATAAGTTCCTTGCAAATTATCGTTTGTGTAGTGATAAATCGTGTCTCCATTTGCATTGGTGGTTGAGTTTTCGTTGTAAAAATCAGAGTTAGTAAAGACTTTATACTTCTTATTTAAAATTTCATCAAAAGTTATTGGGTTTTCTTCAGCAACTTCTTCTGTAACTTGATCGGTATTTTGATAAAAACCTAATTCTTTAAGTGCCTCAAGTGGAATTTGATTTCTAGAATCAACGATTAATACCATTTCAGTCATATCGTTTGGATCTGGATATTCTCCAGCAATAATATCGTATGATTCTGTGATATATTCCTCTTGCCCAAAAAGAACATGGAAATAATTTGTAGGTAAACCGGTGATTGAATAAAGGACATTCGTCATTGATGTAAACGTTCCATTTTGAACTAAATACGCTTCGCCAGTTTTTGGATCCGTAGTTGTTAAATTAAATGCATATTCATCACCATAATTAACAACGTAGTCATTAATTAAATCAGTAGATTCTTTCAAATAATCGATATAGCTAATGTATTTTTGAGTGATGTTATTATAAGTAATGGTTTGCTTACCAATATTACTCATATATGGATAAACAAATTCTTCATCACTATATTCTGGGTTTTGGTCATAGTCTTCGTTTATTTCATAAGAAATACTATAAGAAGATATTGTAAGTGGCATTTGAGAAGCGGTTTCTTCTTCCATTTGATTAATCCAAAGCGAAAAACCATTATTAACCGCAAGGACGAGAGCGACACCAATAATCCCAAAAGAACCAGCAACACTAGTCATAATAGTACGACCTTTTTTAGTAAGCAAATTCTTAAAAGAAAGGTTTAATGCTGTGAAAAAACCCATAGAACTAAGCTTTTCTTTGTGTTTTTTCTCCTTCTTAACTTTCTTTGATTCGTCTATAATTTTGAGTTCTTTAACTTCTTCATCTCTCTTTGCTTGAATTATTTTATCTTCTGCACTTTTGACTTCTTTGATCTTTTCGTTGGTCCGTGTATCAGATTCAACTTCACCATCTTTAAATCTAATAATACGGTCAGAATATTGATAAGCTAAATCTTGATTATGTGTAACCATGATGACCAAGCGGTCTTTAGATATCTCTTTTAAAATATCCATTACTTGGATTGAAGTTGTAGAATCAAGTGCGCCAGTTGGCTCATCAGCCAAAATAATTTCAGGATCATTGATAATTGCACGAGCAATTGCAACTCTTTGCATTTGTCCGCCACTTAATTGATTAGGTCTTTTGTTAAAAGCTTTTTCTAAACCAACTATAGTTAAAGCTTTTTTGGCTTTTTCGATCTTTTCTTTTCTTGAAACACCATTTAATGTCAAAGACATTGCAACGTTTTCGACAATATTTAATTGCGGAATCAAATTATAGGATTGAAAAACAAAACCAATTCTTTTATTACGATAATTATCCCAATCTTTATCGCCATATTCTTTAGTGGATTGGCCTTCGATAACAAGATCACCACTTGTGTAATGATCAAGTCCTCCGATAATGTTTAACGTTGTTGTTTTGCCACATCCAGAAGGACCTAAAATTGAGCAAAATTGTTGTTTTGGAAAATATAAATTGATACCTTTTAAAGCTCGAAAAGCTTCTTTATCAACAAAATAATCTTTAACAATATCTTTTAATTCCAGCACAACAAACAACCCATCCAAACAATAAAAATTTTAGAGCAAACGACATTCTTTTTAAAGTGAATTCGATTCACGTTTTTTTCATTTCTCTGTCTACTTTCTTCCCTCTTTTTTAAATAAAAGCAAACTCAGAAAAAGCAATAAAGTTTTCAAAGCAAATACACAATATGTTTTCACTATTAAATACTCAAAAAGAGTAATTTTTGTTGGAAAAATTACGATTTTTTTGAAATTGATTTTACTGATTTTTAATTAAAATAATCATGTTTTGCAAATTTATTTGATAATTATCGTGTTTTTTAAAGTCTACTTATTCTTAATTTTCGCTACGCTTATTTTTAAAAAATTCTTCTAATAAATCTTTATAGTTATATTTGTCATCCATTTTAAAAATCGTTGTTTTACTTGGATAAACTTTTGTTAAGTCAATCTTACTAACACAAGCTCCAGTATTTTCTTCATTTAAAATATAAACAACTCGAGAAATTCTAGATTGTAAAATAGCGCTCGTACACATTGAACAAGGTTCTAATGTGACATAAAGAGTGTAGTTGTCTAGACGCCAATTTTTTAGTGTTTTGGAAGCTTTACGAATAACGTTTATTTCAGCATGACTTGTAGCATCATGGTTCTTTTCTTTTTTGTTATAACTTTTAGCGATAACTTTATGTGTAAAATTATCAACAAGGACCGCTCCTACAGGTATCTCTTGATTTAAATAAGCTTTTTTAGCTTCATTAACAGCTAACTTTAAATAATATTCATCGGACGTTTTAATCATATAAAAATTTTATAACAAAATATTTAAAAGCAAAATAAAACCGTTACACAGACAATCGTAGTCTTAAGGCTGCTATATTTCTATCCTGACCTGGTTCGAAAAGATTGCTCGTAACGGCTTAATAATTATAATTGATTTATTTATTTTTTGATAGGTTTAATTACGGAAATTCCACCCATATATGGTCTTAATACTTCTGGAACGATAACTGAACCGTCTTCTTGTTGGAATTGTTCAAGAATTGCTGGGAACACTCTAGATGTTGCAAGCCCACTTCCATTAAGTGTATGCATATAATGAAGTTTTCCGTCTGCGCCTCTATATCTCATCATGCCTCTTCTTGCTTGATAACTTCTTGCGTTAGATACAGATGAAACTTCTTTATAAATTCCAATTGATGGTAAATAAACTTCAATGTCGTAAGTTCTTGCCATTGAGTGTGAACAATCAGCAGCAGCTAATTTTGAAACTCTGTAATGTAAACCAAGTTTTTCAACTAGCGATTTAGCTTTTCTTAATAATTCTTCAAATGCTGCATCGCTTTCATCTTCTTTAGTATATTCAAACATTTCAACTTTATTGAATTGATATCCTCTAATCATACCTCTTTCTTCTGTACGATATGATCCAGCTTCTTTTCTATAGCAAGGAGAATAAGCAAAGAATTTCTTAGGAAGTTCACTTCCATCTAAAATTTCATTTCTATAGTAATTAACAAGAGCTGTTTCAGCAGTTGGAAGTAAGAATTTAGCAGGATCCATGCCTTTAAGTTCGAAAACATCGCCTTCAAATTTAGGGAATTGTCCAGCTGTAAAGCCACTTTCGTAATTTAAAATGTGTGGTGGCATCATAAATTCGAAACCATCATTAATGTGTTCATTAATAAAGAAGTTTAAAAGAGCCCATTCGAGTCTTGCACCTAAATTTGTATAGAACCAAGTTCCATGACCGCTAACTTTTGCTGCTCTATCATAGTCAATTAAACCTAATGATTCAGCAAGTTCAACGTGGTTTTTGATTTTAAAGCTGAATTCTGGTTTATCTTTATAATAATAAATAGGTTTATTATTTTCTTTACCGCCTTCTAATAAATCTTCATCAGGTAAATTTGGTAAAGCATATAAAATTTCGTTAATTTGACTTTCTAAAACTTTAAGTTTTTCTTCGTTTTCTTTGTTTTCTGCTGATAAAGCTTTAACTTTAGCAAAAATAGCATTAACGTCTCCGCCTTCCTTTTTAGCTTGTGGAACGGATTTTGATAATTTATTTTGTTCGGCTTTATTGTCTTCGGTTATTTTTTGTAACTTTCTTTTTTCTTCAACGTTTTTCACGAGGCCATCAATATCAGCTTCGTACATCTTTCTTTTTAAAAGTTCTTTAACGTGTTCTTTGTTTTCAATAATGTAATTAATATCTAACATATTTATTCTCCAAAATATTTTTGATAAATTTCGACAAATCTTTTACCAATTTCTTTAATATCATTTTCTTTCATGAAAAGTTTCTGCTTTTCTTTCATATCAGGAGTTTTGCCTGATAAAAACAAATTAAACCCATTTATAAAAGAATCGAAATCATTATAGACACATGAATTTTCTTTATCAATTAATATATCTTTAAATGCGCTTGTTGAGAGAGAATGGACAGGCACTCCACAAGTATAAGCTTCTAAAAGTTCAGTGCTTGCTGTATATAAAGAATTAAGTAAGATAAATGCGCTTGCATTATAAACTAATGAATCATAAATATCTTCACTCAAGATATCACAAACGAAGACATTTTGAGCACATCTTTTAAAATACTTGCTAACAATTCGAGATTCTTTTTTCTGATAACCAGGAATTATCACGATAAATTTCATGTTAGAAAATATCCTAGCAAGTTCAATAACTCTTTTTGCAGCATTTTCGTCTTTTGAATCTAAAACTGTATAAGCGTATTTGCTGTTTTCTTCTATATGAAAATAGATATAAACAAGTTTTGATAACTCACTATCTTTAAGCTCAAATTTTGTTCTTTTAATTGGTGGAAGCAGTACTTCGATGTTCGTTGTAACTCCATTATCAATTAAAAGTTGTTTTGCCTCTAAAGAAGGAGCGAAAACAAGATCATAATTTGATAAAGTTTTTGTAAAACTTTCTTTAATATTGCATTGATCTTTTAAAGTTTTGTCAAAAGAAAGTATTTTTAAATCATTTTCAAATTCACCATAAAATGCAAAAGTTACTTTCTTAAAATCTTTACCTCTAAAATAATTAAATTTATTTAAATCTGAAAAGTTAACATAAAAAACTGTTTCAATTCTTTCATCGATTGCGTTTGTAAGATATCTATAATTGTTGAGTTCAAGCGAAGCTTTTAGATTCTTTCTAAGCTGGCTTGACTCAAAATTATTGGTATCATTTTTTATGTTATCATAGAAATAAATATTTAAAATATTGGGTTTTTGCATGGTTTTTTAAGAAAATAATTACTTTTTGTTTATTCTGCTTGTGGTACAATTTCTGCACTTTCTGGTTTTACTTCGCTTGCTTCAGTGTTTTCTTCTACACGTTCTTCATGAGGCAAAATCGTAAAGCTTGAAACTTTTTCACCTTCTTTAAGATTGATAATTTTAACACCAGAAGAATTTCTACCGCAGAGTCTAACTTGAGAAATTGGAGATCTAATAACTTGACCGTTATTAGTCATAACAAGATAATCTTCGTTTCCTTCAATAACTTTCATGCCAATGAGTTTACCGGTTTTTTCAGTAATCTTGATTGTGATAACGCCACCTGCGCCTCTATTGGTTAATCTATAATCGTCAATTTCGGAAAGCTTACCAAGACCATTTTCACTAAGCGCAAATACTAAGTGACCAGTTTGATCAGTAGAAAGACCAATAAGTCGATC
Organism: uncultured Bacilli bacterium; assembly: GCA_944336335.1. Classification (GTDB taxonomy): domain Bacteria; phylum Bacillota_I; class Bacilli_A; order RFN20; family CAG-826; genus Onthovivens. The sequence goes on along the minus strand of CALVLC010000033.1, from coordinate 17,037 downwards.
TTCATTATTTAATTTCATGCCTCTAACGCCAGCAGCATTTCTTCCCATTGCTCTAACGTCTTCTTCATTAAACATGCAAAGTTTTCCATCGTTGCTTGCAAGAAGGATTTTTGCTGAGCCATTTGTGACTCTAACATCTAATAAGTTATCGCCTTCTTTAAAGGAAATAGCGTTTTTACCATTACAATTAATACGTTTAAATTCACTTAAATCTGTTCTCTTAACAATACCTTGTTCGGTTGCAAAGAATAAATAGTGATTTTCGTATTCATCAGCACTAATCAAAGCAACAACTTTTTCTTCTTTATCAAGATTTAATAAGTTAAGGACTGGGATACCTTTGCCTGTTCTACTAAATTCAGGAATTTCATGTCCTCTTTTTCTGTAAACTCGACCAAGGTTAGTGAAGAATAAGATGTCTGTATGAGTTTTTGATGATAAAACAATCATAACTTCATCGTCGTTATAAACACTCATTCCTTTTACACCTGTTCCGCCTCTATTTTGAAGTTTAAATTCTGATGTCGACATACGTTTTATGTATCCTTTATTTGTTAAAGTGATAACGATGTCTTCTTCTGGAATCAAATCTTCATCATCGATTGAAGAAATTGCGGTTGAAACTTGTGTCTTTCTTTCGTCGCCGAATTTATCTTTAATTTCATCAAGTTCGCTTAAAACAACTTCAAGCATATGTTCTCTTGATTCAAGAATATAAATATATCTTTCAATATTTTTAGCTAATTCATCATATTCATCATGAAGTTTTTGTGTTTCAAGACCTGTTAATCTACCAATTGTCATTGCAACAACAGCTTCAGCTTGAACTTGAGAGAATCCATATCTTTCCATGAGTCTTTGAGTTAAGACTGCTTGGTTTGGTGAAGAAGTTGCAAGATCGATAAATTCATCTCTACTTTCTTTACCGCCTAATTTACTAACATCTAATAAATCATGGACTCTAATTAAAGCTTCAATAATATGTTGTCTAGCTTCATCTTTTGCTTTTAAGAATTTTGTTCTTCTTTCAACAATTTCAATTTGGAAATTGATGTATTGATTAATTAACTCTTTTAAACCTAAAACTCTAGGGACACCATTTAAAATACAAAGGTTGATGATTCCATAGCTAATTTCAAGTTGTGTATTTTTAAATAATTGATTAAGAATAACTTGTGGTACAACATCTCTTCTAGTTTCGATTTCAATTCTAACGTCGGTTTTTGAAAAATCTTTAACTGAGGTAATACCATCAATAACTTTTTCTCTAGCAAGTTCGCCAATTTTAGCGACTAAAGTAGATTTATTAACTTGGTAAGGAATTTCAGTAATGATAATTTTTGATTTTCCGTTAGGATTTTCAATAATTTCGGTTTTGCCTCTTAACCTAAAAGTTCCTCTACCAGTTAAATATGCATCTCTAACACCGCCTAATCCATAAATAATGCCACCAGTTGGAAAGTCTGGTGCTTTAACAATTTTCATTAATTCTTCAATAGTGCATTCTGGATTATGTGCTACAAATTTAATACCTTCGCAGATTTCGTTTAAGTTGTGTGGTGGCATTTTTGTAGCCATACCAACAGCAATTCCATCACTTCCGTTTACGAGTAAATTTGGGAATCTAGCAGGTAAAACAGTTGGCTCTTCTAAACTACCATCATAGTTAGGAGCGAAATCAACTGTGTTGTAATTAATATCTTTAACAAGTTCTAAAGAGATTTTAGACATTCTTGCTTCAGTATAACGTGGAGCAGCAGCTTCATCGCCATCCATTGAACCGAAGTTACCATGACCTGTTGCAAGGCAATATCTCATTGAGAATGGTTGAGCAAGACGGACTAAAGTTTGATAAATCGCACTATCGCCGTGTGGGTGATATTTACCCATAACTTCACCAACGATTTTTGCTGATTTAACGAATGGTTTACTTGGTGTATAACCAGCATCATACATTGCATAAATTACTCTTCTATGAACTGGCTTTAAACCATCACGAACATCAGGAAGAGCTCTTGATACAATAACGCTCATTGCATAATCCAAGAAAGAATCTTGAACTTGAGTAACGATTTCGGTGTTTGTTAAAGAAGGTACAATTCCAGCTTCAAGTTGAGCGTTTTCTTCTCTAATTTCTTCTTCTTTTTCGTTTGTATTTTCAGAAATTTCTGTCTTCTTTTCTTCGTTTTCCATGCAAATACCTCATATTTTTTAAATATCAAGATTCTTAACGAATTTAGCGTTTTCTTCAATGAAGGTTGAACGTGGTTCAACATCTTCACCCATCAAATCGTTAAATACTTGGTCTGCAGCAACAGCATCGTCGACTGTTACTCGTAGCATTTTTCTAACTTTTGGATCCATAGTCGTTTCTTCGAGTTGAGATGGATCCATTTCGCCAAGACCTTTATATCTTTGGTATGGATAACCAGGTTTTAAAGCTAATTCTTTACGAATAACATTAAGTTGTTCATCGTTATATGCATAATATGCTTTTCCTTTATATTCAACTTTATATAAAGGAGGTTGCGCAATATAAACACAGCCATGTTCAATCAAAGGCTTCATAAATCTATGGAAGAATGTTAAAAGCAAAATTCTAATATGAGAACCATCAACATCAGCATCGGTCATGATTACAATTTTATGATATCTAATTTTTGTAATATCGAATTCTTCGCCATATCCTGCACCAATCGCATTTATCATATTTCCGATTTCAGCGTTTTCAAAAATACGATGAGCTTGGGCTTTTTGAACATTTAAAATCTTACCTCTTAAAGGCATAATAGCTTGAGTTTTTGGATCTCTACCTTGTTTTGCACTACCACCTGCAGAATTACCCTCAACGATAAATAATTCACATTCTTCAGGATTATTTGAGCTACAATCGGCTAATTTTCCAGGAAGAGTTGTTGGTTCAAGAACATCTTTTCTTCTCATGTTTTCTTTAGCCGCACGGGCTGCTAAACGGCCATCATAAGCACTCTTTACTTTTTTAGCGATTGTCATTGCGACATCTTTATTTTCTAATAAATATCTTTGAAGTTGGTCGCCAAAAACAGTATTTACAATCTTTTTGACTTCGAGGTTTCCGAGTTTTCCTTTTGTTTGACCTTCATATTGTGGGTTAGGGTGCTTAACAGAAATAATAGCTGTCAAACCTTCAAGACAATCTTCTAAAGTGATTCTTTCTTTATCACTATCTTTTAAAATTTTGTTGTCTCTGGCGTAATTGTTGATGACTCTTACTAAAGCTAAATTAAAACCATCAACGTGCATACCACCGTTTCCAGTAGAAACGTTGTTACAGAAAGAATAAACGTTGTGGGTATAACTTTTTGTATATTGAAGAGCAATTTCACAATAAATAGTCTCTTTTGTACCGTTATCATCAAAAATTTGAGCACCTTCTGAATAAAAAACATTAGGGAATAATGCTTCGCCATTACGGTTTACATAAGAAACATATTCCTTAATTCCGCCTTCAAAATGAAATTTATCTTCTAAAATAGGATCCATTCTTAAATCACGAAGTACAATTGTTACTCCTTTGTTTAAGAAAGCCATTTGTCTTAATCTATTTTTAATTGTTTCGTAGCTATAAATAGTTGTTTCTTTAAAAATTGTTGGATCAGGTTTAAAAGTAACTTTTGTTCCGTGTTCTTCTAAAGAACAGTCTCCAATTCTTTTTAATGGTTCAACGGTGTGTCCACCATTTTCAAAGCGAATATAATAAACTCCGCCATCTTTTTTAACTGTAACTTCAAGCCATGAAGAAAGTGCGTTAACAACGGATGCACCAACACCATGGAGACCACCACTAACTTTATAAACGCTTCCTTGTCCGAATTTACCACCAGCATGTAAAACAGTATAAACAGTTTCGACACCGCTTAATTTTGTTTTTCCAACTACATCAACTGGAATACCTCTTCCATTATCTGTGACTGTAATTGTGTTATCAGGGTTAATATCAACACTAATAGTATCACAATAACCAGCCAAGGCTTCATCGATACCATTATCAACAATCTCCCAAACTAAATGATGAAGACCTGTTGAAGAAGTTGAGCCGATGTACATACCTGGTCTTTTTCTAACTGCTTCAAGACCTTCTAAAACTTGAATGGAATCACTGTTATATTTTTCGTCCCCTTTTTCAAGCGCTCTCTCATCGTTGATATCAATAATTTCACTAGAAATTTTTGAATCAATACTTTCTTCTTGATCATCAAAACCTTCGTTTACATCGATTTTTTCATTCGTTGTTTCTTCTGAATTTTCGGTTTCAACAATCTCTTTTTCTTGTTCTTTCTTTTCTTCCATTCTTATTCCTCCTTTAGTTTTTTATCTTCTAAACGATAGTAGTTTTTATTAAAAAACTGGCTTTTTGCAGTGTTTGTTATGAAAATTTGGGAAAAATTTTCAAGATATTTCAGCAAATTTTCTTCGTGCTTTTCATCTAATTCACTTAAGACATCATCAAGCACGATAATTGGTTGTTGATCTTTATTTAAAAAATAAAGTGATAATATTAGAGAAATTACAGAGATTCTATTTTCACCTTGTGAGCCGTATAATCCGACATCTCTATCATCAAGAAATAATTTAAAATCATCTTTATGAACTCCGATAAGAGTTTGCTTTTTCTTAAGTTCTTCTTCTCTTACTTTTTGAAATTCTTCTTTAATAAATTTTTCAATAGTGCCTTCGACATTTATAAAGCTTTCATATTTCATTATTAGTTTTTCTTCTTTTATTGAGACGTTTTTATAAACATCGGATAAAAAATCATTAATATGAGCTATAAACTTTTTACGATAAAGAAAAATTTCTTTATTTAGTTCAACAAGTTGATTAGTTAAGATATCGATTAATGTATAGTTGATTTTATAAGCTTTAAAAGCATCGTTTCTCTCTTTTAAAATCTTTTCGTAAATCGATAAAGTTTTTAAATACTTATTAGATAATTTTGACAAATAAATATTTAAAAATTTTCGTCTTTCTTTAGGTGAATCTTTTAATAAATTTGTGTTTCTAGGAATAAAACTAATAACGTTAATCAAAGAATTTAATTCGCTGATTTTAGAAACTTTTTTATTATTTAAAAGTATTTTTTTACCTTTTTCACTAAAAGTAATTTCAAGTATTTTTATTGAGTTTTCATCACTAATTTTTGCCAAAATCCTTGCAAAATCCGCGTCTTTTTTAATCAACTCAACTAAATCGTTGGTCCTAAACGACCTCGTTAAAGACAAAAAATATATCGCCTCAAGAATGTTTGTTTTACCACATGCATTCTCTCCATAGATATAATTCAGGCCTTCTTTAAAGTTAGCTTTTAGCGATTCGTAATTACGAAAATTATGTAATTCGAGTTCTCTAACTAACATTTACCAATTTCAAAGAACAAAGAATCTTCAATGATAACTTGATCAGCAGGATAGAGTTTTTTACCTCTCATTTTACAAATAGTTCCGTTAACGAAAATATTGTGTTCGTTAATAAATTCTTTTGCTTCTCCACCATTCGAGATTACATCTGCAAATTTGAGAAATTGTCCAAGAGTTATGTACTCGCTAGTTATCTTTACTTCTTTAAATTTATTCATTTCCGACTCCTTTAATATTATATATTAAAGGAAGTCTATTTTAAAGAAAAAAGACTACCTTGGTATAGGTAGTCGATGTTTAAAATTTTAGTGCTCTAGTACGTTCTTACAGGCGTTATTAAGTGAATATTACTTGGATCGTTTTTATCAGTGATTGTAAATGGCTTCATTTCACCAACAAAAGATAACAGAACATCTTGTGATCCAAGAGCTTTAATTGCGTCTACTACAAAGTGATAGTTGAAACTGATTTCTAATCTTTCACCAGAATATCTGAAAAGACTTAAAATCTTTTCGCCGCTTCCTGAAAGTTGAGATTTAGATGAAACGATAACGTTTCCTTCAACCATTGTAACTTTAACGATGTTTTCTCTATCGAGTGTAAGCATGGCAACACTATTGATAGCGTTTAAGAAATCATTAGCGTTAACTTCTAAGAAATAGTAATAAGTTTTTGGAACAATATTTTTAACGTTTGGATAATCGCCACCAATTAAATTGCTAATAATTTTAGTATTAGCGTATTTAAAGAGTACTTTTTTATCGGTTGCATATATTTCAACCTCTTTCTCGTTTTCAATCGTTCTAGCCGCTTCCATGAGTGTTTTTGCGTCAATGTTGATTGAAAATAAATTAGAGCAACTGCTTGGGAGCTCTTTTTTAGCAAGTCTTGAACCATCTGTTGCAGTAAAAATAAGGCTTGTTCCGTTATTTTCAAAATTAACAGCTTTTAATTGTTGACGTGTGTTCTTTTGTGATGCAGCAAAAGATACTTGGTTAACAGCTTCTTGGAATTCTTTAGAGCCTAAAACAATTTTTGTTCCATTTTCCTCAAAATTACAATCTGGATATTCTTCAAATCTTGTAACAGTTAAGGAATATTTAGTATTACTGTCATTTTCAAGTTTCGCTAAACCCTCCTCTACGATTTCAAAAGAAATTTCTTCTCCATCAATAGCTTTAACAATTTCGTTTAAAATTTTTGCATTTATTAAAATTGAACCTTGTTTATAATCACGAATAATTTCTTTATCGTTGATTACAAAAGGAATGGTGACTTCTAAAAAGACGTCTCCATTACCTCCATAAAGAATTAATCCTTGATCATTTAAAACAAGAGCGACATCTAAAAGTATTGGATTAGGAGAACTTGTTGGAATAAATTTTGATGCTGTTGTAACGGCTTTGAGAAAATCGTTTCGTTTAATGTTAAATTTCATTTTATATACCTCTTAAATTTTATTTAATAATAATAAGCTGTGTGGAAACTGTGGATAAGTATATTTCGTTGAACTTTAGTGAATCCACCAAGTCAGATTTTTACGATGATAATCGCTTTTTTAGTTCGCGAACAGCAGTTTGAGTTTGCTCATTTGTCTTTAACAATTTGTCCACTTTTTCGATGGAATGCATGATAGTTGTGTGATCTCTACCGCTAAAAATTGTTCCAATTTTCTTTAATGGAAGATCAAGCAAGTCTCTCATTAAGTAAATAGCAATGTGACGAGCGTTTACAATGTTTCCGGTTTTGATTTTTCCTGTAATCTGAGAAATACTTAAGGAATAATATGAACTAACGACACTCAAAATCTTTTGTTCTGTAACTTTGTTTTTAGCATCACTTACATCAACCATAGATTGCAAAGCTTCGGCACAAAGATTTATGTCAATGTGCGTTGCTTTATTGATTGATGCGTAAAAATTAAGCCTAATTAAAGCACCTTCTAAGCTTCTGATTGAATCTTTGAATTTATCTGCCATGAAGAGCAAAACATCTTCATCATAATTTGATAAATCGCTTCCAGAAGCGACGATTTTCGACTTTAAAATATTGAAACAAGTTTCGGTATCCGGCTTTGAAACAGAGACACTTAAACCACTTGTAAAACGAGTTAAAATTCTTTGATCGATACCTTCTAATTCGCCAGGAAGTCTATCGCTTGTAAAGCAAATTTGCTTGTGATTTTGACGAAAATCCTCGTAAATGTTAAAGAAAAATTCTTGAGTTTTGCGTTTGTCTTTAAGCATTTGGATGTCATCGATAAGTAAAACATCAAATCTTTTAAGAAACTTATAAAGTTGTTCTTTTCTGGTGTCTCCATTTACAAAATCGATATATTCATTTAAAAAATCTTGACTAGAAAAATAAAGAACTTTTTTCTCTGGCATGTTGGTTTTTATGTAGTTACCAATTGCGTTTAAAAGATGTGTTTTTCCAAGTCCGCTTCCACCATAAATAAACAAAGTTTGATAAATTCCACCAGGAGCTGTTGCTGTATATAATGAAGCTTTTTGAGCTTCAGAGTTACATGGTCCGACAACGAAGGTTTCAAACGTGTAATGTGGATCTAAAACTGAATTTTTAAAGTATGAAAGTTCAACTTCGTTTGATTCAATAAATTTCTTATTTCCTTTAACGTCATCTTCGGTAACAAAAACTGGAATGTAATTTGAAGATGTGCATTGATAAAGCTTTTGTGATAAATAGTCAGAAAAACGATCTCTAAGGACTTCTTTTGTTAATTTGCTTTCACAAAGTACAAAAACTTTATTTCCGTTCACGTCGAAAATTTTAGTGTTTCTGAAAAAAGCATCAAAAACTGTCCCCTCAGTTTCTTTTGAAACGACCGATAATATATTTTTCCAAAGTTCCGTGTTTTGAGTAAGTGTACTAGTATTCATAATGCTTGATTATTTTATATTAAAAACACATAAATATATAGTCTTGAAAATTAGAGTTTTTGACTTTTCCACATTAAAAAATAACAATAAATCGAAGATTACCGAAAGAATAAAAGAAATACACAATTTTAATGTGGAAAACTATGTGGATAACTTTTGTCCACGTTGAAAATGTTGATTGTGTGGAGCGCCTTCCACATTATTAAATTTAATCCACACGCAAAAAGACTCGATGCATTCGATACTTTTTTAACTTTTACACAGTATAAAAACTCAGAAAAACACACCATGTTGATAAAATTAAATGTGGTTATTTTGTTTTGAGTGTGCCACAATTGTGATAGTCCTAATTTTATTGACTTATATGTATATATACATATATAATTTCTTTTGCATATTTTAGGAGGAATATTATTTTATGAAAAGAACTTACCAACCAAGCAAATTACACAAAGCAAGAGTACACGGATTCAGAGCAAGAATGGCAACTGGCCATGGTAGAAAAGTTTTAGCTTTAAGAAGAAAGAAAGGTAGAAAAGTTTTAGTCGTTAACACAAAACACTAATTGATGAAAGAAATTAATCGAGTAAAAAAATATCGAGAGTTTAAAGAAATTTTCAACCATAAGAAATTTAAACGAAACGAAATCTATACGATTTATTATCAAAAAAACGATGTCGGCTTCACTAGGGTTGGAATTCATGTTTCAAAGAAAAACGGAATTGCTGTCAAAAGAGTTAAGATTAAACGCCAAGTAAGAGCAATTTTAGATAAATATCTCGAATATCAAAAACATCAATTGAATTTGATTGTTGTTATTTCACCAAAATACAACACCGATGAATTTCAAAAAAACGAAAAACTTTTATACGATTTGCTTAAACAAATCACTTCCATCAAGGAGAAATAAATGAATAAAAAAAGTCTTAAAAAAGTTTTTGGGGGTATGGCTGTTCTAGGAACAGTCTTTATTCTTACAAGTTGTAATTCATTTTGTTCTAATCTTGATACTTCAAACTATATGTTCGGCTATAACGGCATGAACACAACATTTTTTGAAAGTTATGAGCAAGGCGAACAATATATTTTAGATACTTTCAAAGCTCAAGCTAACGTAGATGCATCAAAAGTTACTTTAGATCGAATCGGATTAAAAGCGGCAACTGGCGATGTTGATAAACCATACGTTGATGGAGAAACAAAGCATCACGAATACTTCTTTTATCAAATTAACGAAAATCTTTATGCATTAAAAAATGTAACTATTTATGCAGACGGAATTTCAACTGCAGAAAACACAGAAAGCGGAAGTTCAACAGGAGTTAGTTATACATTTGGTTTGAACGATTTCACTAAAAATCTTATTAATAACGCTGCTTCTTATAACATCATCGCTCCTACTTCTTCTTACTGGGAAGCACTTGATCTTAAAGTTTTAGGCGCAATGGTTAACGAAGCTAACGAATCTTCTTTAGAAAGTTTGAGCGGATTATCTCTTGAAACTTTAACTTATGAACAAGTATATGGCTATACCCCTGAGCAATTAGAAGAATATAAAAAAGATACAACAAACGAAGAACTCCTTAACGAAATGCTAGAAGGTGGGGAAAATAACATCGGTAGAAACAATGCTCTTTTAGCTCGCACTGGTTTTGTTAAATACTATAACGAAGAAAATCCAAGCGATAAATTTGTTAATTTAAGAAAATGGAATGAAGAAATTGTTACATCTGACGGATTTAAATTTGATGATGGCTTAAGCACCAATTTCTTAAACTTAATGTCCACCAATCTTAATACACAAGTTGCAAATTTAAGAACTTGTATCACCGTTAATGATGGATATTATGGACACGTTAATAACGATCCGTTAAATGATACAGTTTTAATTGAAGGAAAAGGCGAAGACTTCTACGAAGGATGGGGAAGAGCTTTCTCCGAGCACGGTTTCTTAGAAGGCTTATTAGTTTATCCAATCGGAACAATGGTTGAAAACTTTGCTCACGCCTTTGGAATGAATGGTTATGGACAAATTTTTGCTGTTTTATTAGCAACTCTTATTATTAGAGTTTTATTCATGCTTGTAACCTTGCCATCAACTTTATCACAACAAAAGATGACATTCTTACAACCAGAACTTGCAAAACTTCAACAAAAATATCCAAATTCCAATTCAAACGACTATGAAAAACAAAAATTAGCTGCTGCTCAAATGGCTCTTTATAAAAAATATAAAGTCCATCCATTTGCATCTTTATTAATTATTTTTGTTCAATTCCCAGTCTTTATTTGTGTTTGGAACGCTTTACAAGGCAGTGCTTCTTTAAGTAGAGACGCCGTACTTGGATTAAGACTTTCCGACACAATTTGGTCTGTTTTGACTAACTTTAGTGGATGGCCAAGCAACCCAGGATGGCGGACAGCTCTTGTTCTTGTTTTGTTAATGAGTGCTGCTCAAATTGTCTCAATGCTTTTACCAAACTGGTTAAATAAAAAGAAGATGAAATCAGTTACTAAATTAAATAACAGTGCATCTTTGAATCAACAAAACAAAACACTTAAGTATACACAATGGATTATGACAGCAATGATTATTATCATGGGCTTCACACTTCCAAGTGCTATGGGCGTTTACTGGTTTGCTGGTGCTATTATTTCAATTATTCAATCTTTAATTATTCATTATATATTTATAGCAAGATCAAATAAACGTAATGGTGATTATAAAGATAATAATAAAGAAAAAATTAACGATAAAGTTAAAAGACTGTTTACAAAGAAAAAAGAAGGGAGCGTCCAACAATGAAAATATTTTCAGCTAAAACACTTGCTGAATGTTTAAAACAAGCAAGCGAAGAATTGAATGTCGCAGAAGAAGAATTAATTTATAAAATTATCGAAGAAAAGAAAGGTTTATTTTCTAAAAAGACCACTATTTCTGTCGAAGAAACTAGCGATGTTATTCTCTTTGTTGAAGAATATATAAAAGATATATGCCATGCTTTAAATCTTGATGCAAGTTTAAAAACATTCTATAGAGATAACTTAATCAAGGTTTTAATTGAAACAAATCACAATTCAATTTTAATTGGGAACAATGGTAAATCTCTTGAATCATTAAACGAACTTGTTAAGCTTGCTGTTTCTCAAAAATTTAAGAGAAAATTCAGAATCTTATTAGATATTGGAAATTACAAAGATAAAAAATATTCTAGAGTAATTCACGAAGCTAAAAAGGTTGCTAAAGAAGTTTTATCCACACACATTGATGCAAAACTTGAACCAATGACACCAGATGAAAGAAAGAAAGTTCATAATGCATTAACAAATTGGAAAAACATTAAAACTGAATCTGTTGGTGATGGCAAAAATAGAGCTGTTGTTATCAAATACGTTCCTTTTGGAAAAGAAACAACTACTTCTACTGAACCAGAAACAGAAGAAAAGGCTGAATAATTAATGTTTGAAACAATCGTCGCTTTAGCCACTCCGCCTTTGAAAAGTGCCTTAGCAATCGTCAGACTTAGTGGTGACGATTGTTTTTTTATTGTTTCGAAATTCTTTTCAAAGGACATAACTAAAGTTGAAAAAAATACTATATTTCATGGATATATCAAAGACGGGGAAGTAACAATTGATGAAGTCGTTTTGTTAGCTTATAAACGTCCAAGATCTTTTACTGGAGAAGATAGTGTTGAGATTATGTCACATGGTTCACCACTTATTTTTAATCGCATCATCGAAGTCGCTTTAAAAAACGGAGCCAGAATGGCTACAAATGGCGAATACTCTTCACGAGCTTATTTACATGGTAAATTAAATTTAATGCAGGCTGAGTCAATTAATGACCTTATAAATGCTGAAACTGAAGAGAGTAAAAAGCTTTCTCTGATGGCTCTTGAAGGGAAAACTTCTAAGCTTATTGAGCCAATTAAAAAGAGTTTAGGAGATATTCTATCTTTGATTGAAGTTAATATTGATTATCCTGAGTATTTAGACATTGAAGAAGCAAATAATGAAAAAATAGTTGAGATTTGCAAGGAAAATATCAAATATATTAGCAAATTAATTAAAGACGGACTCAAGGGAAACATCATAAAAGATGGTATTAATGTTGCAATTGTAGGAAAACCTAATGTAGGAAAATCATCAATTTTAAATGCTTTACTTAATGAAAATAAAGCAATTGTTACTGATGTAAAAGGCACTACTCGTGACATTGTTGAAGGCAAAATCAATCTTAATGGCGTTATTATAAATTTGTTTGATACGGCCGGAATAAGAGAATCTTCTGATCAAGTTGAATCAATCGGAATCGAAAAAAGCATATCAAAACTTAAAGATAGCGATATTGTTTTATGTGTTTTCGATAGTGAAAACCTTGATGAAGAGGATGAAGAAATCGTTAAATTGGTTAAAGGTAAAAACAGAATTTTTGTATACAATAAAAAAGATTTACTATCTCAAAAAGAACATAAAGATAAACTTTATATTTCTGCTTTAAATAAAGATGTTGAGCCTTTAAAACAAGCAATTATTGATAAACTCAATTTAAGTAAAGAAAATTATGATAATCCTTCCATTGCAAACACTCGTGAGATCGGACTATTAGAAAATATTAAAGAAATTCTTGAACACGTCTTAATTGACGTTGAAACAGGCTTACCAATAGATCTTATTAATAGTCAACTTAAAAACGCTTATTTAAAAACACTCTCCATAACTGGAGAAGATAATGATTTTGATATAGCAAAGGAAATTTTCTCTCGTTTTTGTGTAGGTAAATAAAATGATTTTTGATACTCACATTCATTTAAATGATAAAAAGCTTTTTGATAATTTAGATTCACTACTTCAATCCGCTAAAGAAAAAGGGGTTACTCATTTTCTTTGCGTTGGTTGGGATCTAGAAAGTTCAAAGTTAGCTATAAAAATTGCAGAAAAATACGAGAATGTTTATTGTGCTATTGGAGTTATTCCTACAGAACATAAACAATACAGATTAAAAAACGAAAGCAATCCAACAATAAAAGAACTCGAAGATTTAATAAGCACATCGAAAAAGATAAAAGCAATAGGCGAAATCGGATTAGATTATTACTGGGAAAAAGAAGACAACATAAAAGCAAAACAAAAAGAAATGTTCATAGAACAAATTGAACTAGCTAACAAGTATAACTTACCAATATCTATACATTGTAGAAACGCTATTCAAAATACATATGACATTTTAAAAGCACATGCTGTTAATCAAACCGGAATAATGCATTGCTTTTCTGGAAGTGTGGAAATGGCCAAAGAATTTATTAAACTTGGATACATGATAGCTTTTGGTGGAGTCTTGACTTTTAAAAACGCTGTTGAAATAAAAGATGTAATTCATTCAATTCCACAAGAATTTATAGTTTTTGAAACTGACGCACCTTATCTTGCTCCGGTTCCGTTTCGTGGAAACATCAATTTGCCTGAATATATCTATGAAACCGTAAAATATGCATCAGAATCGTTAAATTTAAACTTTGGAGAGTTTCAAAAAATTAGTTTCCACAATTCGTGCAAAATTTTACACGTGAAAGAATGAGACAAAAATCGTGAAAAAATTAATAGTTGTTGAAGGTAAAACTGATGTAGATTTTTTATCAAGTTTTATAGATGCTGATTTTTATAGTGTTAACGGTTCAGCGGTTTCAGACAATGATGTTGAATTCATAAAATCATATCTAGAAAAGGGTGAAGCAATTGTTTTAACAGATCCTGATTTTCCAGGCCACAAAATAAGAACTTACTTGAATGAAAGAATACCGGCACTTAAAAATGCCTATGTAAGAAAAGAGGTTTCTATTAAAGGACGCAAAGTGGGCGTTGCTGAATCAACTAAAGAAGAAGTTTTAAGAGCTCTAAAAAACGCAAAGGTTTTTATCGATAAAAACAGTAATGAATCTATAATCACAATGAGCGATTTAATCGAGTTAGGTTTGGTAGGCAGTGACAATTCCTTTAAATTAAGAAAAATAGTTTCTGAAAATTTTCATTTAGGATTTACAAATGGTAAATCTTTATTAAAGAAACTAAATATGTTAGAAATTACTAAAGATCAAATTATTGAGGTTTTAAAAAAATGCTGAATAGAGATGAAATTATTGATTATTTTAAGTTAGTAAATTCCCATGCAAAAAAAGAATTGGGGCAAAACTTTTTAATTAATCAAAAAACAGCTACTGAAATCGTAAACTTATTATCAATTAATAAAAACGATAAGGTGTTAGAAATTGGCCCTGGTTTGGGAGCTCTTACAGGTTTCATATTAGATGAAGAATATAGCAATTATGAAGTAGTGGAATACGACCAAAAATTTGTTGAATTTCTTAATAAAAGTTTCGAAGGAAGAAAAATCAAAATTACAAAAAACAACATTTTAAAAGTCAAAGAGTTTCAAGCCAACAAAGTAATAGGGAATTTACCATACTATATAATCAGTGAAATTATTTTGAAAATATCACTAGAGAATAAACATCTTGAAAAAGCCGTCTTCATGGTTCAAAAAGAATGTTATAAAAGAATCGTTGCCAAGCAAGGCAAAGATTACAATGCTTTGAATGTTTTACTAGATTATTTATTCAATATAAAGCAAGAACTTTTAGTCGGAAGAACCAACTTTTTTCCAGAACCTAATGTCGACTCATTGGTGTTTAGTTTAACAAAAAAACCTGAAAAAAACATGGATTTTGCAGGGTTTTTATATAAAATAGCGAAGTTATCCTTTCAAAATAGAAGAAAAACCCTTCAAAATAATCTTTTGCCTTGTGTAAAAGATAGAGACATTTTAATGAATGCTTTTGAAAAAACAAACATCAAGCCAACACAAAGAGCCGAAGAACTTAATACTGAACAGTTTGTAAAATTATCTCAAACGCTTAATGAATTAAATAAATAAACAATATATAATTTTTATATGATTGAAAAAGCTTACGCAAAAATAAATTTATCACTAGATATTAAAAATTTAAGAGATGATGGGTATCATAATTTAGAAACAATAATGTTGCCTTTAGAAATGCACGATTCTTTAGACGTTCAAATTTTGCCGCCTACAGCAACTGATGACTTCGTTACTTGTGATGATTATTCTTTAAAAATCACTAAATATAATTTAGTTCATAGGATAATCGACGAAGCTAGAGAGAAACGGGGTTTTAAAGAACATTTTTTGATTAATATTCACAAAAACATCTTCTTACAAGCCGGCCTTGGAGGCGGAAGTGCTGATGCTGGAGCTGCTTTAAGAGCTATTATTAAACTTCTTCATTTAAAGCCAAAAAAAGAAGAATTGATTGATATTGGAATAGCTATTGGGAGCGATGTACCATGGGCGATTTTTAATTCTCCTACTCTTCTTAAGAGAAAAGGCGAAATTTTGGAATTTTTTGACCATGTTGCACCATTTTATGTCTTGCTAGTTAAGCCATTTGATGGTCTTTCTACAAAAGAAGTTTTTGAAACTGCCGATCGTTGCGAAGATATTGAACATGGTGATATTAATTTGATTAAAGATCTCTATATAAAAGACGATTTAGAAAGCTTAGGAAAGAACGTTTTTAACTCATTAGAAAATCCAGCTATAGAACTTTTACCAGAAATCTCTAATATTATCGAGAGCCTAAAAGATGATGGATTTGAATGCGTTATGATGAGTGGCTCAGGTAGTTGTGTGTTTGCTCTAACGAATAACAAAAAGCTTTGGAGAAAAGCCGAGAAGAAATATACTCTTGACCACTATCAAGTCTGTGCTACGAAATTTTTAGGTAAATAAAATGTTATTTTTAGATTGTTATAATAAAAACGTGTATATAGGCGATGAACTTGTTGGATACATTAACCACCAGGGCGTTATTTACATTAATAGCAGAAGATTTGCTGTTTTAACAGAAGAAGGCGAAATTTATATTGAAAAATATAAAGCTGGTTATTTAGATGATAACGGAGACATATATTTAAATAATAAAAAAGTTGGTCACATAACCGAAAATAACGATTTATATTTTTCACCAAAGTATTTAAAATAATAAAAAAGCCCGCAAATCTATAATTATTTTCACAAAATTGAGTATTAAAAAAGAGGAGTTTTTACTCCTCTTTATTTTTAAATGGCTTTCTATTATTTAGATTTTTTGCCTGCTTTTGCTTCTTCTCTTTTTAATAAGATTTCAGCTTGAGCAGCAGCAAGTCTTGCAATTGGGACTCTGAATGGTGAGCAGGAAACATAATCTAAACCAACTTTATTGAAGAATTGGATTGATTCTGGATCACCGCCGTGTTCACCACAAACACCACAAAGTAATTCTGGTCTTGTAGCTTTTCCATCAGCAACTGCCATCTTGATTAATTTGCCAACACCTTTTTGGTCAACGTGTTGGAATGGATCTTCTTCAAGAATCTTATTTTCATAGTATGAACCTAAGAACTTGGAAGCGTCATCTCTTGAGAAACCAAATGTCATTTGTGTTAAATCGTTTGTACCAAATGAATAGAATTCAGCTTCTGAAGCGATTTCACCAGAGAGTAAAGCAGCTCTTGGGATTTCGATCATTGTACCAACATGGTATTTCATTGAAACGTTGTTTTCTTTTAAGACTTTTTCGACTTCATCAACAATAATCTTCTTAACGAACTTGAATTCTTTAAGATCGAGAGTTAATGGAATCATAATTTCAGGTTCAATTTCTTTACCTATATCTTTGCTA